>JAHEBH010000003.1:7687-106371 GCA_024642335.1 Erythrobacter sp.
ACTCCCCTCAAGCGAGATCGCTTCTTCGTCACCCCGGACTTGTTCCGGGGTCCAGCTGCCATCGATCATCGCGACAGAAGAAAAGCTGGATGCCGGAACAGGTCCGGCATGACGGCGGAAGGTTGAACCGCTCATCCAACTGACCCTTCCAGCGAAATCGCCAGCAGCTTCTGCGCCTCGACGGCAAATTCCATCGGCAGTTCCTTGAGCACTTCCTTGGCAAAGCCGTTGACGATCAGCGCCACGGCCTGCTCCTCGTCGAGCCCGCGCTGCATGGCGTAGAACAGCTGGTCATCGCTGATCTTGCTGGTGGTCGCCTCATGCTCGATCTGCGCGGTGGGGTTCTTCACCTCGATATAGGGCACAGTATGCGCGCCGCAGGTGCTGCCGAGCAGCAGGCTGTCGCACTGGGTGAAATTGCGCACATTGTCGGCATTGGCGCCCACGCGGACGAGGCCGCGATAGGTGTTGTTGCTCTTGCCCGCGCTGATACCCTTGGAGATGATCGTCGAGCGGCTGCCCTTGCCGTTATGGATCATCTTGGTGCCGGTATCGGCCTGCTGGTAATTGTTGGTGACGGCGACAGAGTAGAACTCACCCACGCTGTCTTCGCCATTGAGCACGCAGGAGGGGTACTTCCACGTCACTGCGCTGCCGGTTTCGACCTGCGTCCAGCTGATCTTGCTGCGCGCGCCCTGGCACAGGCCGCGCTTGGTGACGAAATTGTAGATCCCGCCCTTGCCTGACGCATCGCCGGGATACCAGTTCTGCACGGTCGAATACTTGATCTCCGCATCTTCCATCGCGACCAGTTCCACCACGGCTGCGTGCAGCTGGTTCTCGTCACGCATGGGCGCGGTGCAGCCTTCGAGATAGGAGACGTAGCTGCCCTTTTCGGCCACGATCAGCGTGCGTTCGAACTGGCCGGTATTCTCCGCATTGATGCGGAAGTAGGTCGAAAGCTCCATCGGGCAGCGCACGCCTTCGGGGATGTAGACGAAGGTGCCATCGGAAAAGACCGCGCAATTGAGCGCGGCAAAATAGTTGTCATGCTGCGGCACGACCTTGCCGAGCCACTTCTTTACCAGCTCGGGATATTCGCGGATCGCCTCGCTGATAGAGCGGAAGATGACGCCCGCGCTTTCCAGTTCCTTGCGGAAGGTTGTGGCAACGCTGACGCTGTCGAACACGGCATCCACCGCCACCTTGCGCGCACCCTTTACCCCGGCGAGCACTTCCTGCTCTGCCAGCGGGATACCGAGCTTCTCATAGACGCGCAGAATCTCCGGATCGACTTCATCGAGCGATCCCAACTCAGGCTTCTTCTTCGGCTCGGCGTAATAATAGGCGTCCTGGTAATCGATCCTGGGATAGCCGACCTTGGCCCAGTTGGGCTCTTCCATCGTGAGCCACAGGCGGAAGGCCTTAAGCCGCCATTCGAGCATCCATTCCGGCTCCCGCTTCTTGGCGGAGATGAAGCGGACGGTATCCTCGTTCAGGCCTTTGGGCGCGAACTCCTGCTCGATATCGCTCGACCAGCCGAATTCGTACTCGGCCACCTTTGCGGCAGCTTCGCGTGCGTCCTTGTCCTGAATTTCCTTGATGTCGGTCTGTTCGGTCATGCGGGAATCTGTTCTTTCGTGCGGGCAAGGTCTGTCAGCTTCACGCTTTCCAGTGCGCCGCGCATTGTGCTGTTCACCAGGTCCCAATGCGGACGGACGCTGCAACAGGATTCGAGCGCGCAATCATGCCGCCCTTCCTCGACGCAGGCTGTCAGCGCGATCGGGCCTTCAATCGCCTCGACGATATTGGCGAGCGTGATCGCCGCTGCCGGGCGGGCCAGCTGGATGCCTCCGCCAGCCCCGCGCATGGACTTGAGCAGGCCTGCCCGGGACAGGGCACTGACCAGCTTCTGCACGGTGGGGAGCGGAATATTGGTCTCTTCCGCCAGATCGGCAGCGGAAACGCGCGCAAAGCCGCAATGGCGCGCGGCGGCGCACATTGTGACAACGGCGTAATCTGCCATGCTGGAGAGGCGCATTTTCCCTTCTCACGGTTAATTGGAGTGATTCGTTCCGATTTCACCTAGGGACGGGTCTGCCCGCTTTCAACGCCAAACCCCTTGTTGCGAGTCGTTAGCATAAAGCGCACAAAAAAGGGGCGGCCCCGAAAGGCCGCCCTTCAAAGTCGAGAACCCGTCGCAATGTGCGTCGAGCCCTTCGGGTCGCAAAGTCTGTATATGTGATTCGCGCATGATCCGCTTGTATGAAGGCGACATCGCACATGTGAATTTTCAGATTCTCGAATTATCTTAAGTTTTGAGTAAGTTCGCCGCCCAGATAGCGCAAAGGCAAGGGTCGCCATCGACACCGCCAAACCTCTTTGCCATAGGCTGTGCATGATCTATCGACTGCTTCGCTCGGCCATTTTCTTGCTCGATGCCGAAAAAGCACACCGAATCGCAGTAAATTCACTCAAATTCATGCCGGTAGGCAAGAATTCGGGGGCAGATGGCCCTCTCTCCACCCAAGTAGCGGGAATAGACTTCCCCAACCCGTTGGGCATGGCTGCAGGATTCGACAAGGATGGCGAAGTGCCCGATGCGCTGCTGGGGCTGGGTTTCGGTTTTGCCGAGGTCGGATCGATCACGCCGCGCCCGCAGGAGGGCAATCCCAGACCGCGCCTGTTCAGGCTGGAAGAGGACCAGGCCGTCATCAACCGCATGGGCTTCAACAATGGCGGCGGCGAAGCGGCGGCGGCGCGGCTGGCCAAACGCCTGTGGCGCGGCGGCGTTGTCGGCATCAACATTGGCGCGAACAAGGATTCGGCCGATCGCATCGCCGATTATGCCGCAATGACCAATATGATGGCGCCATTGGCAAGCTATCTGGCGGTCAATATTTCCAGCCCCAACACCCCCGGCCTGCGCGCCTTGCAGGACGAAGGCGCGCTCACCGCGCTGCTCGATGCGGTGATGGGCGTGCGCGATATGGCTGCGGCCATGCATGGCGGCCACTGTCCGCCGGTGTTCCTCAAGGTCGCACCAGACCTGGCGCCTGCCGACATCGATGCCATTGCGCGCATCGCGATCGACAAGAAGCTGGGCGCGCTGATCGTCTCCAACACCACCGTTGCCCGCCCACCACTCAAGTCGCGACATGCAGGTGAGGCGGGTGGGCTGTCAGGCGAACCGCTCAAGGACATGGCGCTCGATCGGCTGCGCGATTTCCGCAAGGCGACGGGCGGGCAAATGCCGCTGGTCGGCGTCGGCGGAATCGCCACCGCCGAAGACGCATGGCAACGAATCCGCGCGGGTGCATCTCTGGTGCAGCTCTATTCCGCCATGGTCTATCGCGGTCCGGGCATAGCGCGCGAGATCACCAGGGGGCTGGAAGAACTGATGCGGCGAGACGGGTTCGCCTCCATTGCCGAGGCGGTGGGAAGCGAATAGGTAAAGCGGATGCTACGTCCCCTGCTGCTCGCCCTTGCCGCGCCGCTGGCGCTTGCCGGATGCGCCTCTGTCCAGGCGGAAACGCCCACCACAGCAACTCTCACGCAAGGCGTAGTCAGCGCCGCGGACCCTCGCGCTGCAGAGGCCGGAGCGGAAATGCTCCGGCGCGGGGGCAGCGCCACCGATGCGGCAATTGCCACCATGCTGGCACTCAGCGTGGTCGAGCCGCAAAGCTCGGGGATCGGCGGGGGCGGCTTCTACCTGCGCGGTTCACCCGATGGCACGGTGGTGACGCTTGACGGGCGCGAGACCTCGCCCGCCGCCGCCGGGCCGGACTGGTTCCTGGCAGAAGATGGCAGTCCCTTACCTTTCCCCCGCGCAGTGCTGACCGGGCTTTCCATCGGCGTACCGGGCAATATCCGCCTCGCCGCCGAAGCGCACGGGCGATACGGCAAGCTGCCGTGGGCGGAACTGTTCGATCCTGCCATCGCGCTTGCCCGTGACGGGTGGGAAGTAACGCCCCGTTTCCGCGAATTCCTGACCTTTGCCGCCAATCGCGCAGGCAATGTGGAGGCAGGACGCGCGCTGTTTTTCGACGAGGCTGGCGAGCCGCTGCCCGCCGGAACCATCGTCCGCAATCCCGCATTGGCCGGGACGCTGGAAATGCTCGCCGGGCAGGGTGCTGACGCCTTCTATCGGGGGGAATGGGCTGAAGGGCTGGCGCAAGTCGTGGCCGAGGCGACCCCGGGCGAGCGGGATATGACCCCGGCCGATCTTGCTTCCTACAGCGCGGTATGGCGGGAGAGCCCCTGCGGCATCTACCGCACATACAGGATCTGCGGCATGGGCCCGCCATCCTCGGGGGCGACCACCGTTTTTGCCGTGTTGAAGCAGCTGGAGGGCTTCGACCTTTCCGCACTCGGCTCCGCATCGCCCACGGCCTGGCATCTCTTTGCCGAGAGCCAGCGCCTCGCCTATTCCGACCGCGAACTCTATCTGGGTGACAGCGATTTTGTTCGCGTGCCCCTCGGCGGCTTGATGGATGACAATTATCTGCGCGAGCGCGGCGCCCTGATTTCCGCCACAACGCGCATGGCTTCGGTCGAACCGGGCACACCGCCGGGATCGCAGATTATCCTCTCGCAGGGCGAGGGGCCGGAAGAGATGGGCACCAGCCATTTTGTCGCCGTCGACCGGTGGGGCAGCGCGGTGACCTATACCTCCACGGTGGAGGGGCCATTCGGTTCGGGCCATATGTATGGCGGCTTCTACCTCAATAACGAGCTGACCGATTTCAGCTTCGTGCCAGAAAATGGCGGGCGCGCCGTCGCCAACAGGGTGCAGGGCGGCAAGCGCCCGCGCAGCTCGATGGCGCCGACAGTAGTGTTCGACAGCGAAGGGCGCTTGGTGCTCGCGATTGGCGCGGCGGGCGGAGGGACCATCCCTGTGCAAGTGGCCAAGGCGCTGATCGGCGTGATCGACTGGGGGCTTCCGGTGGGTGAGGCCATTGCCCTGCCTGGCCTCTATTCCCCCGGTGACACGATCACGGTGGAAGAAGGCTCTCCCCTGCTGGCCATGCGGGCGGAGTGGGAAGCGATGGGCCATTCTGTCGCCACGCGGCAGCTGCCGTTCAAGGCCAATGCTGCACAGCTGGTCGATGGCGAATGGGTGGGTGCCGCCGATCCGCGAAGCGAAGGCGTGGCCATCCACCCCTGATCTTGCTCCCGGCAACCGAGCGGCCTAATCTGGACCCTGCACACGGGAATGCGGCCGTACGAACCGGACGGGAAGAGGGGCGGGAAGCATGGAATTGCAGGACGTTGAAGACGCACAAAGCCTTGTCGGCCTGTTCCTGCGGCGCGCTGACGAGCGGCCGGACCGCCCCTTCCTGACCGCCAAGACCGGCGGCAAATGGGCCTCCATCTCTTATGGCGAGGCAGCGCGGCAGGCCTGCCTGCTAGCCCAGAAGCTGGTAGATCTGGGCCTCAATCCCGGCGACCGCGTCATTCTGGTTTCCGAAAACCGCCCCGAATGGGTGATTGCGGACCTCGCCATCATGGCCGCCGGTTGCATCACCACCCCTGCCTACACCACCAATACGGAGGGCGATCACTGCCACATCCTGGATGATAGCGGCGCGCGCGCGGTCTTCGTTTCCAACGAAAGGCTCGCCAAACCCCTGTTCCCCGCCATGCTGCGGGCCGGCCATGCCGAGCATGTGATCGCGATGGACACAATTCCTTCCGCGCAATCGGGCAGCTTCGATATCTGCCAGTGGAAGGATGCGATCGCAGGCGACAGTATCGCGGCGCGCGCTGCTGTCGACCGGCGCGCTGCCGCGGTCACCCGCGACGACCTTGCCTGCATCATCTATACCAGCGGGACGAGCGGGTCCCCGCGCGGGGTGATGCTGCACCACGGTGCCATCCTGCACAATTGCCTCGCGGCAGGCGAGATACTGGCGGGCGAGTTTGGCTGGGGCGAGGAGCGCTTCCTTTCGTTCCTGCCGATGAGCCATGCGCTGGAGCATACTGCCGGCGTCTACCTGCCGGTGGGCCTGGGCGCGGATATCTGGTTTGCCGAAGGGCTGGACAAGCTGTCGACCAACCTCGCCGAAGCCCAGCCCACCTTCATGATCGTGGTGCCACGCCTGTTCGAACTGCTGCGCGACAAGATCATCAAGGCGGTGGAGAAGAAAGGCGGCGCAGCAGGATTCCTGCTCGGCAAGGCCATTGCGCTGGGCGAGCGGCAGATTGCTGGCAGGCGTTCGCTCGGGGACCTGCCCACCGGCTGGATGCTCAATCTCACCTTGCGCCCCAAGATCCGCAAGCAGTTCGGCGGCAGGATCAAGGCGCTGGTATCGGGCGGCGCGCCACTCAATCCCGAAGTCGGCGGCTTCTTCCAGGCGATGGGACTGGTCATGCTGCAGGGTTATGGCCAGACTGAAACTGCGCCCGTTGTCGCCTGCAACTATCCCTCTGCCGGCATCCGCCTCAATACGGTTGGCCCGCCCTTGCGCGGGGTCGAGGTGAAAATCGCAGAGGATGGCGAAATCCTGGTGCGCGGCGAGTGCGTGATGAAGGGCTATTGGAACAACCCCGAGGCAACCAGGGCAGTCTTGCCCGAAGATTGGCTGCACACCGGCGACATCGGCCATTTCGATGAAGGCGGACGGATCGCCATCACCGATCGCAAGAAGGACATCATCGTCAACGACAAGGGTGACAATATCGCCCCGCAAAAGCTCGAAGGCATGCTCACCCTGCAGCCCGAGATTGCCCAGGCCATGGTGAGCGGGGACAAGCGCCCCTACATGGTCGCGCTTATCGTTCCCGATGCCGAATGGCAGAAGCAATGGGCGCGCGACCATGCATGCGGCGCGGATTCAGGCCCGCTGAGCGACCTTCCCGAATTCCAGAAGGCGATCAAGGCGGCTGTCGACCGCACCAACCAGGAACTTTCGGTAATCGAGAAGATCCGCAAGTTCACTATCGCGGATGAGGCCTTCACCGTCGAGAACGGGCGGATGACGCCAACGATGAAGATTCGCCGCCCGCAAATCCGCGCAGCATACCAGGACCGGATCGACGCGCTTTATTGAAGCTGGCTCAGGCCGCCTCTTCCTCTATCTTCTCGGGGAAGAAATGCGGCTGGTAGGGTGACCAGGCAGGCGCGGTGGCGGCCGCTTCGCTCAAGCTCTGCAGCAGCATCTTGCGCCGGCAGGGGCGGATATGGGGTAGAGCGGCCGCTCCGCAGAAGGCGGAAGGAAGGAAGGGGCGCACTTCAGCGCCGAGCAACCGCTCATAGAGAAAACGATAGGCGGAGAAGCAGCTGATCTGTTCCTGCGCCAGGTCCTGCGCTGAAATTCGGATGAGCGCACCGATGAAGCTGGCGACACCATCGAAATTGTCTTCGGCCGGCATGCTTTCGCGCAGGCCCCGCAGCTCGCGGTAGGCGATATATTGGGCGCGAATGGTGGAGGTGCCGCCGATGTGGGCGCCCCATGCCTTGAAGGCATCGCCGCGGCCCATGGAAATATCGAGTGCGCGTTCGATGAAAAGCTGTTCTTCCGCCGTGAAGCTGGCGAATTCGCGCATCTCGGCAATGGTCAACGTGGCTGTCTTCGTGTTAGCCATGATCGGCTCCCTCGTGTGTCAAAAGGGAGCTTGCGCCGACATGGTTAAGAAATGGTTTGTGATAAGCGGGCGGGAAAAGATTTTTCAGATCAGCCCGGCGAGGGGCGAGCTGGGGTCGGCATATTTGCGCATTTGCATGCGTCCGGCGAGATAGGCCTCGCGGCCGGCGATCACGCCATGCTTCATCGCGTGCGCCATGCGGATGGGGTCCTTCGCCTCGGCTATGGCGGTGTTCATCAGCACTCCGTCGCAGCCCAACTCCATTGCCTGTGCCGCTTCGGAGGCTGTGCCCACGCCGGCATCGACGAGCACGGGCACGCCTGCACCCTCCACGATCAGGCGGATGGTCACCCTGTTCTGGATTCCCAGGCCCGAACCGATCGGCGCGCCCAGCGGCATGATCGCCACTGCACCCGCCTCCTCCAGCTGTTTCGCGGCGATGGGGTCATCGACGCAATAGACCATCGGCTTGAAGCCCTCTTTCACCAGCACTTCGGTGGCCTTCAGCGTTTCGCGCATGTCGGGATAGAGCGTGCGCGCCTCGCCCAGCACTTCCAGCTTGACCAGGTCCCATCCCCCCGCCTCGCGCGCCAGACGCAACGTGCGGATCGCATCCTCGGCTGTGTAGCAGCCCGCAGTATTGGGAAGGTAGGTGATCTTCTTGGGATCGATATAGTCCATCAGCACCGGCTGGTTCGGATCGGAGACATTGACCCGGCGCACCGCCACGGTGACGATCTGGGCACCGCTCGCTTCGACGGCAGCTGCGTTCTGGGCGAAATCCTTGTACTTGCCCGTGCCCACGATCAGGCGCGAGGTGAAGCGGCGGCCCGCCACTTCCCAGCTGTCGTCGGTTGCAGGATCGGTCTGGATTGTCGGCATCTCGGTCATTTCGAAACCGGTATCGGCGATGGGCTGCAAGAGCAACAGGCGTGTGTCAGCCCCCGCCCACGAAATGGACGATTTCCAGCACGTCGCCATCGTTCAGCGGCACATTTTCGAGAGTGGAGCGCGGGGCGATCTCGCCATTGAGTTCCACCGCCACCTTTTCAGGCTTGAGGCCCAGCTCGCGCACCAGCGCGGCAACGGTCGCGGCATTGCTCTGGCGCGGTTCGCCATTGACGGTGATGGAAATGCTCTCGCTCATGCAGGCGAGCAGATAGACGAACCTACGCCTTGCGCAAGTTCAGCACATGGCCAGCAGCCACCAGGATCACGCCAATGATCGTGAACACGGCTTCCTCATAGCCATGGCCCACGGCGAGCGCGCCGCCCATGAAGGAAAGTCCTGTCATTGCCACCACGAAAGGCGCGGCACGGCGATGGCGGATGGCGCCCATGCCGATCGCCACGCCGGCAACGATGGTCGCCAGCAACAGGCCGACCCTGTGGATAGCGGGATCGAGCAGGAAGGTGGCGCCCACGCCCAGGCCCGCCACCAGCACCAGCCCCAGGACACAGTGAATCAGGCACAGGCATGACAAAAGCACGCCGACGCGGTCCAGGCGGCCGCGAATCCGTGTGAGAACAGAAGCCATGTGCCCCATGTATGTAACGCTATATCATTGCGCAACCGATTTTCTGCTTGGGTTCGGGCCAAAATGGAAACTTGCGATTCGGGTGTTGCCGGAGCACATCGCTTCGCATGGCGACATCAAACGAATCCGGAACGACGGACACACAGACCGCAGCCCGCCCGCTCGCCCTTGCGCGCTGGCTTTTCGTGGTAGCCGCGCTCGTCACGCTGATCGTGGCGGTGGGCGGGATCACGCGGCTGACCGAGAGCGGGCTGTCCATCACCGAATGGAAGCCGGTGACCGGTGCCATTCCACCGCTTAGCGAAGAGCAATGGCAGGCCGAGTTCGAGGCCTATCAGCAGATTGGCGAATACCAGCAGGTCAATGGTCCGGCAGGCATGACGCTGCGCGATTACAAGTTCATCTACTTCTGGGAATGGTTCCACCGCCTGATCGGGCGCGTGATCGGCCTGGCCTTTGCCCTACCGCTGGCGTGGTTCTGGGTCAGGGGCGCCATTCCCAAAGGTTACAAACCGCGCCTGCTGGCGCTGCTGGCATTGGGCGGCCTTCAGGGTGCTTTCGGGTGGTTCATGGTCCGCTCGGGACTCAATGGAGAGATGACCGATGTCTCGCACTTCTGGCTGTCGATCCACCTGCTTACCGCGCTCCTTACGCTGGGCGCACTTGTCTGGACCGCACGAGACATGTTGCAGCTGGAGCATGGCCCTCGGGCGAGACCGGCCAGGATAAGCGGGCTGGCGGGCGTCACGCTGGTGATTCTCTTCGTGCAATTGCTGCTCGGCGCCTGGGTGGCGGGCCTCAATGCGGGCCTCGCCTCCGACACATGGCCGCTGATGCAGGGGCGGCTTTTCCCCGAAATCGGCTGGCGCAATGGCTTCTTCTGGACGCTTACGCATGATCCGTTCCTGCTTCACTGGCTGCATCGCTGGTGGGCATGGGCCGCGGTTGCCGCGCTGGTGGTGATGGCGCGCGCGCTGAAGAGGGCGGGTGACCGGCGCTCTTCCATCTACATCCATTCGGCTTTCGGCACGCAGATCATTCTGGGCGTTGCCACGGTGATGACGGGTGTCGAACTATGGCTGGCAGTCGCCCACCAACTGGTGGGCGCGCTGCTGGTGGCGGCAACGGCATGGGGCGCGCATCGGCTGGGGCAGCGGGCATGAGCGAGGGCCCGGCCCTGCTGTGGTGCCCCTTCCCCGATGAGGAGGAGGCAAGGCGGGTTGCCGGCCAGATGCTCGACGAGAAACTGATTGCTTGCGCCAATATCATCCCGGGCATGGTCTCGCTTTACGAATGGCTGGGAGAGCGCGGCGAGGCGCGCGAAGTGGGAGCATTATTCAAGACCGATCAAGCACTTGTGCCGGCCCTGATCGATCGGCTTGAACGCTTGCATTCCTACGACACTGCGTCCATCACTGCGTGGAATGCACCCGCATCATCGAAAGCCACGGCAGAATGGCTCGGCAGCATCGTGAACAGTGGAGCGGCAAGATGACCTGCGCAGACCGCAGAGAAATGCTGAAATTTGCACTGGGAGCCTCTTTGCTCCCCTTGCTCGCTTCGCAGCGTGTTGCTGCGGAAACGCCGGGGTCCAGTTCGATCCTGCCGCCATCGGGCAACATGCTGTACCGCCGCAGGCTGGTGCGCGGCCTTCCCGACGGCAAGACTTTCACTGTGACAAGGGATTTTCGCGTCAGGTTTGAGCCTGTTGCCGCCGGGTTTATTCTCGGTGGCGAGCAGCTTTCCGCGCGCGTCGAGGCCCCCGAGGCGCTCGCGAGTTTCGCCGCGATAGAGGAACAGCGGGTGGAAACGGGCATGTTCCCGCTCATGCTCGATGCCGCGGGACAGATTGTCGAAGGCAATGCGGAGCTGTCGGCGAGCGCAGCCGAACATGCGATGCGGGATGTGCGCCAGCGTTTCCCGGTCGAGACCGGGAAACAGGCGAACGAAGCGGTCGACTTTATCGAGGCGCTGCACAACACCGGCACAAGGCTGACGGCAGAATTGCCCAGAGACCTCTTTGCCCCGGTTGACAATTCGCGGTCCGATCGCCGCGAGATCGCCTTGCCCTGGGGCGACAAGGGCGAAGTAACGACGCACTTCGAAGCAGAACGCGACCCCCTGACGCAGCTGATGCGCCACGCCCACCGCGAGGTCATTACCCGTATGGGCAATGACATGAGGCGTAACTTCGAAGGCTGGGATCTCCTCCCCGCCTGACCACCTGAGTCGTTGAGGTATTATTTTACCTCTCGTCAAACCCGCAAGAAAGCTTGACTTGGGAGGGTTTCCGCGACAGATGGCGCGCCTTCGCAAACCTCCCGGTGAAACCGGAAGGCGCGCGGCGATCCATTCGCGAAACAAGGAATTTATGAAGCCATGAAGGCGCTTTCGAAGCAGACCCGGTCGATCAAGCCGGCCGAGGTCGAGAAGAAGTGGCATATCATCGATGCAGACGGGCTGATTGTCGGCCGCCTTGCAACGATCATCGCCAATATCCTGCGCGGCAAGCACAAGCCGAGCTATACCCCGCACGTCGATTGCGGTGACCATGTCATCGTGATCAATGCCGACAAGGTGAAGTTCACCGGCAAGAAGCTGACCGACAAGGTCTATTACAAGCACACCGGCTATGCCGGCGGGCTGAAGGAAGTGACCGCCGGCAAGGTGCTGGAAGGCCGCTTCCCCGAGCGCGTGCTTGAAAAGGCCGTAGAGCGCATGATCCCAAGCGGTCCGCTGGGCCGTGTGCAGATGAAGAACCTGCACCTCTATAATGGCACCGAGCACCCGCATGACGGCCAGAAGCCCGAAGTGCTCGACGTTGCCTCCATGAACCGCAAGAACAAGGCTGCCCAGTAATGGCTGACGAAAACAACACCGTGTCCGATCTGTCGGACCTGAAGGATATTGCCGCCGACGCACCTGCTGCCGACGCTGTTGCAACTCCGGCCGCTCCGCTGCGCGAACAGGAACTGGACGCGCAGGGCCGCGCCTATGCCACCGGTCGCCGCAAGGATGCCGTGGCCCGCGTCTGGATCAAGCCCGGCACCGGCAAGGTCACCGTCAATGGCAAGGACCAGGAAATCTATTTCGCGCGTCCGACGCTGCGCCTGGTGATCAACCAGCCGTTCTCCATCACCGAGCGTGAAGGCCAGTATGACGTTGTGGCCACCGTCAAGGGTGGTGGACTGTCCGGCCAGGCAGGCGCCGTGAAGCACGGCATCAGCCAGGCGCTGACGAAGTACGAGCCCGCGCTGCGTTCCACCGTGAAGGCCGCCGGCTTCCTCACCCGCGACAGCCGCGTGGTCGAGCGCAAGAAGTACGGCCGCGCCAAGGCACGTCGCAGCTTCCAGTTCTCGAAGCGCTAACGCTTCACAGAACTGCACTCGATTGCACGAAAGGGGCGGTCCGGTTGGGCCGCCCTTTTTCGTTCAGCCGGGGGCCTGAATTATTCCCCTGGCGGGTCGGTGCGCGGGATGTGGTGTACGGGTGCGACGGGTTCGCCTTCCTCGCGCGGGGGCATGGCGTCTTCGGGCACTTCCTCCACCATCATGTCATGGCTGGAGACGCCTTCCATGTTGCGCGCGGTTACTGAGAGCGTTGCCCCGTCCCAGGTCAACTCGTTGAAGCTCGCCGGGGTCGAACGGATGCGGTGCGACAGCGTACCGGCGCCGATCATCCGCACTGGCCCGCCGGGCGTCTGCTCCATGATGTCGAAGGCATCGTGCACATGCCCGCTAAGCACCCCCAGCACATTGCGCCGTGCCAGCTCCTCCAGCGCCTTCGCGCCGTTGCGGGTGAGCGCCGTGCCATGCGTACCTGCCTCGCGCAGCGGATGGTGTGCGGTCACCAGCGCGCGCGTGCCCGAAGGCAGGGCGTCGATCTGCGCCAGGCAATCATCCAATGCGTGCGGCGTGATCCAACCTTTCGACCAGTTGAGCCGCGGCTGTGCGGGCACATTGGTGTTGAGAGGGACCAGCGCGATGCCGTCCACTTCCAGCCGCCGCTCCACCAGCTCGCGAAACGCCTCAAACCGGCTCAAGGGGTTCAGATAGCGGATAGGGAGGTGGTAACCCGGCAAATCGTGATTGCCCGGCTCGATCGTCACCGGGACATCGATCGAGCGGATCCATTTCTCGGCAGCGGCGAATTCATGGCGGCGGGCGCGCATCGTCAGATCGCCGGTAATCGCCACGGCATCGGGCCTGCGCGCCGCAATCTCCGCTTTCACCCAGTCGAGCGCACGATTGTCCTCGATCCCGAAATGGATATCGCTGAGGTGGAAGATGGTGAGCTTGTCGGACATTTCTGGCAGGCCTGCTAACAGATCATCGCACGCAAACCTATGCCCTGCTTCAGATCCGCCGCGTGACGATCAACCAGGCAGCGACGCCGTTCGCCAATGTGTAGAAGGCATAGACCCAGGCCCACCCCTCCACATCGCTCGACACAAGCAACAGGGAAATGAACAGAAGGCCGAATTCGAAGGCCAGAGTGACGCGCGGGCTTAGAAGGCTTCCCTGCCCCATCATCGCCCGCACCATGGCATGGCCGCTTTCCAGCACTGCGCGATGCATCGCGAAATTGGCGATTCCCAGCAGGAATGTGATGACGATGGCCATGCCTTCCTTTTGCCGACACGCCCGGGAATGCGCAAATCACCTTTCGTAGATCGCATTCGGCTCTTCGTCGGGTCGCCGAATCGCCCGTCGAGCCAGACCAGCGTCAGGTCGAGCTTAAAGAGATGCGGGACGCCGATGGGCCTATCACTGTTCCTGCGCCGCGGCCGTGACAGTCCCACCGGTTGCGGCGCGACCTTCACTTCACGAAAGTGGTTCCGTTTTGCGGAGGAGATTGAAGGGCGCCTTCCCCCGGGCGCCCTTCTCCCGTTCGTCTTGGCAGAGCCAGCCCAGCGCGATTTTCAGCGCCCGGCCATGGCCTTGACCTTGCGGAGATAGGTGCGCCCTATGCGCAGGTCCTCGCCATCTTCCATTTCGACCGCCCACACGCCCAGCCCTTCATGGCGCAGGCCGCGAATCATGTCCCTGCGCAAAATCGTGGAGCGATGGATGCGAATGAACTTTTCCGGATCCAGCTTGGCTTCAAGTCCCGCAATGGTCTGCAGCAGGAGATAGCTGTTAGCGCCGACATGCAGGCGCACATAGTCGCGCTCGGCATCGATGCGGCTGACTTCCTGCGCATCGATACGCAGAAGCTCGGAACGGTAGGGCACCCAGAATTCGGTCAGCCATTGCCGCCCGTCCGCCCTGACGGATTCGCGCCGGGCCAGCGCCCTGCCGATGGCGCGCGCCAGCCGGTCGGAGGCAACGGGCTTGAGCACATAATCCACCGCGTCGATATCAAAGGCCTCGACCGCGAAATCCTCATGCGCGGTCACGAAGATCACCGCGGGCGGTGTGTCGAACCTGGCCGCTTCCCTGGCTACCGCAAGGCCGTCCATGCCAGGCATGGTCATGTCCAGAAGCAGCAGGTCGGGCAGGAGTTTCCGTGCCAGGCGCAGCGCCGATTGCCCGTCATTGGCGGTGCCAACTACAGACAGTCCGTCCAGTTCAGCGCACAGCACCTGCATGCGCTCGATGGCGAGGGGCTCATCATCGACGATCAGGGTCCGCAGATTCTCATGTGCGGCTTCGTTCATTCGGCCGCCTCCCTGCGATCTGCACTGCGCAACAGCGGCAGACGGATATGCGTGGCATAACCGCCGGGCACAGCCCCCGACACGATGGATGCCTCATCGCCGAAACGCGCCTCGATCCGCTCGCGCACATTGGTAAGGCCGATGCCGAAGCCGTGCCTTGTGCTTCCTATATCGCCCGCGCCTGCGCCATTGTCAGATACGCTCACCACCAGCCGGCCATATTCCTCCCGGGCAGAAAGCGTAATCGTCACCTTGCCGGTTGATGGCGCGACAGCATGCTTGACCGAGTTTTCGACCAGCGGCTGCAGGATCATCCCCGGAATCAGGCAATCCTCCAGCATCGGAGGAATCTGGTAATTCGCCACCAGCCGCAGGGGAAAGCGCACCGCCTCGATATCGAGATAGAGTTTTTGCAGCGCGATTTCTTCACCCAGCGTCACGTCCGAGGTGGGATCGTCCGCCAGGCTGCGGCGATAGAAGCGGCTGATCAGCTGGATCATGCGCTCTGCCTCGGCGGTTTTCCCCGTCAGGACCTGCGCCGACAGCGAATTGAGCGTGTTGAAGAGGAAGTGCGGGTTCACCTGGTAGCGCAGGCTGCGCAATTCGGCGGCCTTGGCGGCGCGGCGATAGGCCCCCTCCCTGCGCTCTGCCGCGCGCGCCTTTTCACCGGTCAGGAGGGCCAAATAGAGCGCGCACCAGGCCAGCAACATGAAATAGCGGCTGATTGCCGTCTCGATAATCTGTTCTCGCGTGCCTGCACTGACAAATTTCGTGAGATCGGCGAGCAGCGAGCCGTCAATCTTCTCGCTCGGGATGCCGCGACTGTCGGCGAACTCCTCCAGCACCTTTTCGTCCATGGCCGCCTGCATGTCGGCAAAGACGATACTATTGGCCTGTGCGCTGAGGAAGGCTGCTGGAACCGCAACCAGCAAGGCAGCAGAAATCTTGAGCCACAAGGGCCTGGTGTCGAAGGCTCGCAAAATCACCCACAGTGCGAGCGTGATGACAATGCCCAGAACGCTGGCGATAACGCGCAGCCCGAGCATTTCATTCGCGAACTCCAACCCGAGCAGTTCTGCCCGCAGCGTCATCAGTACGAGATAGGTCGCCCACAGGCCGGCAATCGATGCCAGCACCGTGCTGAAGGGGACGCGCGCGACCAGGCTTTCAGGTTCTTCCCTGTCCATCGGGCGCATTTACCCCTGCAAGGCAGGGGAATACCAGCCCCTTGACGCATTCCTGTCGGACAGACTCGGTCCTTGGTCGATCACCTGACGGGCAGGAGGCCTTCCCTGGCGATCCGGTCCTTCCAGTGCAGCGGGGCCAGCGTGTGGACATTATTGCCGCGCGAATCGACCGCCACGGTGACGGGCATATCCTTGACGGTGAATTCGTAGATCGCTTCCATGCCGAGGTCTTCAAAAGCGACGACGCGCGATTCCTTGATCGCCCTCGCCACCAGATAGGCCGCGCCGCCCGTCGCCATCAGATAGGCGACCTTGAAGCGGCTGATTACCTCCGTTGCATCGGCGCCGCGCTCGGCCTTGCCGATCATGGCAAGCAGGCCCTGGCCCAGCATCATCTCGGTAAACTTGTCCATTCGAGTAGCCGTGGTGGGACCGGCGGGGCCAACCACCTCACCCATCACCGGATCGACCGGGCCGACATAGTAAATTGCGCGGCCCCTGAAACTGACGGGCAGTTCCTCGCCCTTCGCCAGCATGTCCTGGATGCGCTTGTGCGCCGCATCGCGCCCGGTGAGCATCTTGCCGTTGAGCAATAGGCGGTCGCCGTGTTGCCAGCTGGCCACTTCTTCCTGCGTCAGATTGTCCAGATCGACCTTCTTCGCCTCGGCGTCGGGCTCCCAATGGACATCGGGCCATTCATCGAGATCGGGCGGGTCGAGATAAGCGGGACCCGACCCGTCGAGGGTGAAATGCGCATGGCGCGTGGCGGCACAATTGGGAATCATGCCCACCGGCTTGCCCGCGGCATGACAGGGCCAATCAAGAATCTTCACATCGAGAATGGTCGACAGGCCGCCCAGCCCCTGCGCGCCCACGCCCTGGGCATTGACCGCATCGAATATCTCGATCCGCAGTTTCTCGATATCGTTCTGCGGCCCGCGTGCCTTGAGCTGGGCCATGTCGATCGGCTCCATCAGGCTTTGCTTGGCGAGCTTGAGGCAATGTTCCGCCGTGCCGCCAATGCCGATGCCCAGCATGCCGGGAGGACACCAGCCTGCGCCCATCGAGGGAATCTGTTCGATCACCCAGTCGACGATGTTGTCGCTGGGGTTCATCATCTTGAACTTGCTCTTGTTCTCGCTGCCCCCGCCCTTTGCCGCGACATCGACCGAAACAGTATTCCCGGGCACCATCTCCACCGATAGCACGCAGGGCGTGTTGTCGCGCGTATTGCGGCGGGTGAAGGCCGGGTCCGCCAGGATCGAGGCGCGCAGCTTGTTATCCGGGTGATTGTAGGCGCGGCGAACACCCTCGTCGACGACATCCTGCAGGCTACTCTTCGAATTGAGCCGGCAATCCTGACCCCATTTGACGAAGACGTTGACGATGCCGGTGTCCTGGCAGATCGGCCGGTGCCCTTCTGCGCACATGCGGCTGTTGGTCAGGATCTGGGCAATCGCATCCTTGGCCGCCGGGCCCAATTCGGCCTCATAGGCTTTGCCCAAGGCCTTGATGTAGTCCATCGGGTGGTAATAGGAGATGTATTGCAGCGCATCGGCCACGCTTTCGATGAGGTCCTCCTCGCGAATGATCGTGACGTCGTTCATCGAAACCTACCTCCTGCTGATACAATTTTCGACACGCCTTGGCCGTTGTGATTGCTATGGATGAAATCCACGCTGGCCAAAAGCCTTGGCCTTGCGCCCTCATACGCCTAAGGCTCGCCTCGGCAAGAGTGACGAGAGACAAGATACAGTGACCCTTCTCGATTCCCCCGTAAAAGACACCGGTTCCGCTTCCGCCCGCAGGGCCATGATCGACAGCCAGCTGCGGACCAGCGGCGTCACCGCGAGTGCGGTTGTTGCGCGCATGGGCGCGGTGGCGCGCGAAGACTTCGTGCCCGAAGCCAGCAAGGCGGTGGCCTATATGGACCGCGCCATCCCGCTGGGTGATGGCAAGTTCCTCGCCTCGCCCCTGGCGCAAGGCATGCTGTTGCAGGAAGCTGCGCCGAAGGCAGACGACGATGCAATCCTGGTCGATGGCGGCAGTGGCTACATGGCCGAACTGCTGCGCCCACTGGTTGCCTCGCTGAAAGTGCTGACACCGCAAGAGGCTGTTGATGCCAAGCGCGGGAGCAAGAAGGCAGACCTGATCGTCATCGATGGCGCGGTGGAACATATTCCCGAAGCGCTGGCAAAATTGCTGGCCGATGATGGCCGCCTGGTCACCGGGCTTGCCGACAATGGCATTACCCGCATCGCGGTGGGCCGGAAGGCGGGCAAGGAGGTAGCATTGATGCCCGCTTTCGATATCGGCATTCCGCGCCTGCCCGCTTTCGACAGACCCAAAGCCTGGAGCTTCTGATCGTGCGGCCACCAGCGCTGAAGGCAGTTCTGCTTGCAGGGATGTGCCTGTGCGCCGCGCCGCTTTCAGCGGAGACGCTGAGGGGCGCGCTGGTACAGGCCTATACTTCCAACCCGCAGCTGGAAGCCGCGCGTGCACAGCAACGTGCGCAGGACGAAAGCGTGCCGATCCAGCGTGCCGGCGGTCTGCCCTCGCTCAGCTCGTCCGCCAGTCTTACCGAATTCCTGAAGAGCAGCGGAACCAGCTTCATTTCGCCCGAACGCTCGCTTTCGGCCAATCTAGACCTGAGCGTGCCGATCTATTCGGGCGGCAGCGTCGCCAATGGCCTTCGCGCCGCGAAGACCCGGGTGGATGCGGGCCGCGCAGACCTTCGCGGCACCGAAAGCGCCATCTTTGCGCAGGTTGTGGCCGCCTATATGGATGTCATCCGCAACGAGGCGGTGGTCTCGCTTTCGGCCAACAATGTCGATGTACTGGCCGTAAACCTTGAAGCCACGAGCGACCGGTTCGAAATCGGCGAATTGACCCGTACCGACGTCGCGCAATCGGAAAGCCGCCTCGCACTTGCCCGCAGCGATCTCCAGAGCGCGCAGGCCAACCTCGCCAACGCACGCGAAAATTATATCGCGCTGGTGGGCGCCGCTCCCACCGACCTTCAGGCCCCGCCCCCGCTCCCCGGATTGCCCGAAAGCGCGGATGACGCGGTGAATCAGGCACTGGAGCACAATCCTGACCTCATCGCAGCGCGCGAACGGGCCATTGCATCGGGTTTCGATATCGAGGTGGCGGGCGCAGGGCGGCTTCCGCGGCTGGATGCCTTCGCAACCGGGGGCTACCAGAATTTCCTCGGTACGCTCGGCTCCATCCCGGGCACTGGTACGGCGAACCAGGTCAGCACCACCGCGCAAGCAGGGCTGCGCCTGTCATTGCCCATTTTCCAGGGCGGCCGGATCGCGGCGCAGCAACGCCAGGCGCAAGCGCAATCCTCTGCCGCACTGGAACAGGCCATCGCCACCGAACGCAGCGTGATTGCGCAGGTCCGCGCCTCTTTCTCGAGCTGGCGCGCCGCCCGCGCCATCATCGTCTCCACGCAGGCCGCAGTCGACGCAGCGGAATTGAGCCTTGAGGGCGTCCGCGCGGAGAATTCGATCGGCAACCGCCAGATCCTCGACGTCTTGAACGCGGAACAGGAATTGCTCGCCGCCCGCGTGCAGCTCGTCAGTGCGCAGCGCAACGAATATGTCGCGGGTTTCTCCCTGCTTGCCGCAATGGGACGCGCCGAGGCCCGCGATCTGGGGCTCGATGCCGAAGTTCCGCTCTATGATCCGGTGGCGAATTACGAACGTGCGCGCGACGTATTGATCGATTGGCAAAGTGACCCAGATCCTGTCGCCACCTCCACGCGCACCGTTGACATCCCGGCGCAGGATGGCGAAGTTTCGCAAGTTCAGGACTAGGCGGGGACTCATGCGGCAGGAAGGCGAACCCTCGGTTGAGGAAATTCTCGATTCGATCAAGAAAGTGATCGCGCGCGACAATCGCGAAGCCGCGCAGGCGGAGCGCCGTCGCCGCGAAACCGATGGCATTGTGGCCCAGCCCGCCACCAGGGATGACGATGTGCTGGACCTCAGCATGATTGCCACCGAAGTTGCCGGTGAGGTGGTGCATGACTTGGATGAGGAAGCGTCCGAGGCCCTCACCAACGCGCAAGCCGCCGATGCCATGCGCCAGTCGCTGGCTGCGCTCGCCATGCTCGCCGAACCGCCGGCCTCGCCGCAGATCGTGCGCTCTGGCGAAACCTCGCTCGAAGGTCTGGTGCGCGAGATGCTGCGCCCGATGATGGCGCAATGGCTCGACGCGCATCTGCCCGAAATCGTCGAGCGGCTGGTCAAGGCCGAGATTGCCCGTATCGCGGGCAAGAAGCGCTGACACCCGCCAGCCTGCGCAAGGCCTCCCTCGCGTTGGAGGCGATCGGCGGGGAGACGATCACGCGCCATATCTTCCTTTGTGCCATGTCCGAAAAGCAGCAATGCTGCAGCCGTGACGTCGGTGAACGCAGCTGGAACTATCTGAAACGGCGGCTGAAAGAGCTGGGCCTCGCTGGAAAAGGTGGCATCCAGCGCAGCAAGGCCGATTGCCTGCAGATTTGCGCGGCAGGCCCGATCGCCGTCGTCTGGCCCGACCGGGTCTGGTACCATTCGTGCACCGAAGAGGTGCTCGAACGAATCATCCAGCAGCACCTGATCGGCGGTGAAGCGGTGGAGGAATTCCGCCTCCGCAGTCCCGAAAGCTAGGAGCTAGCGCTCGTCGTCGAGCGGATCTTCGACCGCCTCGTCATGCCCTGTTCCGGCGGAAAGGAACACAAGGCCCATCAGCGCGCTCATCAACAACATGGCAAAACCGATGCCCAGCGCAGTGGCGATGAAGAAATGCACCGACACCATGCCTACCTGCTTGTACAGCAGCGCCAGCGCAATGATCACCACAGCCGTGGTGACGCCGAACATATAGCGCATCAGCCGGCGATAGCGTGCCCAGGCATGCGCGGCCGCATGCGGATCGTCCAGGGGTGAACCTCTCTTCATGTGCTGCCTCATGCCCGCACATACGCCGTGACGCAATGCAGCATAGGTGCCGATTTTGCCGGACTCGGAAAGTCATGCCATATTGGCTTGGGGAAAAGGAGAACTCGGATGTCGATAGCCCGTGTCATACAAGGTCGCAGTTCTGGAATTATCCAGTGTTCACCGCATGATAGTGTGCGCATGGCAGCCTCGCTGATGTCGCAAAGGCGGATTGGCGCCCTGCCTGTTGTCGAGCATGGAAAAGTGGCGGGAATCTTTTCCGAACGTGACTTGCTGCACAGCGTTGCACGTGAAGGCGATGTTGTCCTGCACCGCCCGGTCAGCGAAGTCATGACCACCCCCCCAATCACGATCGAGCCCTCGGTCGACGTCATGAGCGCGCTTGCGCTGATGACGACACGCCGCGTGCGCCACCTGCCAGTAGTGCAGGACGGGGAGATGATTGCCTTCATTTCGATCGGCGATCTGGTCAAATATCGCATCGAGCAGGTGGAGGCAGAGGCAGAGCAGATGCGCGATTATATCGCTATGGCTTGAGCCGGGGCCTTGCGCACACTACATCGAAGCCATGGCTGACGCACTGACATTGACCAAAGCTGCCGCCGAGCGCGTGGGGCTGATCGCACAGAAGCAGGGCAAGCCTGCAATCCTGCGGCTATCGGTGGAAGGCGGCGGCTGCTCCGGCTTCCAGTACAAGTTCGATCTGGAAGAAGTGCTCGCAGCGGACGACTGCGTGAGCGAGACCGATGGTGTCCGGCTCGCGGTCGATCCTGTAAGCCTTGATCTGGTTTCCGGGAGCACTGTGGATTTCGTGGAATCGCTGGGCGGAGCGGCATTTCGCGTCGAAAATCCGCAAGCGGCAGCCGGTTGCGGTTGCGGTTCCAGTTTCGGCATCTAAAGTCCGCTCAAAGGCGGACGAAAATTGCGCATAGCCAGCTTCAACATCAACGGTATCAAGGCGCGCCTGCCGCGCCTGCTCGAATGGCTGGAAGAACGCCGCCCCAGCGTCGCCTGCCTGCAGGAAATCAAGTGCATGGACGAGAACTTCCCGGCTGAGGAGTTCGAAAAAATCGGCTATCACGCCATCTGGCACGGGCAGAAGAGCTTCAATGGCGTTGCCATTCTTGCGGACGGGGTAAAGCCCGAAGAAAGGCAGCGCGGCCTGCCCGGCGACGAGAGCGACGAACAGGCGCGCTACCTCGAGGCCGAGGTCAATGGCGTGCGCATCTGCAACCTCTATCTTCCCAACGGCAATCCGCAGCCGGGACCGAGGTTCGATTACAAGCTCGCCTGGATGGAACGCCTGCGCGCACGCTGTCTCGCCCATCTGCAGGCAGAGATAGCTGCCGTTGTGCTGGGCGACTTCAATGTCATCCCCGAAGACAAGGACGTCTGGGCGGTGAAGGCGATGGAAGACGACGCGCTGATGCAGCCCGAATCGCGCGACGCTTATCGCCGCATGCTCAACGATGGCTGGACCGATGCGCTCGACGTGCTCAACCCGCGCGGCGGCGTATGGACCTATTGGGATTACCAGGCCGGCGCATGGCAGCGCGACCACGGCTTCCGCATCGATCACATGCTGCTGTCACCGCAATGTGCGGACCGGCTGCGCGCTGCAGGCGTGGACAAGGAATATCGCGGGCGCGAAAAGGCCAGCGACCATACGCCTGTATGGGTGGAAATGGCGGACCGATAGGATTGCGGCTTTTCGGTCACGAAGTGACCGCAAGGCCGACCGGCCGCCCGCAGGTGCCCCGAACCCTGAACCTGTTTCAGGGGGAGGGAACAGCACCGAGGACCGTCCACGCGGATGCGCGGACGGAACTCAAATGATCTCAACGATAGAAGACGTGGCTGTCGATCCGTGCGCGGGCAATCTTGGTGCGCGCCCAGCGTGGGCTCACATGGCTGGCGTGAAAATAGAGCGCATCTTCCGCATCGCTGTCCCACATGTCCTGATGCGCGATCCGCGCAATCGCCTTGGCGCGCCGCCAGGCCGCAGTCGAGGTGTTGGGATCGGGAATAGTGCCGCCGCGAACGAAGCTGAACTGCGCACGCTGGGTGACGACAGAGCAGTAGTCATCGGGGAACTGGCTTGATTCGGTGCGGTTGATGACCACACGTGCCACAGCCAGCTGGCCATCGAGCGGTTCGCCGCGCGATTCAAAATAGACCGCCTGCGCAAGGCAGCGCATCTCGTCCGACATATTGTCTTCCAGCGCCATGGTGGAAACGAGCTGCTGCAGTGAGGCAGCATCGTCGGTTTCAGCAGCTTCGACAGGCTGCACAACCGGCGCAGATACAAAGCGGATCTGCTGCACAGGCGCCTCGTCGGAAGCGGAAATTTCTGTATCGACCGTTGCGAGCCCTTCCGGCTCTGCCTGGTCCTGGGCGGTAGCGCCGGACAGGCCGGTGCCGAGAAGCGTTGCAAACAGGAGTGTGGCCGAGGCAATCGCCCCGACGCGCGTGGTCTTGCGAACCATGAAATACTTAACTCAGTGCGGTGAGAAACCCGTCGCAGGCCAGGATCACGGGGCGAAATTCTGCCCGATTTCCGCGATCAATCCAAAAAGGACCTGCCGGTTGCTCCCCGACTGCACACTGTCCGGTCTGGCGTAATTGCCAAAGCGCGAACAGGCAGCGCTATGAAAGTCGCCGGCCAGATAGCGGTGGCGGCCAAGGTGTCAACCGGTGAAGTGTCAGTCCTTCAGCAATTGCTCCGCATTCGCCGCATCCAGCTCGACAATCCAGAGGTCATGATCCTGGCGCTTGCGCCTTTCACAATATTCCACAAAGTCCTGTTTGTTTTCAGGGTCTTCTGCTTTCGAGAGGGCCCATTTCCTGGTGCCGTCCAGCTGCGGCATTCGTTCGAAAGCACGCAAGTTTGTGCCGTTTTCGCAACATATTATTAGCAAAGTGCCCGCGTCGCGTTCACCTTTCTTGATAACCATGCCGAAGCCGCCCTGGGCATCGACAGCGCGAATGAGCGCGCTGACCTCCACGTGGGCTGGCAGGCGATCATCCACCGGATTCAGCCGCGGACCCGGTAACCGGGCAAGCCCGAAAGCGCGATGTGCGAACGCATGAAGGTGCCGGTACCACGGCCGATCTCGTCGCCCTCGTCATCCACAAGGCTTGCTTCGGCCACAAAAACGCGGCGTTTTCCGCTGACCCAGCGCCCGTGTGCAATGACCTGCCCCGTCCTTATCGGCTTGGTGAAATGCAGGTTGAAGCCCGTGGTCAGCAGGAACCGGTCGGAAACGAGTGAATTGGCCGCATAGAAGGCCGCATCATCGAGCATCTTGAAATAGATGGTGCCATGCGCGGCTCCGGCTGCATGATGCAGGCTCTCGTCTACCTGGAAGGTGATTTGCGAGCGGCCTTCGCCGACTATCTCGAGGCGGGAGGCAAAGAGGTTGTTGATCGGCGCCGAGGCATAGAGTGCCTCCAGCGCGTGGAAATGGGCCCGGGCCCCGCTTTCGCCGCGATCAGGCGACGTTCCGGTCCGAGACATTGGTCAAGAGGCCATAAATGGCCTCCTCATCCGGTGCATCGCTCAGCGCATCGTGGATATGCTCGTCACGCACCAGGCGAGAAATGGCAGCAAGTGCATGCAAGTGGCCCACGCCGCTGTTTTCCGGCGAAAGCAGCCCGAACACCAGATCGACCGGCAATCCGTCCGCAGCCTTGAAATCGGCGGGATGATTCAGCTTGAGCAACGCCGCTACGGGGCGCGAGATGCCCGGAACGCGGGCATGCGGTATCGCAACGCCGCGGCCAAAGCCCGTGCTGCCCAGCTTCTCGCGCTCGTCGAGATATTCGAGAACGACATCCGCATCGAGACCCCAAGTCCGGGCGAAAATCGAGCTCAGATGCTCGAGAATCTCCTGCTTGCTTCCGGCGTCGATAATCGCCACCGAATCAGGCTTCATCGAAAATTGTAGGTCCATAACAATCTGGTATCAAACTTCGTGGAAACATCCAGTTTCGACGCGAGGCGTTGAAATCTCGCAAGAAATCATGTGAACCATGCGGTTAACGTCGTCGCGAAACCCTCTCCAAGATTCCGCTCTCAGGACGGCTCAACCCATCCGATCGAGCCGTCGTTGCGGCGATAGACCATATTATGTCGCCCGGTTCCAGCATTTTTGAAAAACAGCGCGTTGGTGTGTCGCAGGTCAAGCAGCATCACCGCGTCTGAAACGCTGACTTCGGGAATATCGACACGCATTTCGGCGATGATCGGTGCCGCCTCTTCGGGAAGTTCCTCGACTTCGGGTTCTTCGGGCGCGAAGACCGTATAGGCTGCTTCCTCTTCCCTGATGGCGTGGGCTGTCTGCTCGTGCCGGTCCTTCAGGCGGCGTTTGTAGCGGCGCAGCTGCTTCTCGATCTTTTCGGCAGCCTGATCGAAAGCCTGGTGCACATCATGCGCGTCGCCGTGACTTTTCAGGATCAGGCCGTGATTCACGTGCAGCACGATATTGCAGTCATAGGCGTGGGTGGGGGCTTTCCCGAAGGTGACCGAAGATGAAAGCGCCCGGCTGAAATGCTTGTCCACGATGGCATCGAGCCGCTCCGACACATGCTCCTGCAGTGCGGCACCTGTATCCATCTGATGGCCGGAAACGCGAATATCCATATAAGGGGAACTCCTTCAGTCGAAATAATCTTACTACATAAGCCCGAATTTGGACTCAATTATGCCAAAGTGGTGAATCGAGCGTTTCCAGAAACTCCTTGTGCCGGGCCAACTCTCCTGCACTCGCGGAATGCGGGCGAGGGGGGCGGAATTCACCAGTGCGGGGCCGGAAACTGCGGGTCTCCACCGTCACCTCCTCCACCTCTGCCGCCAGTTCGAGGCCGATCTGCCGTCCGCCGGTCAATTCGACATAGACCTGCGCCAGCAGCTCGGCATCGAGCAGTGCGCCATGCTTCACGCGGTGGCTGCGATCCACGCCATAGCGCGTGCACAAGGCATCGAGCGAATGTTTGGCGCCGGGATGGCGGCGGCGCGCGATGGCCAGCGTATCCACCATCCTGTCCAGAGCCACCTCGGCGTGGCCGCAGGTGGCCAGCTCCCGATTGAGGAAACCGAAATCGAACTGCGCGTTATGCGCAACAAGAGGCGCATCGCCCAGAAACGCAAGCAGCTCGCTCACCCTGTCCCTGAATAGCGGCTTGTCCGAAAGGAAGGCGGCAGACAGGCCGTGCACCTGCTCGGCTTCGATCGGCATATCGCGTTCCGGGTTGAAATATGCGTGATAGCTTTTGCCCGTCGCCACGCGGTTAACCATCTCGATGCAGCCGATTTCGACCAGCCGGTCACCCGAATGGGGATCAAGACCGGTGGTTTCCGTGTCGAAAACGATCTCGCGCATGAACTGACTATCGTGCGAGTTCGGCCTCAGTGCAACTGGCTTGTGAGATTCTGCACCAATGCCGCGACGGAGCGTGCCGTTTCCTCGAGCGAGCAGCCCGTGTCGATCACGAAGTCTGCCCGCGCGCGTTTTTCCGCATCGGGCAATTGCAGCGCCAGAATCCGGTCGAATTTCTCCGCAGTCATGTCGGGACGGGAAAGTACCCGTTCGCGCTGGACATCGGAAGGCGCTGAAACAACCACGATCCGGTCGACATCGTCCACATCGGTCTTTTCGAACAGCAGCGGAATATCGAAGAGCACCAGCGGCGCACCGGCATGATCGGCCAGGAATTGCGCGCGCGCCGCGCGCACTGCCGGGTGGATGATCGCCTCCAGCCGGGCAAGCGCATCGGGATCATTGAAGACGATGGCGCCCAGTTCCTTGCGCTTAACTCCTTCAGGCCCGGTTGACCCCGGAAAAGCCTCTTCAATGGCGGACAGCAGAGCGCCGTCCGGCCCTTGCATGCGGCGCACTTCGGCATCGGCATCGAACACAGGCACGCCATTGTCTGCAAACATGGCCGCCACCGTGCTTTTACCCATGCCGATCGAACCGGTGAGGCCAAGGACGAGCGGTTTGTTCATGTGGTGAGGATCGCGCGCAGCCCGGCATCGCCATCATCGCGCGGCGGCGCAATGCCGAAGAACTTTTCGAACGCGAAGGCCGCCTGGCCGATCAGCATGTTGAGCCCGTCGAGAGTTTCGAACCCCGCCTCACGCGCTGCCTTGAGCAGCGGCGTATCGAGCGGGTGGGTGACGATATCATAGACCACGCTTCCGGGCGGTATATGGCTAATATCGAGGGTAAGGGGGGGCTGGCCCGCCATTCCCAGCGGGCTGGCATTGACGACCAGGTCGAAGCAGCCCTCGCGATCATCGAAGGCGAAATCTGTCGGTTCGGCAAAATGCGCGATATCAACCGCATGGTGCTCGCCTTCAGGGTCGATTTGGTCAAGGATGGCCTGCGCCTTGGCCGGGTTGCGCCCGGCAAGCACAATGGAGATCCCCTGTTCGGCCAGCGCCGCAACGATGGCCCGCGCCGCGCCGCCTGTTCCCAGCACGCGCGCCATGCGGAAATAGTGCTGCTGCTTCAACCGGTCCTGCAGGGGTTCGAGAAAGCCGGCCACATCGGTGTTTGTCCCGATCAGCGCGCCATTGTGGCGGCGGGTTATGGTATTGACCGCGCCGACCATCTCGGCACCGAGTTCCAGCCTGTCGAGCAAAGGGATCACCGCCTGCTTGTGCGGCATGGTGACATTGCAGCCGCGCCAGTCGGGATCTTCGCGGCGGCTGGCGAGATAATCGGCAAGGCCTTCTGCCGTTACGTGACAGGCGCGATAGTCCGCATCGATACCCAGTTTGCCGATCCAGTACTTGTGGATCGCCGGCGATTTCGATTGCTTGATCGGATCACCGATCACTTCAGCGTATGGTGTGCTCATCGGGCAAGCTCCCCATGGTCACGCAATGCTCCAAGTACCGCGAGCAGGGGCATGCCCAGAACGGTGAAATGCCCGCCTTCAATCTTGTCGAACAATTGCACGCCCAACGCCTCTATCCGGAAGACACCCACACAATAGCCCACTTCGGGCCATTCCGCATCGAGATAGGCCTCGATGAACTGCTCCGATAGTTCGCGGACATGCAATTGCGCCACTTCCGTATGACTCCAGACAACCTCGCCACCGCGCGCAAGGGCGGCTGCCGAATGGAGGTGTATTTCCTTCCCGGAAAAGAAGCGCAAATGTTCGGCCGCATTGTCCCGGTCGCTCGGCTTGTCGAAACGCCGGCCATCGACAACCACCAGCGAATCGCTGCCCAGAACCAGCCGGTCCTCCGCCGGAATCGCCAGAGCTTTTGCCTTTGCCAGCGCGAGCGCGATCTCCGACGCTGGCGCAGCTCCCAGCGATTCTTCAATCGACCGCTCATCGACATCGGCGCTCAGCGCCTCGAATTCTACACCGGCATCGGCGAGCATGGCCTTGCGAGAGGTGGATTTGGACGCGAGCACGATCATATCGGCTTGGGGCCTGTTTGCGGCGGGTGATCGCGCGCGGCACGTTCCTGGTGCAGCTTGATCACCGCAGCAGCCGTTTCCTCGATCGATCGGCGCGTCACATCGATCACCGCCCAGCCATTATCGGCAAACATGCGGCGGGCGAAGGCCACTTCCTTTTCGACGCGTTCCTCATCGACATAGGATGTCTCCGCCTTCTCGTTCAGCGACAACAGGCGGTTCCGGCGGATCTGGATCAGGCGTTTGGGCGCGGTGGTGAGGCCTACCACCATCGGATGGCGCAGTCCGAACAGCGATGACGGCGGCGGACTTTCGATCACCAGCGGAATATTGGCGACCTTGAACCCGCGATTGGCGAGATAGATGCTGGTTGGCGTCTTCGAGGTCCGGGATACGCCGGCAAGCAGGATATCCGCCTCTTCCCAGTTTTCCCAGCCGATCCCGTCATCGTGCGCGATGGTGAACTGGATGGCATCGACACGGTTGAAATAGGCCTCGTCCATGACGTGCCGGGCGCCGGGGCGCTCATGCGCGGCCTGGCCCAGCCTGTCCTCCAGCGCATGGGTCACGGAATCCAGCGCGGCGACATGCGGCAGGCCCAGCGCCCGGCAGCGCTCCTCCAGTCTGGCGCGCGTCTCCGGATTGGCGAGGGTGAAGAGCACAAGTCCCGGATTGGCCTTGAACTCTTCGAAAATCCTGTCGAGATGCTGGCGTGAACGGACCATCGGCCAGAAATGGCGCGTGACATCGGGATCGTCGAACTGGGCGAGCGCCGCCTTGGCGATCATCTCGAGCGTTTCGCCGGTCGAATCCGATAGAAGGTGAAGGTGCAAACGGGCCATGTGGACAAACCCACGCATAAACCACGGGAGGGAACGGCGGACAAGCATGGGATGCAATTCCACCCCCACTACCGGCCGATTCAGCCGGAGCTTTCTGGACAGGCTGGCAATACTTTCGACAGGCTGGGGATAATGGGGAGATGTTCCGCTTGACGACGCGAATGCTCGGATTCGCAAGTGCCGGAACCCCTGTTCATTGCGGGAGAAATCGGGCAAGGGCGCGCAATCCCCGAAATCCACAGGACCAACAGAGTCCTACATCCTATTATATATAAAAATATTTTATTGTTTGGACCCTTCGATGCCCGGACCTCTCCTTGATACATTGCGCGGTAAAGTGGCCGAAAGGCGCCCGGTCTGGCTCATGCGCCAGGCAGGGCGATACCTTCCCGAATACCGGGCCTTGCGGGCAGAGAAAGGCGGCTTCCTCGAACTGGTCTACGACAGCGAGGCGGCTGCCGAGATCACGCTCCAACCGATCCGCCGCTTCGGTTTCGACGGGGCGATCCTCTTTTCCGATATCCTTATCGTGCCGCATGCACTGGGTCAGGACCTGCAATTCCTGGCTGGTGAGGGCCCGCATCTTTCACCCCGGCTGGTCGATGTGGCACTGGATACCTTGGAAGCAGCGCCACAGTACTTCGATCCCGTTTATGAGACCGTGCGCCTGACGCGCGCGCAATTGGGCCCTGAGGTGACCATGCTGGGCTTTGCAGGCTCACCCTGGACCGTGGCGACCTATATGGTGGCGGGAGAGGGCAGCAAGGACCACCATGTGGCGCGTGCGATGGCCTATCGCGATCCGGCAGCTTTCGGTGCAATCATCGATGCCATTGTCGAAAGCTCGATAACCTATCTTTCCGGCCAGATCGCCGCGGGCGCAGAGGCGGTGCAATTGTTCGATAGCTGGGCAGGCAGCCTTTCACCCCGGCAATTCGAGCGCTGGGTGGTGGAGCCGACCACGCGCATTGTGGACGCGGTGCGCAAATTGCACCCCGAAACGCCGATTATCGGATTTCCCAAGGGTGCGGGCGGCAAATTGCCCGCCTATGCGCGCGAAACGGGCGTGGATGCGGTGGGAATCGATGAAACGGTCGATCCGCGCTGGATTCACCGTGAATTGCCGTCCGGAATGCCCGTGCAGGGCAATCTCGACCCGCTATTGCTGATTTCGGGCGGTGAGGAACTCGATGCAGCGGCGCGTGAAGTGCTTGCCGCCTTCGAGGGCCGTCCGCATGTCTTCAACCTTGGCCACGGAATCGACAAGTCCACGCCCATCGCCCATGTCGAGCGCCTGCTGGATGTGGTGCGCGGGTAGAGGGGTGACTTGCGCCGTGCCAGCTCCTAGATATCTGCCATGCAGGACGTGCTCTCCATGATCTATCTGTGGCTCAAGGCAGGTCACATCATTTTCGTGATCTTCTGGATGGCGGGCTTGTTCATGCTGCCGCGCTATTTCGTCTATCATCAGGAAGCCGTTGAGGGATCGGAAGAAGAGGCGATCTGGCTCGATCGCGAGCGCAAGCTGCTCAAGATCATTCTTACGCCTTCGATCACCGTGGTGTGGGTGCTGGGGCTGGCACTGGCCTACACGCTCAATCTGTGGGGTACGGGCTGGTTCCACGCCAAATTGCTGCTGGTGCTGCTGCTGAGCGGTTATCACGGTTATTTGTCATCCTATCACAAGAAGTTAGCACGCGGGGTCCGTTCGCTGACCGGCAAGCAATTGCGCATGTTCAACGAAGTGCCCGGCGTTGCGGCGGCATTAATCGTGATCCTGGTGGTGGTCCGGCCTTTCTGACCGGGCCGCCGGAGTGTTCGATTTACCAAAAGCGAATTGACGATTCCTCGCGAAAGGCATAATTCGCCTCTACCAACCGGCAATTGGTCGCCATCTGAGCAACCGGGTCCGCTTTCTCCAAGCCCATCGGCCCGCCGGCACCCAGAACTTGAATATGGAAATACCCGAAATGCATCTGAAAGAACTCAAACAACGGACGCCGGCAGAACTGGTTGCCATGGCGGAAGAATATGAGGTCGAGGGCGCGAGCACCATGCGCCGCCAGGACCTGATGTTCGCGATTCTCAAGGAAGTTGCCGAAGATGGCGAGGAAATCCTCGGCATCGGCACTATCGAGGTGCTGCAGGACGGCTTTGGCTTCCTGCGCTCACCCGAGGCGAACTATCTCGCCGGTCCCGACGATATCTATGTGTCGCCCAACCAGGTCCGCAAATGGGGCCTGCGCACCGGTGATACGGTGGAAGGCGAAATCCGTGCACCCAAGGATGGCGAACGCTATTTCGCGCTCACCAAGCTGCTGAAGGTCAATTACGATGACCCTGAGGCTGTGCGTCACCGGACCAATTTCGACAACCTCACGCCGCTCTATCCCGACGAACGGCTGAATCTCGATACCAAGGACCCGACGGTCAAGGACAAGTCGGCCCGCGTGATTGACCTGATTGCGCCGCAGGGCAAGGGCCAGCGCGCGCTGATCGTCGCCCCGCCGCGTACCGGCAAGACCGTGCTGCTCCAGAACATGGCCAAGGCGATCACGGATAACCATCCGGACGTCATCCTGCTCGTGCTGCTGGTCGACGAGCGTCCGGAAGAAGTTACCGACATGCAGCGTTCGGTGAAAGGTGAGGTGATCTCCTCCACCTTCGATGAACCGGCCTCTCGCCACGTTCAAGTTGCTGAAATGGTTATTGAAAAGGCCAAGCGTCTGGTCGAGCACAAGCGCGATGTCGTAATCCTGCTGGATTCGATCACCCGCTTGGGCCGCGCCTACAACACCGTGGTCCCGAGTTCGGGCAAGGTGCTGACCGGCGGTGTCGACGCCAATGCCCTGCAGCGTCCGAAGCGCTTCTTCGGTGCCGCGCGCAATATCGAGGAGGGCGGTTCGCTTTCCATCATCGCCACCGCGCTGATCGATACCGGCAGCCGCATGGACGAAGTGATTTTCGAGGAATTCAAGGGCACGGGTAACTCCGAAATCGTTCTCGACCGCAAGGTTGCGGACAAGCGCATCTTCCCGGCGCTTGATGTCGGCAAGTCCGGCACGCGCAAGGAAGAGTTGCTGGTGGGCAAGGAAGAACTCTCCAAGATGTGGGTGCTGCGCCGTATCCTGATGCAGATGGGCACGGTGGATTCGATGGAATTCCTGCTCGACAAGATGAAGGATTCCAAGACCAACGAGGACTTCTTCGCCACCATGAACCAGTAAGGGAGAGGGGGCCGCGGCCCCCTTTTCTTCGCCACCACTGGAAATCCCTCACCGTCTTGCTCATATAGGACACTTGGAGGCGCGCGTTGCTTGCGGTGCGCGCCCGAGTGAAAGGCCAGACGGATGAAAGTGAATATCGAAATCGATTGCTCGCCCGAGGAAGCACGGCGTTTCATGGGGTTGCCCGATGTCGAAAAGGCCAATTCGGTCTATGTCGATGCCATTGCCAATGCGATGAAGGGCGTGTCCGACAAGGACCAGTTGCGCGAATATGCGCAGCAGCTGGCGCCCATGGGGCAGATGGGCCTGAAGATGTTCCAGTCCTTTGTGGAAAGTGCCAGCAAGCAACATGGCGGCTCATCTTCCGGCAAGCCCAAGAGTGACGACTAAGATTCTGAATGGAAACGATATTCGCCCTATCGAGCGGCGCTCCGCCGGCGGGTATCGCTGTTATCAGGGTTACAGGCCCTGGCGCGGGAAAGGCGCTTGAAGCGCTTGCCGGTAAAATTCCGCCACCGCGCAGGGCCGTGCGTGCCTGGCTGAGCAATAATGAAGGCATCCGCCTCGATGACGGGCTGGTGTTGTGGTTTCCGGCTCCAAATTCCGTAACGGGCGAGGATCTCGCCGAGTTCCATCTCCACGGCGGCAGGGCAGTGATCGCGGCAGTCGAGGCCGCGTTTGCGGCCATTCCGGGCCTTCGCAAGGCGCAGGCAGGGGAGTACACCCGGCGCGCCTTTGCCAATGGGCGCATCGATCTAGCCGAGGCGGAAGGTCTCGCGGACCTTCTTTCCGCCGAAACCGAATTGCAAAGGCGGGCTGCGATCGCCAGTGCGGGGGGGTTGCTCTCGCGCAAGGTTGAGGGTTGGCGGGAGGAGCTCCTGCACCTGTCTGCCCAGATCGAAGCGGTTCTCGATTTTGACGAGGAGGACGATGTTGGCGGGTTGCCTGCGGCGTTCTTCAGCGGACTTACGGTATTGACCGGTGACTTGCAGGCGAGTTTGGCGCTCCCTTCATCCGAGCCTTTGCGGGAGGGTTTCCGGGTTGCTCTGGCAGGCCCTCCCAACGCAGGAAAATCCATGCTTTTCAATGCATTGCTGGAAAATGAGGCAGCAATCACGGCTGCAATTGCGGGTACCACGCGCGATGTTCTTGTGCGTCCGGTCGCCATCAATGGCGTACCTTTCTCATTGATCGACATGGCTGGCCTGCGCGAACATGGCAGCGACGAGGTTGAGGCCATGGGGATCGAACGCGCGCGTGGTGAAATTGCGCGTGCCGATCTTGTCCTGTGGTTGGGCGAGGAGGGGCTGGGGCCCGAGGGTGCCTGGGAGATCGAGGCTCAATGTGATCGGGAAGGTCACGCAGTAAAGGAGAGCCCCGCCTTCCGCCTGTCTGCAGTGACGGGTGAGGGTATTGCCTCATTGAAGACCAGATTGGCAGAACATGCGGCAGGCAAGTTGCCAAAGCCGGGCGATCTGGCGCTCAACCAGCGTCAGCGCACTCTGGTGTCAGTGGCCGCAGACGAACTGGCCTCTGCGGGCGACACGACTGATCCCCTCCTAATTGCGGAACAATTGCGTCAGGCGCGCCTCGCCTTTGATGCCTTGCTGGGCCGGACTTCCACCGAGGACGTGCTCGATGCACTGTTCGGGCGTTTCTGCATCGGAAAATAGCGTTTCACGTGGAACATTGCCCGGCGTGCAGGATGGCTTTGACCTGCGCGGCGCCGGGTTCTATCGGCACAGGCAATGAGTGCGTTCGACATCCTTGTTATCGGCGGCGGACATTCCGGCTGCGAAGCGGCCGCTGCGGCTGCACGCATGGGTGCGCGTACGGGGCTGATTTCCTTCGATAACAAGATGATCGGGGCGATGAGCTGCAATCCTGCGATCGGTGGGTTGGGCAAGGGCCATCTGGTGCGCGAAGTCGATGCATTTGACGGCTTGATCGGGCGGGCAGCTGATGCCGCCGCGATCCATTACCGCATGCTCAACCGCTCGAAGGGCAGCGCCGTACAGGGCCCGCGCGTGCAGGCCGACCGCAAGCTTTTCCGCACCGCGATCCAGCGTGCGGTCAGGAGTCAGGAGGGCCTGGAGCTGATCGAGGGTGAGGCCGCCGGCCTACTACTGTTCGATAGCGGGCGTGTTGCGGGCGTCGTTCTGGGCGATGGGACCAAATTGCCGGCGCGGGCAGTCATCCTGTGCACCGGAACCTTCCTTGGCGGGACGCTGTTTCGCGGCGAGGAGCGCTTCACCGGTGGCAGGATCGGCGAATCCTCCGCGCAGCTTCTCGCGGAGCAGCTGCGCGAAGCGAAATTGCCCATGGCGCGCCTCAAGACAGGCACTCCGCCGCGTCTCGATGGCCGGACAATCGACTGGGCGCGGCTCGAAGCGCAGGCTTCGGACAGCGATCCCTGGACCATGTCGCCGCTGACGTCAAAACGCCTGAATCCACAAGTTTTCTGCGCAATTACAAGGACAAATGCGCGCAGCCACGCGATCATTGCGGAAAATCTCCATCGCTCTCCGCTCTTTACCGGCGCCATCGGTGCAGCAGGACCGCGCTATTGCCCCTCGATCGAGGACAAGATCCACCGCTTTGCCGATCGCGATGGTCACCAGGTCTTCCTGGAGCCCGAGGGGCTCGACACGCATCTGGTCTATCCGAACGGAATCAGCACCTCGTTGCCGACCGATGTGCAACTCGCCATGCTCAGGACGATGGATGGCCTTGAGCGGGTCGAAATGGAGGTTCCGGGCTATGCGGTGGAGTACGACCATATTGATCCGCGCGCTCTGGGGCCGGATTTGCAGCTGAAGGCCATGCCGGGCCTCTATTGCGCTGGTCAGATCAACGGAACCACCGGATATGAAGAGGCTGCGGCGCAGGGGCTCGTGGCCGGGCTGCAGGCCGCCAGCGCCGTGCTGGAGCGTGATCCGGTGCGGCTGGACCGTGCCAATTCCTACATGGCGGTAATGATCGACGATCTCACGCTGCACGGGGTGAGCGAGCCTTATCGCATGCTCACCGCAAGGGCGGAGTACCGGCTGCGGTTGCGCGCCAACAATGCGACAACGCGCCTGACCCCACTTGCGCTGGAGGTGGGATGTGTCGGGCAGGAGCGGCAAGGCTGGTTCGAGCGGCGTGAAGCGGCGAAGGCACAATGGGAGGATGCGTTGGACCGTAGTGTCTCCGCAGGCGAACTGGCCGCCAATGGTGTTTCCGCCAAACAGGATATCGGGCGCCTTTCCTTGCGCGAATGGTTGAGATTTCCGCAAGTTACGATGGGTTCCCTGGCCCCGTGGTTGCCAGACAAATGCGATCCGGCTGGCCTCTTGGCGGAGGAGTTGGCCGAAGATGCCGCCTATGCGCCCTATCTCGAGCGGCAGGAGAGTGAATTGCGCGATTTGCGGGCAAGTGAAGCGGTGAGATTGGGCGATAATTTCTCCTACGGCGATGTACCCGGCCTCTCGAACGAAATGGTTGAAAGGTTGGCGACTGCGAAGCCGGCCAACCTTGCCGCAGCGGGCCGGGTGCGCGGGATAACGCCTGCGGCGCTTGCGGCGGTGCTCGTCTATGCGAGGCGGCGCGTTACGGAGGTGGCGGAATGATCGGTAATGAAGATGAAGCGCGGGCCTATTGTACCCGGATCTGCGATGAAGGGGCGATGGCGCGGCTCGAACGCTTCATTCCGTTGCTCGTCGCGGAGAACGAGCGGCAGAACCTGATTTCCACCAACAGCCTCAATTTCGTATGGCAGCGCCATATTGCGGACAGCGTTCAACTCTTGTCACATGTTCCACGTGAAACATCACCCTGGCTCGATCTGGGAAGCGGAGCGGGGATGCCGGGGCTGGTGCTGGCGATCGCAAGGCCCGATCTGACCTTCCATCTCGTCGAATCGCGGAAGCGTCGTGTGGCCTGGCTTGAGCAGGTAAAGGCGCATTTCGGCCTGGAAAATTGCCATATTCATGGCGCACGACTGGAAAATGTGGAAACCATGCCTGTGCGCGTAATCTGCGCGCGTGCCTTCGCTCCGCTTGGTAAACTCCTCAGCTTATCCGCGCGCTTTTCCACACAGGATACGACTTGGCTGTTGCCCAAAGGGCGTTCGGCAGGTCAAGAATTGTCTGAACAACCCGAATCGGTGCGCAAAATGTTCCACGTGGAACACTCACAGACCGATCCGGAAGCAGGAATCGTCAAAGGCACAGGGAGCCCTCCAGTCCAATGATTTGCATCGCCATAGCCAACCAGAAGGGCGGTGTGGGCAAGACCACCACCGCGATCAACATCGCAACGGCTATGGCTGCAACGGGGTGGAGGACGTTGCTGATCGACCTCGATCCGCAGGGCAATGCCTCGACCGGGATCGGTCTCGATGCGGCTCACCGCGATATGTCGAGTTACGATGTGCTGGTTGACCAGATTCCCCTCGATGATTGCATCGTCTCCTCGAAAATCCCCGGCCTCGACCTGTTGCCCGCCACCGTCGATCTCAGCGGGGCGGAGGTGGAGCTTGTGGGTGTGGAAGATCGCACAAACCGTTTGCGCGATGCCTTGGCCAACCACCGCGGCCACGATGTCTGCTTTATCGACTGTCCGCCCTCTCTCGGCTTGCTGACACTCAACGCGCTGTGCGCAGCCGATACGCTTCTGGTCCCGTTGCAGTGCGAGTTCTTTGCATTGGAGGGATTGAGCCAGCTTTTGCAGACGGTCGAGCAGGTGCAGCAGCGTTTCAACGCAGATCTGGGCATTGTCGGCATCGTTCTGACCATGTTCGACCGCCGTAACCGCCTGACCGACCAGGTGGCCGACGATGTACGTGAATGCTTGGGCAAGCTTGTCTTTGAGTCCGTAATCCCGCGCAATGTGCGCCTGTCCGAGGCACCGAGCCATGGTTTGCCGGCGCTGGTGTACGATCATGCCTGCTCGGGAAGTCGTGCCTATATGGCGCTGGCGCGCGAATTGATCGGGCGCCTGCCGCAGGAGAAGGTAGCAGCATGAGCACTCAGGAAACCCCGGAAAAACCAGCACAGCGCCGCAAACTGGGCAGGGGGCTGGGTGCGCTGATGGGTGAAACCCGCCGTGAAGAGCCTTTGGCGCTATCTACCTCAGGGCGCTTGCACGGCACGGAACATGTTATTTCCCCTTCAGCGAGCGAAACACGCTCCGAAGGACTGGCGCATCTACCGGTGGCTGCGATAGAGCCCCATCCAGACCAGCCCCGCCGCCATTTTGCAGAGGACGCTCTGGAGGAGCTGGCCGCTTCCATCGCATCGCGCGGCGTGATCCAGCCTGTGGTGGTGCGTCCCCTGGGTAACGGGCGTTACCAGCTGGTTGCCGGCGAGCGCCGCTGGCGCGCGGCCCAAAGGGCGCAACTCCATGAAATACCGGCACTAATTCGCGAACTCGGCGATCGTGACGTCATGGCACTGGCGCTGATTGAGAACATCCAGCGCGAAGATCTGAACCCGGTGGAGGAAGCCCGCGCTTACCAGCGTCTGGCCGATCTGGAGGAAATGACGCAGGCGGAAATCGCCCGGCTGGTCGAAAAGTCGCGCAGCCACGTCGCCAATCTGCAGCGCCTGCTGACTCTACCGGACAGCGTGCTCGGCCACCTGGAAACCGGCAAGCTCGATATGGGCCATGCCCGTGCGCTGGTAGGCCGCGAAAATGCCGCTGAACTGGCCGAACAGGCGATTGCGAAAGGGCTTTCGGTGCGCGAGGTCGAAAAGCTGGCGCGTTCCCTCGACGGCGGCAGGGCGAAGCAGCGCAAGGCACGCGAACCGCGCGATCTGGCGCAGGATGCCGACATTGCCGCTGTCGAAAACCACCTGGAGGAATTTCTCGGCCTTCCGGTCAAGATCGCCGCCGATGCAGACCCGCGTTCGGGCGCGGTCACGATCAAATACCGCACGCTCGACCAGCTGGACCTGATCTGTCAGCGCCTGACGGGCGGGGGAATCTGATCTGGCATCTGATCGGGGTGCCAAAAGTCGCGCCGCGCTACTTCGGCCACAAATAATCACGCGAATTTGCGCAGTTGATCAGCGAAGTTGATCATTGGCGATAGCAAGGCTTGCCGCCCCTGACACCTGCGGCTGCGTCAGATCCTGCCAGAAAGGAGCCCTGCCAGCTCCTCGATCCCCGCCTGGTCCTCCAGATCGAAGCGTGAGGGCAGGGGGCTATCCAGATCGATCACGGCAATCACTACGCCGCCGCGCCTGACCGGCACGACCAGTTCCGACCGTGTCTCCGCATCACAGGCGATGTGCCCTGGGAAAGCATGGACGTCTTCTACCAGCTGGCTTGTCCCGCTTGCAGCGCATGCACCACAAACTCCTGAAGTCAAAGGGATTCTGATGCAGGCAGGCCTTCCTGCAAAGGGCCCGAGCACCAATTCGCCATCCACCATGCGGTAAAAGCCCGTCCAGTTCACATCGGGAAGGAATTCCCACAGCAAGGCGGCAACATTGGCCATATTGGCCACACCGTCGCATTCGCCTGCAGTCAGGGCGTCGGCCGCCCGAAGCAGCTCACGATAGAGCTCCGGCTTCGAAAGCCCTTCGGAAAAGCGGAAATCGAACATCATCATCGCTCTAGCCGCCAAAGCATTTGCCGCAAAGCCCGCTTGGCCCTATTTCCATGCGCCATGACTATCGTGAAAAAGATCCTTATCGCCCTTGTTGTCATCCTGCTGGTGCTTGTGGCACTGGGCTGGTGGCTGACGCGTGGCTCGGCGCCGCAGTATTCTCTGGAAGAAACCAGCGGCACCGATCCCGTCCTTGCGGAACCGCAGGAGGAATTCCTGCCCACGGTGGGCGTTTCCACACCGATCGGGTGGCAGGAGGGCGAATTGCCCGTGGCGGCCGACGGTTTGGTGGTCAATCGCTTCGCCGAAGGGCTCGAGCATCCACGTGTCCTCTATACATTGCCCAATGGCGATGTGCTGGCCGTGCTCACCAATGCACCCGAACGGCCGATTGCCGGGGGATGGCTGACCAATCTGGTAGCCGGATTCCTGTTCAGCGAGGCCGGCGCTGCCGTGCCGTCACCCAACCAGATCGTGCTGCTGCGCGATGCCGATGCCGATGGTGTGGCCGAGGAGCGCCATGTGCTGCGTGACGATCTCGACTCTCCCTCTGGCGTCGCCTGGCACGATGGCAACCTCTACGTCGCCAACCATGATGCGCTGCTGCGCTTCGATTATGCGCTGGGCGATACACAGATCGTGGGCGAGGCGGAGAAGCTCGCCGACCTGCCGCCTGCCGGCAACCACTGGATGCGCAATATCCTGCTCAATGAGGAAGGAAACCTCCTCTACATCGCAGTGGGATCGGCATCGAACATCGGCGAAGGCGGGATGGAGATCGAAGAGGGGCGCGCGGCGATCCATGAGCTCAACCTCCGGACTGGGCAGGCACGAATTTATGGCGGCGGCTTGCGCAATCCCAACGGGCTCGACTGGAACCCCTGGCGCGACGAACTCTGGACCACGGTGAACGAGCGCGACATGCTCGGCCCCGACCTGGTGCCCGACTACCTCACCAATGTCCCGCTGGGCGTGAATTACGGCTGGCCGTGGGTCTATTACAACGATGTCTTCGACAATCGCGTGAAAGCGCCGGCGCCGCAATTCCTCACCGAATATACGAGAACGCCCGAATTCGCGCTCGGCCCGCACGTCGCACCGCTCGGTCTCGTGTTCACGCAGGAAGGCACGCGCATGGGCGAGCGTTTTGCACAAGGCGCCTTCGTGGCCCGCCACGGATCGTGGAACCGCAACCCACGCGTGGGCTATGACGTTGTTTTCATTGAATTTGACTCCCGCGGCAACCCGCAAGGCAAACCGCTAACCGTGCTCGAGAGCTTCCTGGCCGGCGACGGGGAGACCAGGGGGCGTCCGACCTGGACAGCGTGGGACCGGACCGGCGCGCTGCTGGTGAGCGATGACACGGGCAATGTGATCTGGCGCGTGGTCAATCCCAATGCCGAACCGACCGCAGCGCCGGTGCGCAATACGGGCGCACCTCTACCACCCCGCCGCGAGCTGATCGGCGATCCGTCGCGCGCCTTCGAGGAGCCGCCGGCGAACCTCCCCATGCCGGGAGGCCTCTGAGACTTCTTACCCGAGCGACTTGCCGGCGCGTCCAGCCAGTTCGGTTATGAAATGCCATGCAGTGCGGCCCGAGCGGGATCCGCGCCGCTTCGACCATTCGAGCGCTTCTGCCTCGTCCAGATCGAGGCCATATTCCGCCGCATAGCCGCGCAAGATATCGAGAAACTCGTCCTGCGAGCAGGCGTGGAAGCCCAGCGACAGCCCGAAACGGTCGGCCAGCGCGAGAGTGTCGTCCACCGCATCGCGCGGGTTGAGCGGGTCGTCCTGTTCGCTGCCGTGGCGCGGAATGATCGCCCGGCGGTTCGAGGTCACCGCCAGCCGCACATTGGCGGGACGTGCCTCAACCCCGCCGTCGAGCCAGCTGCGCAAATGGCGCGGACCGACGCTGTCGCCCTCGGCAAAGCCGAGATCGTCGATAAAGACGAGGAAGTTGCGCTCGACCTTCGCCAGCTGCTGGAAAAGCGCAGTGAGCGCGGTCAGCGCATCGGTGGTGACCTGCACCAGCGCGATCGCGCCGCCATCTCCTTGCGCGGCGGCCACGGCAGCGCGAACCAGCGCGGATTTGCCCATCCCGCGGGACCCCCACAGCAACATGTCATGCGCCGCCTGCCCCGCAGCCAGCCTTGCGACATTTGACGTCACGGTGCGCTTCTGTCGGTCAATTCCGCGCAAGAGCGCGAGATCGGGCGCTTCGATGCGCCCAACAGGGTGCGCGGTCCCGTTCCAGACATAGGCAGGCGCGGAAAGCCAGTCCGCCACTGCGGATGCCTGTGCCTGCGCTTCCAGCGCCTCGGCAATGCGGCGCAACAAATCCTCGGTCCTGTTCATGCGCCCTGCCTCGCCCGCCGCACCTGCTTCGTCAAGTCGATTGCACTGGCACGGATTTGCCGACAAGATGGAGGCTCCCCCCATTGAGGAGGCACCGCGAGGCGCCGGGGGCATGGTAATGGAGGGGAAATCATGAAGCAGTGGAAGCTGCGGCGGGTAGCCGCGTGCGTCTTTTCGATCGGGTCTCTGGCCCTGGCGGCCCCAATGGCGGCCGCACCCAGCGTCTATCCTACCGGCACGACGATCTACGATCCGGAGCAGGCTGACAGCGGCTATACGGTACTGTCCATCCTCGGCACGCGTGCCGTGGTGGTCATCGACATGAATGGCCGCGTGGTGAAGCAGTGGGACGATTACAACGTCTCGGCCGGCGGACCTGCCCGCATCCTGCCGGGCGGTATCGTTTTGGCATCGAACGGAGCTTTCCCTGGCCACCTGGAGACCACCGCGCTGATCGCACGCGATTTCGACGGCAACGAGCTGTGGCGATTCGACCGCGCGGAGGAAATCACCATCCGCCGGACCACAGGCGAAGGGGCTGATGCCGTTACAACCGAAGAAAGACAATGGAGCGCCCGCCAGCACCACGACTGGCAGCTTTCGAGTTTCCCTGCGGGATATTACTCGCCCGATTTCACGCCCGGCCTCGACGGCGCGCGGACCTTGATCCTTGCCCATGCCAACAAGAGCGATGCAGCGATTGCCGATGTCGTGCTGGAAGACGACCGGATCTACGAACTCGACGCCAATGGCGCAATCGTGTGGGACTGGCGCGCCAGCGACCATATCGACGAGCTCGGTTTCAACGTGGCGGAGCGCAACGCCATCCGCCGCGGCGGCGCGCGCGACAATTTCGACTGGTTCCACATCAATTCGGCCACCTATCTGGGGCCGAACAAGTGGTATGATGCGGGCGACGAGCGCTTCCACCCCGACAATGTGATCATCTCCAGCCGGCAGACGAGCATCATTGCCATTATCGCGCGCGATGGCTCGATCGTCTGGCAGTTGGGTCCCGATTATGCGGATTCGCTGGCGGAAATGGCGATCGGCCAGATCGTCGGCCAGCACCATGCGCATTTCATTCCCCAGGGCCTGCCGGGGGCGGGCAATCTGCTCGTCTTCGATAATGGCGGTTCGGGCGGTTATGGCGATCCCAACGCCCTGTCCCCCAACGGCCAGACCGAATATCGCCGCCACAATTCGCGTGTGCTGGAAATCGATCCGGTGACGCTGGAAGTGGTGTGGAGGTATGAGGCAGGGAACTTCTTCAGCTTCAACATCAGCGGGGCACAGCGCCTGGAAAACGGCAATACGCTGATCACGGAAGGTGCGCCGGGCCGCGTGTTCGAGGTAACCGCGGGCGAACGGCCCCAGATCGTCTGGGAATACCAGAACGCCTCGGGCGCTGGTGGGCCACAGGTCTATCGCGCCTATCGCCTGCCCTATAACTGGATCCCGCAACTGCCACTGCCCGACGAGGTTGCGCTTGCAGCGCCCGAGCCGGGCACCTTCCATGTGCCCGGCAGCGTGCAATAGACTTGGCTTGTCGCCTCGCGCGTTCTAGCGCGGGGCGATGACCGAGAGACTGGCGAATGACGGGCAGGGCATAGCGCGCGCAGTGGAGCTGCTGCGCGCGGGCCAGCTCGTCGCTGTGCCGACAGAGACGGTCTACGGCCTTGCCGCGCGCGCGGATAGCGAGGATGCCGTCGCCGCGATCTATCGCGCCAAGGGCCGCCCCAGCTTCAATCCGCTGATCAGCCATGTATCGAGCGTGGAAATGGCACGGCGCTTGGCGCAATTCGACGAGCGGGCGGAGCGCCTGGCGGCGCACTTCTGGCCGGGACCGCTCACGCTGGTGCTTCCGCTGCGCGAGGAGGCAGGTGTTGTGCCGGCGGTGACCGCAGGCCTGCCCACGATAGCGCTGCGCATGCCCGCCCATCCGGTCACGCAGGAGCTGCTGCGCCAGCTCGACCTGCCGCTGGCCGCACCATCGGCAAATCGTAGCATGGGGATCAGTCCGACCAGCGCCGATCATGTAGCAAGCACGCTCGACGGACGGATCGCGGCGATTCTCGATGGCGGGACCTGCCTGCGCGGGCTGGAATCGACCATTGTCGCCTTGCGCGAGGGAAATGGCTGGAGCCTGTTGCGCGAAGGCCCGGTGACGCGGGAGGAACTGGAGCAAATACTGGGTTGCCCGCCTGTCGAAGCTGGCAAGGGGATCGAAGCCCCCGGCCAGCTGGTGCGGCATTATTCACCGGGCAAACCCGTGCGGCTGGAGGCTGGCGAAGCAGCCGAAGGCGAGTTCCTAATCGGGTTTGGCGAAATCCGGGGCCATAGCAACCTCTCGGATTCGGGCGATCTCGCCCAGGCGGCGGCGCGGCTTTATGCCTGCCTGCATGAGGCGGCCGCATCGCCTCTTGCGCGCATTGCGGTGGCGCCAATTCCGCAATCAGGGATCGGCGCGGCGATCTGTGATCGCCTGACAAGGGCTGCGGCCTAGAACGTCAGCCTTGTTCCTCGACTGCGGCATCTGGCTCGGTCACCGCTTCGTCTGCGCCGCTATCCATTCCGGGCAGTGGAGCAAGCCCGCAATCCACGTCGCCTCCGCCGATTTGCGTGACCGAACATGTCGCATGACCATAAATGTCGACATTGCCTCTTCCACCGATCGAAATGTCAGCGTCGTCCGAAACCGAGAGACTGACATCGCCCGTACCCCCGATGGTGATATCGGCGGTTTCGCTGCTCAGTTGCGCCGCGTTGATTTCGCCCGATCCGCCGATGAAGATGGTCGTCTCCTTCGCCACGCCTGAAAGTGTGATCTCGCCCGATCCGGCGATGGCAATCTCGGCCTCGTCCACCTTCATGCCGGTGATCACCAGCTCGCTTTCGCGTCCGGTTATGGCTGCCGAGAATTTGTCGCCTTCGACACGGTCGATCGTCATATCTCCATATCCGGTCAGCGCGACTGCGCTGAGCGAGGGCAGGGTGACATAGAAGGTGGCCTCCTGGAGCCTGGGCCAATTGTCCATATCGAACCCTTCCGGCGGGGCGATTGTCAGGCGGCCATTCGAAACATGGGCCTCCAGAGTGCCGATCGCGCGGGCGGACCCTTCGGACCGGACGGAGAATTCCTCGCCGTAGGTAACCACGACATCCTGCGGCCCGTTGCTGAAGATTTCCGTGAAGTCGGCCAGGTCATATTCCATCGAGGTCGGCCCATTGGCGGTGAAATCGCCAACGCTCACCTCGACGGCATCAGGCTCCTCCAGGATGATGGCCGCAGTTCCTGTGGCGAGAGCGCCTGCAGCGACCGCCAGCAGGATTTCCCTCTTTCTCAGTCTGGGTTTTTCGCCGGCCACTTCGTCTTCGCCCCCTTCCGCAGTTGCTAGTCTTCCTGCTCCATCGGAATCGTCGGTATCAGCGCATCCATTTCCCGCCGTACGGCGATGGCCTCACGGCATGCCTGATCATTGCCCTGGTCGCAATCCTCGACCAGCATGGCATATTCGCGCTCCAGCTTGCCCAACTCTTCTTCGCGGCGCCGGATTTCGCGGCCGCGTGTCTCGTCCGCTTCGGACTGGCTGGTGGTGGCCACATCGACCGCAGAACTGGCCAACCTGACGGGAGCCGTCGCCACCTCGGCAACAGCCTTGGCCAGGCAGCCGCCCAGCAACAGAGGGGCGGCAATGGCCAGGATCACTATCTGGAGTCGCATGGGCAGATCCTATCGCAAAATTTCCTGCGACAGCAATGACCTGCGTTTGCTTATCGGGCAATGAACGTGGCTGGTTTATGCCGCTTCATCCTCTCTGCGTTCGCAGACCAGGCTGCCCGAACCCATCGAATGGACGCGGCAACGCGCGCTTCCGCGCACGGTGACATTGCCCGATCCCATGATATTGGCATTTACCTCACCATCCGAGGAGAAGGTGGCCTTGCCCGATCCGGCGATGTTGATCTCCGCATCTTCCGCTTCCAGCCCGACCATATCCGCCGTTCCGCTTCCGGCCACCGACAGGTCAAGCTCGCGCACCTTGCCGCCTGCGGTCAGACGGCCGCTGCCGGCGATCGAGACATCAAGGCTGGTGCTGTCGATTTCTAGGATCGACGCGCTGCCCGACCCGGCGATGACGATTTCCGCCTCGTCGGCAAGCCGGGAAGCCGCCAGCTGGCCCGATCCGGCAATGACGATCTTTTCGGGCGCGGGCATGGTGACGTTGACGGTGGCAACTTCGCCATCATCATCGTTCCAGTCGATGTCCTGGCGCATGATCGAAAGCGTTCCGTCTTCAAGGACAAAGCGCATGCGATCCTTGGCCGCTTCTGTGCCCTGCAGGGCGATGGTGAAGTCCGCACCCTCGCTTACCACCACGTGATCGGGGCCCATGAGGTTGATCGCGGCGGGGGCATCGCCGCTCATGTCGAGTTCGGACAGCGGCACGCCCCGGGTGCCCTTGAAGCGATACTCGCCGCCCCGGTTCTGGCATCCGGCCATCATTCCTCCCATCGCAGCCAGGGCGATGAAGGGGCCGACCGTGCGGATGATCTTGTCGAAGCGGAATCCCCCATGTCGCTTGTGTCGCTTGTGGCGCATAAGGCCTCCTGTGTCTGTGTGTTAAGACGATAATACAGGAGGTCAGCGTTTTCGGCAAATACGTTTGTCGATCACTGTTGTGGTTTCGCCGGGTGCAGTCAGGCAATGAAAAAGGCCGCCCCGACATGCGGAGCGGCCCTTTGCGTGCCCTTCAGGTGCGGTTGTGTGCCGCTCAGGCGTCTTCGGTGTTCTCGTAATACTGCGGAGCATGCTCCTTCAGCACGTTGAGGATCTTGGTCAGCGCGGAAGGCTCATCGGTCTTTTCCATGGCCGCCAGTTCGCGCGCCAGACGGCTGGAAGCCGCTTCGAAGATCTGTCGCTCGGAATAGGACTGTTCCGGCTGGTCTTCCGGACGGAACAGGTCGCGCGTCACTTCGGCGATCGACACCAGGTCACCCGAATTGATCTTGGCTTCGTATTCCTGCGCACGGCGGCTCCACATGGTGCGCTTCACCTTTGGCTTGCCCTTCAGCGTTTCCATGGCTTCCTTCAGCGTCTTGTCGCTGGAAAGCTTGCGCATGCCGATGCTTTCGACCTTGTTGACAGGTACGCGCAGGGTCATGCGTTCCTTCTCGAAACGCAGGACATAGAGTTCGAGCTGCATGCCGGCGATTTCCTCGCTCTGCAGTTCGATCACACGGCCCACGCCGTGCTTGGGGTAAACAACGTAATCACCTACATCAAAGGCGGGGGCATTGGATGCCATGAATTATCCTTTCGCTGCCGGTCAGGCCATTTGCCCAGCGTCGCAAACACCCACCGCACGACCCGTCGGCGGTACATGCCTGTTTGATCGAAGCTGAGAGGGGGTGGCCTGCCTTCCTGTCTTACCGCGTCACCAGGTGAAGCGGATCGGTCGGCCAATTATATAACAGATTCGTAACAATATTACCAGTCTTGCCTAAATGTGCGGCAGCGACCGCGAGGCTGGCAGCATCGCAGTTGGTAATTCTGCAAAAAAACTAATAGTTACAATAACTTAATCACCTTCACCCGGTTCGGGTGAAAAGAATTTATCGAACTTGCCCGCCTGGCCCTTGAAGTCGTCCGCGTCAGCGGGCGGATCCTTCTTCTCGGTAATATTGGGCCATTCCGCGGAGTATTTGGTGTTCACTTCCAGCCATTGTTCGATGCCGCCTTCGGTATCGGGCAGGATCGCCTCTGCAGGGCATTCAGGTTCGCAAACGCCGCAATCGATGCATTCGCTTGGGTTGATGACGAGCATGTTCTCGCCTTCATAAAAACAGTCGACCGGACATACTTCGACGCAATCGGTATATTTGCATTTGATGCAGGCGTCGGTGACGACGTAGGTCATGTTTGCGAAATCCCTTCAATCCAGCGCCGCTGCGGACGGCTTTTGCACTGCTAAGGCGATTGAGCCGCCAGCGTCAAGCACCCGATAGCAGGTCTGCGATTCTGCTGCCGGACCACGCCGTTCGGGTAAAGCAAGGATTTCTATCACCAGCACAGATCGCCCCTGCGGCATGGTCAGCACGTCGCCCACGCCAATGTCGTGATCCAGGCGGGTGATCCGGAGCCCGTTGCAGCGCATATGCGCCTCACGGATACGGGCCTGGGCAATCGACCGGCTCTTGGCGAAGCGCAGGCGCGTGAGCAGCAGATCGATCCGCATCGATGGCGGTGGTCTAGCGAAGCAGGTCCGCGAGGTCGGCAAATGCGCCAGTACTGGTGGCAGGACGGTGATCGCCCTGCGGACGACCCTTTGGACCCTGGCGCTCCTTGCTTGAATGTGCACCATTGTTGCCGCGACCCTTCCCGCCACGACCCCTGTGGGCATTGTCCTTGCGCGGAGTGTCCTTGCGAACGGCGCGCCAGCTCCACGGGCGGGGCGGGGGCGGACCGAACAAGCCCTCCGCCAGCGTGACCTCGTCCCCCCGCCGGAACCCGCCATCGCGCATAAGGCGCTGAAAATTATCCGGCTGCAGGCCCATCGATGTCGGAAGGGCGGTGTCGACGGTGAAACTGGCTCCCTGCATCTTCACGCGCTTTTCATGCGCAGCGCGGATCAGCTTTTCCGCCATATCGATGCGCACGGCCTGGGTACCCGCGCGGCGATAGCCCGCGGGCAGGCGGTCCGAACCCTCGATCACAGCCTCCATCGCCTCGCGCAGGGGACGACGATCGACGCCCAGATCGTGCAGCAATTTGCGCGCGCCGGGCTTTAGCATTGCGGGCATGAACACATCGAGCGAACCGATCAGCACGCCCAGCTGGCGCATGTAGGGGCGCTTTTCCTTGGGGATCACGGCAAGCCCGGCCTCTTCGCGCTGTACAGTCCCCTTGCGCTCGACCAGGGTGAGCAGCAATGCGCGCACCTCGCTGCCTGCCTCGGGATCCTGCGCAGCCACTTCAATTGCCCGCAAAGGTGCAAGCGGCGCCAGCTGGCCTTCGAGCCAATGTTCCAAAGCTTCCTGCAGGCGCGCACGATGCGCGGGATCAAGCGCGGCGAGCTGCTTCTCCAGAACAACGCGGAAGCGTGTAGGAGAATTGGCGGATTCGAGCTGCGCCACGGGCTTGTCACCCTGCATGATCGCACCGCGACTGATCTGCAGATCGCCAAGTTCCTGCCCGATCAGCGCCTGCGCCTTCTGCGCCAACAGTTGCGGCATGTGCTTTTCGGCGGCGGCAAGCAGCAGCTTGCGTTCCTCGCTATCCGCCTCGCCATCGACGACGAAGCGAAACCCGTCGAGATGGCCGATCACATGGTCCTCGACCTTCACCTGACCATCCTCGGCCAATTCCACTCGCAGCAAGGCAGCATCCTTTCTCATGCTTTTCATCAGTACAGCAGTCCGGCGATTGACAAAACGTTCTGTCAGCCGCTGGTGCAGCGCGTCCGAGAGTTTCGCTTCAGCCGCGCGCGCCCGGGCAGCCATTTCGTCGCGCGCCAGCACCCAGTCGGGGCGCTGGCAAATATAGGCCCAGCTTCTTATCGCGGCGAGCTTTCCTTGCAAGACATCGATATCTCCGCGCGTTTCGCCAAGCTCCGCTATACGCGCTGCCACAAAGTCCGCACCCAGATGGCCCTTGTGCAGATCGCGCCACAGCCGCGTCACGAAACGGGCATGCATATCCGGCCCCTGTTGACGAAAATCGGGCAATTGGCAGGCTTCCCACAGGCGCTTGACCATATGGGGTGTCGTGACGTCATGGGCGATCTGGCTGTTTTCTGCCAGACGTTTTAGCACAGCCAAATCAATGGCTTCGGGAGCCAGGTTGAGTTGCGGCAGCTCGGGTTTGCGTTCCAGATCGGCAATCAGCGTGTCGATGGAGGTGTAGCGCGGCTGCGCCTCGCGCCAATAGAGCCTGGTCAGTGGGGCGAAGCGGTGTTGCTCGATCGCATAGACCTCGTCCTCCGAAAATTCGATATCGCGTCCGCGCTGTCCGGAAAGCGTGCCGAAAGTGCCGTCCTGCTGGTGCCGCCCTGCGCGCCCGGCGATCTGCGCCATTTCCGCAGGATCGAGCCGCCGTTGCCGCACACCGTCGAACTTGGTGAGCGAGGCGAAGGCCACATGACTGACATCGAGGTTGAGCCCCATGCCGATGGCATCGGTGGCGACGATGTAATCCACCTCGCCCGACTGGAACAGATCGACCTGCCGGTTGCGCGTATGCGGGCTCAGCGCGCCCATCACCACTGCTGCGCCCCCGCGGAAACGGCGCAGCAGTTCGGCCATCTGGTAGACTTCCTCGACCGAGAAGCAGACCACCGCACTGCGCGGAGGCAGGCGCGACAGCTTGCAGGAACCGGCATGGCTGAGCGTGGAGAAGCGCGGACGGTCCTCAATCGTGGCTCCCGGAACCAGCGCCCTTACTATGGGCTCGAGCGTCGCCGAACCCAGCAGCATGGTCTCTTCCCGCCCCCGCGCGTGGAGCAGCCGGTCGGTGAAGATATGCCCGCGCTCGCGATCGGCGGAAAGCTGTGCTTCGTCGAGCGCGACGAAGGCGCGATTGCCGCCATCTCGGGGCATCGCTTCGGCGGTGCACAGGAGGTAGCGCGCAGCCGGCGGCTCGATCCGCTCCTCGCCGGTAATGAGCGCGACCTGGTTCTCGCCCTTGACCCTGCAGACCTTGTCATAGACCTCGCGCGCCAGCAGCCGCAGCGGGAAGCCTATGGCTCCGCTGGAATGGCCGCACATGCGCTCGATCGCCAGATGGGTCTTGCCGGTATTGGTCGGCCCCAGGATCGCGCGAATTCGGCTGTCGGATGCAGGCTTGTGCATGGCGATTCATTATGTGGAGGCACCGGAGATTGCGCGCAACCGCCTGACCACAGGCTGTTGTCATGGTCCTTGTGCATAAGTCCGGACTCGGTTCGGCGCTTGGGGGACTCATTTGGTCGCTGTTAAGGCGGAATTTACTTTATGCGCGCAGTGCAGAAGGCCAGAAACCGGCCCCGAAGGGGCCATCGCGGGTATCGCGTGGCGGGAAAGGCGTAAAGGCGCAGCCGCAAGGAGGGCGCGTTTGTTCATTGATCGCGACAACCAGGGAGACGACGCGCCGGAAAACGGCGCCTTCCCGCATGCACAAATGTCGCTGTCGCAAATGCACCCGGGCGGCAAGTCCGAACATTCGCACCGCCAGCGGCGCGTGACCGGGTTCGCCGAACGCTATCACGAGTGGCGCGAGCATGCCTCGTTGAAGCTTGCCGGGGTCGATCTCGCGCCGGACCTGGCGCTCGACATCGGGTCCAAGCGCTGGCTGCGCGGCGTTGCCACGCTGGTCGGGCTTTCCGCCATTGCGCTGGCGGGATGGCCAGGCTTCTCCGACGTCGAGGCAGCCCCTGCCATGTCGATCGACGAGGAAGTGCGTGACGAATTTCGCAGCCAGATGATCATGCCGCTGGCCTATGGCGCCGATAGCGGCCGCCACATGGGCGCGACGCAGGCGGTGATTCCGCTGACAAGCGCGCCCGAACGCCCCAGCATCGATCTTGTCGCAACGCTTGCGCAGGGTGACGGGTTTGACCGTATGCTGCGCCGCGCAGGCGTGAGTGAGGCGGAAGCCACACAGATCGCGGGAATGGTGGGCAATGCCATCCCGCTGGCCGATATCAAATCGGGCACGCAGGTCGATATCACGCTCGGCCGCAGGCTCGCCGCCGGGCAGCCGCGCCCGCTCGATGCCCTGTCCTTGCGCGCACGTTTCGACCTGCAATTGGCGGTCGAGCGGCGCGCCGGGCAACTGGTGCTCGATCCGCGGCCGATCAAGGTCGATGCCACGCCCTTGCGCGTTCGCGGCACTGTGGGGGGCAGCCTCTACCGTTCCGCCCGATCCGCCGGTGCGCCCGCGCGTTCGGTGCAACAATTCCTGCGCGTGATCGGCAACGAGCTCGACCTCAACCGCGAAATCGGCACGCAGGACGAATTCGATATCATCGTCGACTACAAGCGCGCGGCAACGGGCGATATCGAGGTGGGCGAGCTGCTTTACGCCGCCATTCTGCGCAATGGCGAACCGCGCCGCCGGCTGATGCGCTGGGGCACTGATGGCCACTATTATGAAGCATCGGGCGATGGCGTGCAGCGCGACGGGCTGATGGCTCCTGTGCCGGGGCGCGTTACCTCGACCTATGGCATGCGCCGCCATCCGATCCTGGGCTATCGCCGCATGCACAGCGGCCTCGATTTCCGCGCGGGCCATGGCACCCCGATCTACGCAGCAACCGACGGACGGGTGGAATTTGCCGGACGCAATGGCGGCTATGGCAATTTTGTGCGCCTGCGCCACCAGGACAATCTGGGCACGGGCTATGCACATATGAGCCGCATCGCCGTGAGCAGGGGCCAGCAGGTCAGGCAAGGCCAGGTTATCGGCTATGTCGGCTCGACCGGCCTCTCCACCGGACCGCACCTGCATTATGAGATGTATCGCGGCGGCCAGACGATCGATCCCGCCAGCGTTCGCTTTGTGACGCGCGAAAAGCTGCAAGGGCGCGAACTGGCTGATTTCCGCTCGCAGATTGCCGTTCTCGAAAGGGTCGAGGCTGGCGCCGCCCTCGCGTCGCTGCTGCCTGACGATGCCGGGGAAGAGCCCGTGCGCGAGATCGACCGGCTCGAGAACCGCCAGCAGGTGCGCTGAAGCTGGTCCGTAATTGCCCTCGGGCGCATTTTGCGGCAGGAGCGCAGGCGATATGATCCGATCCTATCCCGCCACCCGCCTGCGCCGCAGCCGTGCCAGCGCCTGGAGCCGCGCACTCCATCGAGAAACCGTGCTCACCCCTGCAGACCTGATCTGGCCGCTCTTCGTGACCGAAGGGCAGGGAGTGGAGGAGCCGGTATCATCGCTTCCCGGCGTCTCGCGCTGGTCAGTGGACGGGATTGCCGCCCGCGCGAAAGAGGCGGTGGCGCTCGGCATTCCCTGCGTGGCACTGTTCCCCAACACGCCTCCGTCCAAGCGCTCGGACGACGGGGCAGAGGCGCTCAATCCAGACAACCTCATGTGCCGGGCAATCAAGGCGATCAAGCAGGCCTGCGGCGATGACATCGGCGTGCTGACCGATGTCGCGCTCGATCCCTATACCAGCCACGGGCAGGACGGGCTGATTGACGGCACAGCCTATGTCCTCAATGACGATACAGTGGCGGTGCTGGTCGATCAGGCGATCAATCAGGCAGAAGCTGGCGCGGATATCATCGCCCCTTCGGACATGATGGACGGCCGGATCAAGGCCATCCGCATGGCGCTGGAAATGGGCGGACACCACAATGTGCAGATCATGTCCTATGCCGCCAAATATGCCTCTGCCTTCTATGGCCCGTTCCGCGACGCAGTGGGCTCGGGCGGATTGCTGAAAGGCGACAAGACAACCTACCAGATGGACCCTGCCAACGGCGACGAGGCCCTGCGCGAAGTGGCGCTGGATATTGCCGAGGGCGCGGACAGCGTGATGGTCAAGCCCGGCATGCCCTATCTAGATATAGTCCGCCGGGTGCGCGAGGCCTTCGACGTGCCCGTCTTCGCCTATCAGGTGAGCGGCGAATACGCGATGATCGAGGCCGCGGCCGCCGCCGGTGCGGGAGACCGCGAGGCGCTGGTGATGGAAACGCTGACCGGCTTCAAGCGCGCGGGATGCACCGGAGTGCTCACCTACCACGCACCGCTGGCCGCGCGCCTGCTCAATGGCTGAATTCCGGCTGGAGACTGACCGCCTGGTGCTGCGCGAATGGCGCGACAGCGATTTTGACGCGCTCCATGCGCTCTGCACCGATCCCCAGGTCATGGCGACAATCGGTCCGCTCAACGACGAAGACCAAAGCCGCGGCCTGCTGCAACGATTGCAGGCAAGGCAGGAGCGCGATGGCTGCACCTTCTGGGCGATGGAACGCAAGCAAGGCGGGCGTGTGCTGGGCTTCTGCGGAGTGGCACGCGGAACCGTTCCGCAGCTGGAAACGGAGCTGGAAATCGGCTGGCGGCTGGCGTCGGATTGCTGGGGCCAGTCCTATGCGCGCGAGGCTGCGCAAGCGACGCTCGACTGGCTTGCAGTGCACCATCCGGGCGAACCGGTCTGGGCCATCACATCGGTCGGAAACACGCGCAGCCGCGGACTGATGGAAAGGCTCGGCATGCAGTACCTGCCCGAACTCGACTTTGACCACCCCCATGTCGCGGACGATTCGCCGCTCAAGCCGCATGTGACCTATTGGCTGCCCGAAGCGAAGGGCGGCAGGGAGCTCTGGTCATGAACGCGGCTTCATCGGACCGCCGCTGGCTCTTCACCATTGCCATATTGACCGGCAGTTTCCTGCTGTTCCTGGTGCAGCCGATGGTGGCGCGCATGGCCCTGCCGCAACTGGGCGGTGCGCCCAATGTCTGGAACAGCGCCATGCTGGTCTATCAGGCGCTGCTGCTGGCCGGATATGCCTATGCCCATGCAATCGGCCGCTTTCCCGTGGCACGGCAAGTGGCGATTCACATCGCCGTGCTGCTGCTGGCCGCTTTCTCTCTGCCCATCGCGCTTGCCGATATCGCCGCACCCGCGCCGGGGATGGAGGCGGTCTGGGTTCCCTGGCTTTTCCTGCTGACCGTTGGCCCCGCATTTTTTGCCGTTTCCGCGCAGGCCCCGTTGATCCAGCGCTGGTATGCCGCGCATCCCGGGGCGGGAAATCCCTATCCGCTCTATGCCGCGTCGAACCTCGGCAGTTTCGCCGGACTGCTGACCTATCCGTTGCTGCTTGAGCCGAGCCTGCCCACCAGCATGCAAAGTGCAATGTGGGCGGCGGGCTATGCCCTGCTGGTTGTGCTGGTTGTGGCGGCGGCGCTGTCCCGCTTCACCACTGCATCGGCAAGTGTCGATGCCAGCGCGCAAGAGGAGGCCGCAGAGCCACTTGGCTGGCGGCGCATCGCCATGTGGCTGGCGTTCTCCGCCATTCCCTCGGGGCTGATGCTCTCGACCACCACCTATCTCACCACCGATATCATGGCGATGCCGCTGCTCTGGGTGATCCCGCTCGGCATCTACCTGCTCAGCTTTTCGGTCGCTTTCTCGGACAAGGGGCGCGTTGCGGCACTCATCGTGATGATCGCGCCGGTGATACTGCTGGTCGATGGGGCGGTGGCGATGTTCACGGCGGGCAGGGCGGATTTCGTCGCCGCCGTCGCCTCGCTCGTGCTGATGTTCGTGATCGCGGTGGCGTTGCATGCGCGGCTCTATGCAGACAGGCCTGCGGCCTCACGCTTGACGCAGTTCTACCTCGTCATGTCGGCGGGCGGCGTTCTGGGCGGTCTGTTCGCTGCGCTGCTGGCCCCGGTGCTGTTCGACTGGACCTGGGAGCATCCGATCCTGATTCTGGCGGCTGCCGCGCTGGTTCCGCTCGACCATTGGAAACCGTGGCTGGGTCGCCTGATCCCCGATGCGCGCACACAGCGCATGGCGCTTGCTGTGGTTCTGACGCTGGTCTTTGTCGGCGGCAGCTGGATCCAGAAGCTCGGCGTCGAGACCGGCTGGATGGGCCTGGCAGAGCTATTCGCCTTTGCCCTGATCGTTGCGCTGTCGATCATGCTCGCTGCCAAGCGTTGGTCCTTTGTCCTCGCCATGGCAGCGGTCCTGCTGGCCTTCGGCGGAGTTCGGCAGATCAGCACCAGCTTTACCGGCGATCGGGCGCGCAGCTATTTCGGCATCTATTCGGCTGGACCCAACGAGGCGGGCGACATGGTGCTGCTGCACGGAACCACGGTGCACGGGCTGCAGCTCAGCGAAGCAGGCAGGCGGCAGGAGCCGACCAGCTATTACGTTCCGCCATCGGGCATCGGCATCGCCATGGCCAAGGCACCCGAATTGTTCGGCCCCGAGGCGCGGATCGGCATTGTCGGGCTGGGTGTGGGCACGCTCGCCTGTTACCGGCAGGAAGGGCAGGACTGGACCTTCTTCGAGATCGATCCGCTGGTCTATGACTTCTCGCAGCGCGGCGTCTTCAGCTTCATGGATGACTGCGCCGGCGATGCGCCCGTTCTGTTCGGCGATGCGCGGCTGGAACTGGAGGAAATGCCCGGAGATTCATTCGATCTTCTGGCGATCGATGCCTTTTCTTCCGATGCCATCCCGCAGCATCTGCTGACGCGCGAGGCGCTGGAAATCTATTTCAACGTCCTGGCCGATGACGGTGTGGCGATGATCCATATCTCCAACCGCTTCGTCGACCTGCGCCCCGTGCTGGCGCGGCTGGCCCGGGATAAGGGCTATGCCGCTGCGCGCCGCCAGTTCGTGCCGGAGAGCGATTATACCGCCGCCACGCCTTCGATCTGGGTTGCGCTCAGCCGCGATCCGGCACAGATTGAGGCGCTGACAGCGGGGAGCGAATGGCGCGATCTGGGCGAACCCAAAGGCGGCACCTGGACCGATGAATATGCCTCCATCCTGCCACATCTGATCTGGGCGAATTTCCTGTGAACGATCCCCGTTTTCCCGGCGCGACGATCTTGCCCTTCGGGGGCAAATATCCGCAGATCCACGAGAGCGCCTTCGTCGCGCCTGGTGCCTGCATCATCGGCGATGTCACGATCCATGCCGAGGCGAGCATCTGGTACAATTGCGTGCTGCGCGGCGATATCCACCGGATCGAAGTCGGCGCGCGCAGCAATGTGCAGGATGGCAGCGTCTTCCACGTTGAGGGCCCGCGTCCTGATACGGATGGCTTGCCCACGATCATCGGTGAAGACTGCGTGATCGGCCATATGGCGCTGGTCCACGGCGCTGTGGTTGAAGACCGCGGCTTTGTGGGCATGGGCGCCATCGCGATGGACGACAGCCGTATCGGCGAAGGCGGAATGCTGGCGGCGGGCGCATTGCTCAGCCCGGGCAAGGCGATACCGGCAGGTGAGATCTGGGTCGGCCGTCCGGCGAAATTCTTCCGCAAGCAGGATGCGGCGCAGATCGAGAAGGTCCGCTTCCAGAGCGAGCGCTATTGCCGTCTCGCGGAACGGCATCTGGCGCAGTTGCGCGGGCAAAGTGATGGCGCGCCCCAAGGCTGACCTCCCGCCTGCCGATGCCATCCGCGCCTGTGCCGATGGCGAAGGGCGGCTGGCCCTGCACGTGACGCCCGGTGCCAGGGTGGAAGGAATCACGGTAGTTTCGGGCAAAGTCACGGTAAAGGTCCGCGCCAAGCCGCAGGATGGCGCTGCCAATGATGCGGTGCTGGCGCTGCTCGCGAGGGCGCTCGGCACCGCGCCGTCGCGCCTAACCTTGCTGCGCGGCGCGACATCGCGCGAGAAGCTGGTTCAGCTCGACTGAAGTCAACGCTCGGGCTCGTCCCACTCGGGCGGCTTGCGGGTCCCTTCGCGAAGTCGCAATGCCAGGCCGAACGCGACACCTACGCCGATGGCGACGGTCAGGTCGGCCACTACGGTCAGCACCAGCGTGACGATCAGCAGGGCGCGTTCTTCCGGCGAAGCCTGCCAGTAATGCTTCCACTTGTGCGGTTCGGTCATGTTCCACGCGGTCAGCAGCAGCAAGGCGGCGAGTGCGGGCATGGCCATATATCCCGCAAGCGGTCCGGCGAGCAGCAGGACGACCAGAATGACCACTGCATGGACGATACCCGCTACCGGAGTTCGCCCGCCAGCTCTGACGTTGGTGGCGGTGCGCGCGATGGCGCCGGTTGCGGGAAGCCCGCCGAACAGGGCCGAGCCGATATTGGCCCAGCCCTGCGCCATGACCTCGGCATTGGGGCGGTGCTTGCCCCCCACCATGCTGTCCGCCACCATGGCCGAAAGCAGCGATTCGATGGCCGCAAGGAAAGCAATGACAAAGGCGCTGGGCAGCAGTTCGGTGATGCGTTCCAGCGTGATCTTTGGAAGCTCCGGTGTCGGCAATCCGCGAGGAAGCTCGCCATAACGCGAAGCGATGCTGTCAGCGTCCAGCCCGAACAGGGCAGCGCCCGCAGATACCAGCGCCACCGCTATGATCGGCCCGGGCACGCGAGCTGACAGTTTGCGCAGAAGCACGATCGACACGAGCGCAGCGACACCCAGACCCATGGCGACTGGATTGAAGGAGTCGTGCGCGGCCCATAGCGCGGCGATCTTTTCGACAAAATCCGCCGGGACATTGGCGACCTCGAGGCCGAAGAAATCCTTCAGCTGGCTGGCACCGATGATCACGCCGATGCCGATGGTGAAGCCATGGACCACCGATTGCGGCACATAAGCGACAAGGTTGCCGGCGCGCAGGAAGCCAGCCACTACCAGCATCATGCCTGCCATCAGCGTGGCCAGCACGAGGCCGTCATATCCGAATTCAACGATGATCGAATAGACGACCACGATGAAGGCCCCGGTCGGCCCGCCAATCTGGACCTTGCTGCCTCCCAGCGCCGAGATCAGCAGTCCGCCAACTATCGCCGTGATCAGGCCGACGGCAGGCGGTGCTCCCGAGGCGATGGCGATGGCAATGCTGAGCGGGATCGCGACCATGGCGACAGTCACGCCTGCGAGAGCATCCGCAGTGAATTGCGGAAACGAATAATCCTGCAGTGCGGTCAGCAATTTGGGTTTCATTGCGTGACGCTCAGGTCCTGATTGCTTGTGCCGGAAGCGATTCTTGCAGGTTTGGGAAAATTCGAACGAACCTCCCGGGAATTGGCGCCCCTCCCTGTTGACGGGAGGGGCCTGGCTTAATCTTCACCCTTCTTCTGTGCTTCGGGCTTTTTCTTCGCGGCAGGCTTTTTCGCCGATTTCTTCGCCTTGGCCTTGGGCGCTGCCGCTGTGAGTTCGAAGACGAGCCTGTCGTCCTTCAGGCTCACGTGCACTTCGCCGCCCTGGGCCAGCTTGCCGAACAGCAGTTCTTCGGCCAGCGGCTGCTTGACCTTTTCCTGCAACAGGCGCGCCATCGGGCGGGCGCCCATCATCTTGTCGTAACCGCGCTTGGCCAGCCATTCGCGCGCATCGCCATCGAACTGGATATGCACGTTCTGTTCGGCCAGCTGCAGTTCCAGCTGCAGGATGAACTTGTCGACCACGCGGCTGACCGTTTCGGTGCCAAGATAATCGAACGGGACGATGGCATCGAGGCGGTTGCGGAATTCGGGGGTGAACATCTTCTTCACCGCCTCTTCCTGCGCCTCGGTCTTGGTGCCCGCGCCAAAACCGATACCCTGCTTGGCCATGTCGGAAGCGCCGGCATTGGTCGTCATGATCAGCACGACATTGCGGAAATCCACCGTCTTGCCGTGATGGTCGGTCAGGCGGCCATTATCCATCACCTGCAGCAATATGTTGAACAGGTCGGGATGCGCCTTCTCGATTTCGTCGAGCAGCAGCACGCAATGCGGGTGCTGGTCGATGGCATCGGTCAGCAAACCGCCCTGGTCATAGCCGACATAGCCCGGAGGCGCGCCGATCAGGCGCGAGACGCTGTGGCGCTCCATATATTCGGACATGTCGAAGCGCTTGAGCTCGATCCCCATGATCGAGGCGAGCTGGCGCGCCACTTCCGTCTTGCCGACGCCGGTGGGGCCGGAGAAGAGGAAGCTGCCGATCGGCTTGTCCGCATCGCGCAGGCCCGCACGCGACAGCTTCATCGCGGTGGCAAGCTTCCCGATTGCCGCATCCTGGCCGAATACGACCCGCTTCAGGTCCTTCTCGAGGCTGGCGAGCGCGGCCTTGTCGTCCTTGCTGACGGATTTCGGGGGGATGCGCGCCATGGTGGCGATCACCTTCTCGATATCCTTGGTGGTGATGGTCTTCTTGCGGCGGCTGGGCGGCACCAGCATCTGCATCGCGCCGACCTCGTCGATCACGTCGATCGCCTTGTCGGGCAATTTGCGATCATTGATGTAGCGCGCGCTCATTTCCACCGCCGTCTTGATCGCATCGGGCGTGTAACGGACCTTGTGGTGCTCCTCGAAGGCCGTGCGCAGGCCCCTGAGGATCTTGATCGTATCCTCGATCGTCGGTTCGTTCACGTCGATCTTCTGGAACCGGCGCAGCAGGGCGCGGTCCTTCTCGAAGTGGTTGCGGAATTCCTTGTAGGTGGTCGAACCGATGCAGCGGATCGCGCCGTTGGAAAGCGCGGGCTTGAGCAGGTTGGACGCATCCATCGCCCCGCCGCTGGTCGCGCCTGCACCGATCACCGTGTGGATTTCATCAATAAAAAGAACGGCGTCGGGCATCTTCTCGAGTTCGTTGACGACCTGCTTGAGCCGTTCCTCGAAATCGCCGCGATAGCGTGTGCCGGCCAGCAGCGCGCCCATGTCGAGCGAGTAGATCACCGCATCCTGCAGCACTTCGGGCACATCGCCTTCGACGATCTTGCGCGCCAGGCCCTCGGCAATCGCCGTCTTGCCCACCCCCGGATCGCCGACATAGAGCGGGTTGTTCTTCGAACGGCGGCAGAGGATCTGGATCGTGCGGTCAACTTCCGGCCCGCGGCCGATCAGCGGATCGACCTTCCCGTCCAGAGCCTTCTGGTTGAGGTTGACGCAGAACTGGTCGAGCGCGGATTCCTTTTTGGCCTTTTCGGGCTTGTCTTCGGTCCGCGCCTCGCTGTCTTCAGCCCCTGCGGGCGGGCGGGTCTCCACCTGGCGGCCACCCTTGCCGATGCCGTGGCTGATGAAGCTGACCGCATCGAGTCGGCTCATGTCCTGCTGCTGCAGGAAATAGACCGCATAGGAATCGCGTTCGGAAAACAGCGCAACCAGTACATTGGCGCCGGTCACCGTATCCTTGCCGCTCGACTGCACATGCAGGATGGCGCGCTGGATCACGCGCTGGAACCCTGCCGTGGGCTGCGGATCGGCATCATCCTCTGTCTTGAGCGACTGATATTCCTGGTCGAGATACTGTTGCACCACCTGGCGCAATTCGCCCAGGTCGACACCGCAGGCGGTCATCACTTCTGCCGCATCCTCATCATCGATCAGGGCAAGCAGAAGGTGTTCCAGCGTCGCATATTCGTGGCTGCGATCCGTCGCGTGCTGGAGCGCGGTGTGGAGAGTCTTCTCTAGGTTTTGCGCAAAGCTAGGCATGTGTTCCTGTCCGTTGGACCGATCATATGGTCCGAATGGTTTCTATTGTGCGAACGCCGCCCCTCGCCCTGTGCGTTATGCGCTCGGTGGAAATCTGTGGCCAGGTATTTGCCGGCTCTTGTGCGTATATCATCGATATGGTGTGCCGAAGCACGATTGCGAGAGTTCGGGAGGGCCCTGCCGGCCGCATCAGTCAGATTCTCGCGGTCTGAACAGCGCATCGGCCAGCTTTCGGTGGTCCGCCGCCTTGGCGTGATGCGCCTTTACCCGTGCGATTTCCGCTTCCAGCAACCGGATGCGCTCCATCAGCTCGTCCTGCGAATAGGTATCGAGCGCTTCCTTGGCCAATTGGCTCGCCGCATCGCTGCGGATCCGGGGAAGATTGTCTTCATCCATGATGCCCGAACATCGCCAGCGTCCCGCTTGCTGTCAATGGTTTGCGCATCTAGGGGTGTGGAGGATGTGACGGCCCGATGCGAGGCCCGATCGGGGGGAGTGCGGTGACAGAAATTCCGGCAAGAATGGCGGCTATCGGGATTTCCGCTCCCGGCGGGCCGGAAGTGCTGCAATTGCAGGAAGTTGCGGTTCCTCGGCCGGGGCCGGGCCAGGTTCTTATCGCGGTCAGCCACGCCGGGGTGAATCGTCCCGATTGCCTGCAGCGGCAGGGCGTCTATCCGCCGCCGCCAGGCGCTTCTCAGCTGCCGGGCCTCGAAGTTGCAGGCGAAGTGGTGGCGCTGGGTGAGGGGGTGCTGCCCGAACTGCTGGGCCAGCCGGTCTGTGCGCTGGTCAATGGCGGGGGCTATGCGCAATATTGCCTGGCCATGGTGGGCCATTGCCTGCCGGTGCCGGAAGGGCCTTCAATGGCAGAGGCCGCGGCCATGCCCGAGACGCTGTTCACCGTATGGCACAATGTCTTCCAGCGCGGGGCGATCCGCGATGGCGAGGCGCTGCTCGTTCACGGCGGGACGAGCGGGATTGGCAGCATGGCGATCAAGCTGGCCAAGCTGTTCGGGATCACCGTGATCGCCACTTGCGGCAGCGACGCAAAATGCGCACAGGCGCGGGGGCTTGGTGCCGACCTCGCGGTCAATTACCGCTCGCAGGATTTCGGAGAGAAGGTTCGCGCCTTCACCGATGGGCGCGGGGCCGACGTGATCCTCGATGTGGTTGCGGGCGAATACACACAGCGCAACCTTGATTGCCTTGCGGTCGACGGGCGCCTCGTTACCATCGCCACGCTTGGCGGGACCAGGGCGGAGATCAATGTGGTGAAACTGATGGTGCGGCGCCAGACGCTGACAGGCTCCACGCTGCGGCCACGAACCGACGCGTTCAAGGCCCTTCTGGCGGACGAGATCGCCCTTGAAGTCTGGCCGCTGGTCGAGAGCGGCGAGCTGCGCCCGCAGATGGACCGCACCTATTCGCTGGCCGAGGCCGCCAAAGCGCACAGGCGCATGGAAGCGGGCGAACATTTCGGAAAAATGGTTTTACAGATCGGAGATTGCGCATCGTGACCCACCACCACTGGACCCGCGAGGAACTCTATGCCCGCGCTGACGCCTATCTCGATGCGCTGGTCGACAAGGACCCGTCGCAGCTCGACTTTGCGGACAATGCCATCTTCACGGAGAACAACGTCCAGCTGCGCGTTGGTGACGGATTGTGGAACACCATCTCCGCCCGCCGCGACAATTACGATCTCAAATGCGCCGATTGTGCGCACGGGCAGGTCAGCTGGTTCGGTATTGTCGAGGAATATGGCCACCCGGCGATCATGGGCCTGCGTCTTGCCTTTGATGGCGATTTGATCAGCGAGGTCGAGACCACCGTCTGCCGCGAAATGGAATTCGGCCCCTTCCCCAGCATCGAAGGTTATGAGGCGCCGCGTGCCCTGATGCTCGCCGATGTGCCGGAAGAACAGCGCGTTTCGCGCGAGGAAATGATCGCCATTGCCAATGGCTATTTCGAGACGCTCGAACTCAATGACGGCACGCTGCACACCGAATTCACCGATGATTGCGACCGTATCGAGAACGGCTTGCAGACCACCAATGTCGAGATCGAAGGCTACCCCATCGCCCGCATGGGCACGGCGGACCAGTTCCGGTTGGGGCAATATATCTATGATGATCGCCTGCGCGATCGGCGCTTCCCGCTGGTGGATGAAGAGAAGGGCATCGTCTGCGCCGCCGGCTTCATCGACCATGCAGGCAAGGTGATGGACATCACATGGACAGATGGCAGCACGCACAAGTCGATCTTCCACTTCCCGCACAGCTTCGTGCTGCTCGAACTGTTCAAGATCGTCGATGGCAAGATTGCCGGTGTCGAGGCAGTCTTCGTTACCGTGCCCTACAACATGGTTTCGCCGTGGATCGGGCGGCAGGCCTATGTGATCGACGGGTAGTCCGGCGCGCCTTCAAACCGTCACACTGTCCGCATTCTGACGCGAAACTGTGAGTCCCCTGTCATAATCGCCGCTTAGGGATCCTCAGCCAGACCATGGCTGCACAGGATTACAAGCGCATGTTCGGCGAATACCTGGAAGGCGATTTCGGCAGTAGCATTCCGATCCCTTCGGTTCCCGATTTTGAGCGGCATGAGCCCGCCGTGCCCGAACCCAGGCGGGGCGAGCGGCGCAAATACCGCACGATCTGGATCAGCGATGTCCATCTGGGCACCAAGGGCTGCAATGCAGAACTGCTGATCGACTTCCTCGACAATACCGATAGCGAGACCATGTATCTCGTCGGCGACATCATCGATGGCTGGCGGCTGAAGAAGAAGTTCTACTGGCCCGACACGCATAACGACATTGTCTGGCGCATCCTCAAGCGCGCCAAGCGCGGCACGCGGATCGTCTATATTCCCGGCAACCATGACGAAATGTTCCGCCAGTTCAGCGGGCTCAATTTCGGCGGCGTCGAGATCCGGCGCGCGGCATTTCACGATACTGCGGATGGTCGCCGCCTGATGGTGCTGCATGGCGATGAATTCGATGCCGTGATGCTGGCGCACCGCTGGCTCGCCGTGGTAGGCGATTCGCTTTACATCGCCTCCATGGCGCTCAGCCGCTGGGTCAATGCGGTGCGTCGCCGGCTCGGCCTGCCCTATTGGTCGCTCTCCAACATGGCCAAGCACAAGGTCAAGAACGCGGTCGAATTCATCTCCCGTTACGAGGAGGTCGTGGCACGCGCCGCTGCGCAGCGCGGCGTCGATGGCGTGGTCTGCGGCCACATCCACACCGCCGAACACCGCATGTTCGACGGCATCGAATACTGGAATGACGGCGATTGGGTGGAAGGCTGTAACGCGCTGGTCGAACATGCGGACGGCCGCATGGAGATCCTTCACTGGCCGGAAGAAATGGCGCGGCGCGAACAGGATGCTGCTGCCGACACGACATTCGAAAGCGCGGCAAGGGTCGCCCGCGCGGCCTGACCCCCAAAAGCAGACTCCTGAGAGAAAGAGCCGCAGCATGAGGATTGCCCTGATCACCGACGCCTGGAAGCCGCAGGTCAACGGCGTAGGGCGGACACTGGCCAGCGTTTCAGAACGCCTGCGCCTTGCAGGACATGAAGTGGAACTGATCGAGCCCGGCCAGTTTACCTCCGTTCCCTGCCCAACCTATTCGGAAATCCGCCTTGCACTGGCCTGGCCGCATCAGGTGGGGCGGCGGATCGAGCGCTTCGCGCCCGATGCCATTCACATCGCTACAGAGGGCCCGCTGGGATGGGCGGCGCGCAACTGGTGCATCCGCCGGGGGCTGAGTTTCACGACTGCCTATCACACCCAGTTTCCGGACTATGTCGCGCGCCGGACGGGGCTGCCCGCCAGCCTGTTCTGGCCTGCGATCCGGCGCTTCCATCGCCCCTCCACCGCGGTCATGGTCGCTACGCAAACGATCCGCGACGAACTATCCGCGCAAGGAATTGGTCCGCTGGCCCACTGGAGTCGCGGAGTTGATGTGGCGACTTTCCAGCCCGACCACGTACCGCCCGATCTCTTCTTCAAGCTCAAGCGGCCGATCCAGCTTTATGTCGGGCGGGTATCGGTGGAAAAGAACATCGAGGCCTTTCTTGCCAACACGCATCCGGGCTCGAAGGTGGTGGTCGGCGATGGCCCGGCGCTGGCAAGCCTGCAGGAACGCTATCCCCAGGCGCACTTTCTCGGGCGGCGCACGGGTGAGGCGCTGGCGGCCTGCTATGCCGGTGCCGATGTCTTCGTCTTTCCCAGCAGGACCGACACTTTCGGTCTGGTGATGATCGAGGCGCTGGCCTGCGGCACACCCGTGGCGGCCTTTCCTGTGGCGGGACCGCTGGATGTCCTGAGCCCGGAGGCGGGAGCAATGTCCGAGTCTCTGGAGGAGGCGATCGCCGTGGCCCTCAGCCTGCGGCGTGACGACTGCCTGGCCTATGGCCGATCCTTCAGCTGGGAAGCCAGCGCACAGCAGTTCCTTTCCGCCTTGCAACCTGCCCTGGAAGAGGTCAATTCAGCCCGGATGACGCCCGTCGCGGCCTGATCCCGGCATCGCCTGCCACTGCGGGAGTCGCAAACGCTTGCCCATTGCCGCCCAAGCGACTAGACCAGCCGTAGCAATGGCCGTCCCGCGAGGGGCGGCCCTTTTATTTCGAACGGAGATTCGACGTGGCCCAGCCCACTCCCCTTATGCCGCATGCGACCGCTTCCTGGCTGGTCGATAATACCGCGCTCAGCTTCGAGCAGATTGCCGAATTCTGCGGCCTGCACATCCTCGAGGTGCAGGCCATGGCAGACGATCTTGCCAGCTCCAAATATACCGGCCGCGATCCGGTGCACTCGGGCGAGCTGACGCATGCAGAGATCGAGCGTGGTCAGGCGGACTCCGGCTATTCGCTCAAGATGCAGAAGGCACCGGTTGATGTCAGCCGCACCAAGGGACCGCGTTACACGCCGGTGTCGAAGCGCCAGGACAAGCCCGATGGCATTGCCTGGCTGTTACGCAGCCACCCGGAAATTTCCGATGCTCAGATCGGCAAGCTGATCGGCACCACGCGCAACACGATCAACGCCATCCGCGATCGGACGCACTGGAACATCCAGAACATCCAGCCCAAGGATCCCGTCACGCTGGGCCTGTGCTCGCAGCGCGAACTGGATGCCGCTGTGGCCAAGGCCGCCAAGAAGGTAGCGGCGCAGGCTCCGGCGGAAGATGCCGATGCAGTGCCCGCGCCGGCCAAGGTGGATGACCGCGAAGCGCTCATCACCGAGCTGAAGGCAGAGCGCGAAGCCGCCGTCAAGGCAGCCGCCGAGGCAGCCCAGGAAGCCGAAGCCGAAGCATGGCTCGAAGCCAAGCGCGCGGGGGAGGCCACCGAAGGCGGTTCATCGGGAGGCTGAGCCTGGCTCACCCTGACGTGAAAATGAAAAGGGCGGCCCGCAAGCCGCCCTTTTTCGTGGAGTTTCTGTTGCAGGTCAGTTGGCGAGCGAAAGCTTGGGCTCTGCGCCATCGTCCTTCGGCGGGTTGGCAGGCGCTGCGCCCATGCCTTTTGAGGCCGGTTGGCGGTCACGCAACGCAAAGCGGCCATCGACCACGGCACCCTGCTCGATAGTCAGCGTCTCATAGGACACATCGCCCTCGATCCGCGCGCTTTTGAGCACCACCAGGTTGCGGGCTGCGATTGTGCCCTTCACCCGGCCGGACAGGCGGGCCGTTTCGGCAGTGATCGAGCCTTCGATATTACTCGATTCGCCCTGCACCAGCGATGCGCAGGTCAGATCGCCATGCACGGCGCCATCGACATGCAGGTCTGCAGACGCCTCGATATCGCCCTTGATGGTGACGTCTGCGCCGATGACCGAGAAGGTGGCAGAATTACTCGCCATGGGTTTCCCCATCGGCATGGGTGAATTCCGCTCTGGCTTCTTCGAGAACATCGGGGGCCGTCTCCAGGAAAGGCCGCGGGTTCACCTGGCGGCCATTGATATGGACTTCGAAATGCAGGTGCGGGCCGGTCGAACGGCCGGTGCTGCCGATCTTGCCGATCTGCTCCCCTGCGGCGACTTGCTGCCCGACGCGGGCCAGCTGGCGCGACATATGGGCATAGCGGGTCAGCATGCCATTGCCATGCGTGATCTCGACCACGCGGCCATAGCCCGCCTTGGTGCCGACAAAGGACACGCGGCCATCGGCCGCGGCCAGGATCGGCGAACCATATCCGCCGCGGAAATCGAGCCCGCGATGCATGGCGGCGCGACCGGTAAACGGATCGCGGCGATAGCCATAGCCCGACGAGATGCTGCGCATGTCGGCCGGCATGACCTGCGGGATTTCACTCAGGCCGCGTTCCAGCGAACTCATGCGTGACAGGCTGAGGGCCAGACGCTCGAAACGCGGATCGAGCGAACCATCAGCGTCCGACGCCAGCATTTCCAGCGGACCACCCATCGCCTGCTCGTCACGCACCATCACCGTGCGCGGATCGAGCCCGAGCGTGCGGATGGCTACCTCGGTGCGGGCCGCGCGGCGATCGACATAACGGGTCAGCGCTTCGACGAAGGCGAGCTGGCGCGCTTCGAGCCGGGCAAGGCCGGTCGCTTCGGGGATCGATTCCTCGATCAGGCTGATCAATTCCTCGGCTTCGCCGGAGGAGTCGGTAACGCTGTCGTCTTCTGCTGCGGCGCCTTCGACAAGGTCGGCCGGCAGTACGGAATAGATACCTTCGAGGAAGTCCTGCCGCTTCTGCAGGTCGGAAGTGGTAGCGGCCAGGTCATCGCGGTAGGTCTCGAGGCGATCCTCCGCCTTGGCAACCTGTACTTCGCGGGTCAGAAGTTCGGCACGTTCGGAGCTCGCCTGGTACTGGCTGATCGCCATGACGCCCATCGATATGCTCCAGCCGAGCAGGCAGGTGACGGCCACGCCAGCGGCGATCATCTGCATGCGACTGGTGATGGTGATAAAGCGAACCTGACCCTGCGAACGCATGAAGAATTCGCGTTCGGGAAAATAGGCTCGCAGGCGCCCCCAATATCCGCCGGCGATTTTCGTGTCCAAGACGACCCCGTCAATTTTTGTTTCTGTCCGCATGCTGGGTAGCGGTGTTGGCGGCAAGGTCCATCCATGGGGTTAACGTATGGGGCGAGTCGAAAGTGCGACGCGACGAGTCGTTCATCCATATGAAATTTTCCGCATGTCGGTGGAATTTGGACGAAATTAAGCACAAGCGATTCGCTACCGAATCCGCCTGACAAGAAGGCTGCCGGATGGTAGGGGCGCGCCCATGGCACATGCATTGCAGAATACAGCCGACGTTACCGCAATGGTCGAAGATCTGGCCCGCGCCGGCCGCCGGGCGCAGCGCAAGCTGGCGCGGATGAGCGATGCCGACAAGGCGCGCGCATTGCGCTCTGCGGCAGTGGCCTTGCGCGCCCATGCGCCTGACATCCTTGCCGAAAATGCGAAGGATGTTGCCGCCGGCCAGGCCAGCGGATTGACGGGCGCCATGCTCGACCGGTTGCGGCTGGACAAGGATCGTCTTGAAGGCGTGGCGCAAGCCATCGAAAATGTCGCGGGCCTGCCCGATCCGGTGGGGCAGGTGATCGATCGCAGCATTGCGCCTGGCGGGATGGAACTGATCCGCCGCCGCATCCCTATCGGACTGATCGGCATCATCTATGAGAGCCGCCCCAATGTAACCGCGGATGCCGCTGCCCTGTGCCTGCGTTCGGGCAATGCCGCGCTGCTGCGCGGTGGTAGCGAGGCGGTGCATTCGAACCGTGCGATCCATGCGGCGATGGTGGAGGGGCTGGTAGCCGAAGGCGTGCCCGCCGAAGCGATCCAGCTCATGCCCACGCAGGACCGCGAGGCGGTGGGCGCCATGCTCAAGGCCGCGGGGCTGATAGACATGATCGTGCCGCGCGGCGGCAAGGGGCTGGTCGCCCGCGTGCAGAACGATGCCCGCGTGCCCGTGCTCGCCCATCTGGACGGCATCTGCCACACCTATGTCCACTCTGCCGCCGATCCCGAAATGGCGCGCGATATCGCGGTCAACGCCAAGATGCGGCGCACCGGTATTTGCGGGGCGATGGAAACGCTGCTGCTTGATGCCGCCTTTCCTGCATCGGGCGATGTGGTGGGCGCACTGCTCGATGCCGGTTGCGAACTGCGCGGCGATGGGCGGGCGCAGGCGCTCGATACGCGCATATTGCCTGCCAGCGCGAACGATTGGGACACCGAATATCTCGACACAATCCTGTCGGTGGCCGTGGTGGATGATCTGGATGCCGCGATGGAACATATCGCGCGCCATTCCTCCCACCATACCGATGCGATCGTCACCTCTGACGATGCGGCTGCGGCGCGCTTCCTCGACGAGGTCGACAGCGCCATTGTCATGCACAATGCCTCCACCCAATATGCCGATGGCGGCGAGTTCGGCCTGGGGGCCGAGATTGGTATTGCCACCGGGCGTCTGCACGCGCGCGGCCCTGTCGCGCTGGAGGGGCTGACGACGTACAAGTGGCAGGTCCTGGGAACAGGTCAGGCGCGGCCCTGATCGCCGGATCGCCTGACGGGAGGGGCAAGAATGCGTTACAATACACTGGGGAATTCCGGCCTCGTCGTCTCCGAATTGTGCCTCGGCGCGATGACCTTCGGCAACAGGCCCAGCGCGTTCTTCCAGCATGACCTCGACCAGCAGGCGTCGACCGCGCTGATCAGGCAGGCGCTCGATGGCGGAATCAATTTCATCGACACGGCCAATGTCTATTCCGCCGGGCAGAGCGAGGAGTTCGTCGGCCAGTCGCTGAAGGATCTCGGCGTCGCCCGGCAGGATGTGGTGATCGCCACCAAGGGCATGGGGCCGATGGGCGAAGGGCCCAATGACAGCGGCTATGGCCGCTACCACCTGCTTGCCCAGATCGACGAGAGCCTCGACCGCCTCGGTCTCGACCATGTCGACCTCTACCAGATCCACGGATGGGACCCGGTCGCTCCCGTCGAGGAAGGGCTGCGGGCGATGGAGGATATCGTGCGCTCGGGCCGGGCGCGCCATATTGGCGTGTCCAACTGGGCCGCATGGCAAATCGCCAAGGCGCTGGGCATTGCCGAACGGCGCGGCTGGGACAAGTTCATTTCCAACCAGGCCTTCTATGCCGTCAGCGAACGCGCGCTCGAACGCGAAGTGGTGCCCATGATGCTGTCGGAAGGGCTGGGCCTGATGGTGTGGAGCCCGCTGGCGGGCGGGTTGCTGTCGGGTAAGTACGATTTTGGCGAGGACGGTTCGGTTTCGGGCGAAGGTCGCCGCGCCAAGCTCGATTTTCCGCGCAGCGACAAGCCAAGGGCGGCGGCCGTGGTTGCGGCGATGCGCCCGATGGCGGAAAGCCGCGGCGTTTCCGTGGCTGCCATTGCACTCGCGTGGTTGCTGCACCAGCCGGTTACTTCCAGCGTCATCGTGGGCGCCAAGCGTGCCGACCAGCTCGAACAGAACCTCGCCGCCAGCGACATAGAGCTGACGGGCGAGGAACTGACCGTGTTGGACGAAGCCGGTCGGCTGGAAGACGAATATCCTGCCTGGGCGATCAAGGCGCAAAGCCACCGCCACGGTTTCCGCATCAGCCCGCGCCGATCCGCCAAGTGAGGGGGAAGCCGACCGGACTCCTCGGCGGCAGCTTCAATCCCGCCCATGGCGGCCACCGCCGCATCTCGCTGTTCGCCAAGGAAGCACTGGGGCTGGATGAGGTCTGGTGGCTGGTTTCTCCGGGCAATCCATTGAAGCCGGGCAAGGGCATGGCATCGCTCTCCGCGCGCTATCGCTCTGCCCGGGCCATGAGCCGCAATGCTCCGATCCGTGTCACCGCGATCGAGCGCGAGCTGGGCACGCGTTTTACCGTCGATACCGTGCGCGCGCTCAAGCGCCGCTATCCCAAGAAGCGTTTCGTCTGGCTGATGGGGTCGGACAATCTCGCCCAGTTTCACCGCTGGAAAGACTGGCGCCAGATTGCGCGTGAAATGCCGATTGCGGTGATTGCAAGGCCCGGTTATGATGCAACTGCCCTCGCGAGCCCCGCGATGGCCTGGCTGCGGCGTTACCGGTTGACCGCAGACGGCTTGAGCAACCGGCGCGAATGGAGCGCACCTGCGCTGATAGAATTGCGTTTCGATCCCGATCCGCGTTCGGCCACCAAGGTCCGGAATATGGATCCGTACTGGGCAGACAGCCATACCGGCTCTGCTCTCCGGGATGAAGTGACGCACTCCCTCATTCACGAATTCGCAAGGGGACAGGCCGCATGAGGCGCCCTGGCCCATGCTTTTTCTTGTCCATTCCCACGATCAGGAGCACGACACGTCGCGATGAGACAGGCGCAAGCCATTCCGGCAACCACCGGCACCGCAACCATCTTTTCCATGACTGACACCGAAGGCACCATCCAGGCAGAACCCGGCTCGCTCCTCGCCCTCGTCCTCGAACAGCTCGATGACGATCAGGCGCAGGACGTGATTTCCATCCCGCTCGAAGGCAAAAGCGCGATTGCCGATCACATGGTGATCGCATCGGGCCGTTCGACGCGGCAGGTAGCAGCCATGGCGGCGAAGCTGGCCGAAAAGGTCAAGCGGGCCGGCCACGGATCGCCGCGCGTGGAAGGGCTTCCGGCAGCTGACTGGGTGCTGATCGACACCGGTGATGTGGTGGTCCACCTCTTCCGTCCCGAAGTCCGCAGCTTCTACAACCTGGAGCGCATGTGGGGCTTTGGCGATGAGGGCAAGACTGCGGCAGGCAGCGCATAGCGGTCGTTTCGAAGGCGCATCCGCGCCTTCGTCCTCGGCGCTGTTCCCTCCGCTACGCTGACCGAAAGCGAGGATAGCCAAGCATGCCGGATGGCATGCGTCGGCGCCTGAGGCTAAACAGACAGAATGCTCCTGCATGTGATCGCCCGTGGAAAGATTGCCCGTTCTCCCGAAGCGGAGCTTGTCGCGCGCTATGAAAAGCGTATCACTTGGCCGCTCAGGCTGACCGAACTGCCCGAAACCGGCGGGCGCATTCCTGATCCGCAGACGCCGTTCAAGACGGTGCTGCTGGATGAGAAGGGCAAGGACCTTTCCTCCGAAAATCTCGCCGAAATTCTCGAAAAATGGCGTGATGGCGGCCTGCGTGAGTGCCGTTTCGTGCTCGGTGCCGCCGATGGCCATTCGCAGGCAGAGCGCGAGGAGGCGGACTTGTTGCTGGCCTTCGGCAAGGCCACCTGGCCGCACCTCCTGGCGCGCGCCATGCTGTTGGAACAGCTCTTTCGCGCGACATCGATCCTTGCCGGCCACCCCTATCATCGGTCAGGATAGGGCATGGCGCGTATCCTGCTCATCCTGCTGGGCCTTGCCTTCTTTGGCGCTGCCGCATGGGGTCAGCGCGCGCCCGCCTATGAGGATGTCGGCGAAACGCGCGCGGCGCTGGAAGAAGCGCAGGCAGCGCAGCAGCTTGCCGAACAGCGCAGCGCCCGCCTGCAGCAGGATGCCGCCGATGCCGCCGATGCCGCTGACCGGGCCGCGCGTGAGACGGCGGCGCTGGCCGCGAGGGTGCTGGCCGCCGAGGCGGGGATTGCCACCGCCGAGGCGCGCATGGAAGTGATCGAAGCACAAAGGGCGGATTTGCGCGAGGAACTGGGGCGCGAGCAGCAGCCCATCGTCCGCCTCACGGCCGCGCTGCAGCAATTCGCGCGCCGTCCGGTCTCGCTCTCGCTGCTGCGTCCCGGCGAGATCAAGGACGTGGTCTATCTGCGCGCCGTGATGGCCAATACCGTGCCCGAAGTGCGCGAGCGGACATCGGACCTGCGCGGGCAGATCGGGCGTTCGCGCCGGCTCGAGCGCGAAGCGGAGCAGGCGATCGCGGTTCTGCGCGAAGAGGAGCGCGCTCTCGCCGAGCGGCGCAGCGAACTCGCCGCCGTCGAGACGCGCCAGCGGCTGGCCGCGCGCCAGGCGGGCAATATCGCCAGCCGCGAGAACGAGCGGGCGCTGGCGCTGGCCGAAGAGGCGCGCGATCTGGACATGCTGGTGGGTGAACTGGGCCGCGCCGCAGAATTGCGCCAGCGGCTGGCCGCCTTGCCCGGGCCGCTGCTGCGGCCAGCAAGCGGAGAAGTTTCCGCTCCCACACCCGCAAGCAGGCCATCGCCGCAGGCAACGGCGACGGGACGCATTGCCGCGCCTTCTCCCTATTACCTTCCCGTCACTGGCCGGATCGTCACCGGTTTTGGCGCGCCGCAAGGCAGCGGCCTCAGCCAGGGCATAACGCTGGCACCGCGCGGCGACGCGCAAGTCGTCGCGCCCGGGGCGGGACGGGTGGCCTTTGCCGGGGCCTATCGCGGCTATGGCCAGATCGTGATCATCGAACATGCGGGCGGCTGGACCAGCCTTGTTACCGGCCTGGCGCGCAGCAGTGCGGATGTAGGCGATGAGGTGCTGGCAGGTACGCCGGTTGGCGTGGCGGGACCGGGCAGGCCCACCGTCAGCCTCGAACTGCGCCGCGATGGCGAGGCGGTCAATCCGCTCGAATATGGCGGATAGGGCTTCACATTGTCCCGATGAGAGACCATTTTTTCCTCATCTGGCGTTCAGCCGTCCGCTGCGATACAAGGCGGCGGGACCCAACAGCATGCCCAAGAGGATGATTGTGCCATGAAATTTGCACCCATGATCCGCGCTGCCGCATTGTGCACGGCCGTTGCGCTGCTGCCGGCGACCACGGCGGGCTTTGCCCAGGTGGAAGGGCGGGCCTCGCCCGAGTTCGCGAAGCTTTTCGCGACCTACCAGCGGATCAAGACCAGCTATGTCGAACCGGTGGAGGACGAGCAGCTGATCCGCGGCGCAATCGATGGCATGCTCGCCTCGCTCGATCCGCACAGCTCCTACATCGATGGCGCGGCCTTTGACCGGCTCAACACGATGATCGATGGCAATTACCAGGGCCTGGGCATCTCGATCCAGATGGATGACGGTCTGGTGAAGGTGGTATCGCCGTTCCGCGGCAGTCCGGCAGACCAGGCAGGCATCAAGGCGGGCGATTATATTTCGCACATCAATGGCGGCCTGATCTACGGCCTCGACATCAATGAGGCTGTGGCGCAGATGCGCGGACCTGCGGGCAGCCCGATCAATCTCACCGTGCTGCGCTCCGGCCATGACGAACCGCTCGAATTGACCGTGATCCGCGGCGTGATCGAGCTGGAACCGGTTACCTGGGAACTCAAGCAGGGCAATATCGGCCATATCAGCGTCAATGAATTCAGCCGCGATGTCGGTGTCGATGTGAACCGCGCCGTTGTCGAATTGCGGCAGCAGGCGACCGGCCAGCTCAACGGGCTCGTGCTCGATCTGAGGCGCAATCCGGGCGGATCGCTCGATGAAGCCGTGGCGCTGTCCGACCTGTTCCTGTCCGAAGGGCAGATCGTCTCGCAGCGCGGCCGCAACCGGCGCGACACGGTCTATTACGAGGCCGAGACCGTCTATCGCGGCGATGTCGCCAACGGCCTGCCCATGATCGTGCTGATCGACGAGGGTTCTGCTTCGGCCAGCGAGATCGTTGCCGGCGCATTGCAGGACCATAACCGCGCGCTGATCATGGGTGAACGCAGCTTCGGCAAGGGCAGCGTGCAGACGCTGCTGCCGCTCACGCGCGACACTGCGCTCAAGCTCACTACCGCGCTCTATTATACGCCTGCAGGGCGCAGCGTGCAGGAAGGCGGGATCGAACCGGATATTCGCGTGCCGCAATTGTCCGATCCAGATGCCGAACGCCGCCAGCGCTACGCGCTGCGCGAAAGCGATCTGCGCGGCCATTTGATCAACGAGATCGCGATCGAGGATCAGGCGCTTGAGCGTGATCGCCGGGAAGACCCGCGCTTCACACTGACCGCTGCCGAGCTGGAGGAGCAGGGGATCGAGGATTTCCAGCTGCACTACGCTCTCAACGCCCTGCGCCGCACGGCGGGCGTTTCCATTGCCCTGCGCGACTGACGGACAGAGTATGACCCGGACCGAAAAACGCGCCCAGCTGCTGGCGCTTGCCTTGCCCGCCGCCCTGCTCGGCGGGGCCTATATTTCCCAATATGTCTTCGGCCTCTTTCCCTGCGAGATGTGCTGGTGGCAGCGCTGGCCGCATTTTGCGGCGTTGGTACTCGCCCTGCTATCCTTTGCCGTACCGCCCAGACGCGTGTGGATTGCGATCGCGGCAGGCGGCATCCTTACCTCCGGCCTGATCGGCGTGTTCCATGCGGGCGTCGAATATGGCTTGTGGGAAGGGCTGACGAGCTGTGCGCAACCTTCCATCGGCGGCGGCGATGCGCTGGAGGCGATTTTCAGCCAGCCGATCATCCGCTGCGACGTTGCGCCCTGGACCCTGCTGGGTATTTCGCTGGCTGGTTTCAACGCCATTTTTTCGATTGGCGGAGCGCTGGCCATCTTCACCCTGCTGGCGAAGAAGGAAGCGGCATGAGCACCCAAACGGCCAGGCCTGACCGGTCCGAAATGATCCGGGTCGACCAGGCCGGGGAATTCGGCGCTACCCGCATCTATGCCGGGCAACTGGCGGTAATGGGCGATCGCGGGCCGCATTCGGCGGAAATCCGCGCGATGGCCGAACAGGAAGTGTGCCATCGCGAGGAATTCGACCGGCTGATGGCGGAGCGCGGCGTGCGCCCCACGGCGCTGCAACCCTTCTGGCATGTTGCCGGTTTCGCACTGGGTGCGGGCACGGCGCTGATCGGCCCCGAGGCCGCCATGGCCTGTACCGCCGCCATCGAGACCGAGATCGACGAACACTACACGCGCCAGCTCGACGAGTTGGAGAAGGATGGAGACGACCCCGAACTGGCGGAAATGATCGCGCGTTTCCGCGATGACGAGCGCGAGCACCGCGATGCAGCGCTGGCGGCAGGCGCGGAAAAGGCGCCTGCCTATCCGCTGCTGTCCGCTGCCATCCGCCTTGGCTGCCGCGCCGCCATACGCTTGTCCGAAAAGATTTGATCGGCGTCAGCGCAGCTGGCTAGTGCTTCAGTTATGGTTCACACCCATTCATGCCCTATATGGGTGTGAGACTGCTGAAGGATTGAATTGATGAACCGTCTGATCGCGTTCTGTGCTGCAACTGCCATATCCGGCGTAATGGCCATTCCCGCCCATGCGCAGGGTGAGGGCAATGAACGGATCGTGATGGTCACCATTCCCGCTGGCGAGGAATGCCCGACCACCGATGAGCCCGATACGATCATCGTTTGCGACGAGATTTCCGACGGCGAGCAATATCGCATTCCCCGGCAATTGCGGCGCAGCGGCAGCCCCGAAAACCGCGCCTGGACCGACCGGGTGCGCGAATTCGAGGATGTCGGCGCCTTCGGGCCCGGCTCCTGCACCAATATTGGCGGGGGTTCCGAACTGGGCTGCTCGATCCAGGAGATCGAGGATGCCGCGGCCGAGAGGGAGCAGGCACCCGAACGGCGCTTCAGCCAGCAGATCGACGAGGCACGGCAGGAGCGGCTTTCGACCATCGAGGGCGAGGCAGCGCGAACGCAGGCCCGCGTGGAAGAGCTGGAGCGCGACTATATGGAACGGCTGGAGGCCGAGCGCGATGGACCGCTTCCGGGCGAGGAAGAAGCCTTGCCCGAGCTGGAAGTCGTCGATCCCGATGCCATCCCCCAGCGACCGCCCTCGGATCTCTGATTCGCACAAACGCTTGAAATAATGGTCTATATTTCGCATGGAAGCCGCCATGGACCATTCCATGGCAGGCCCCAGGCGTATCCTGACAGTATTCGGCACGCGTCCCGAAGCGATCAAGCTGTTCCCGCTGGTCCATGCGCTGGAGGCGGATGACCGCTTCGAAGCCCGTGTCTGCGTGTCCGCCCAGCATCGCGGCATGCTGGACCAGGTGCTGGAGATCACGGCGATCACGCCGCACCATGATCTGGATGTGATGCAACCGGACCAGTCGCTCGATGCGCTGACGGCGCGGCTGGTGACCGGCATCGGCGGGGTCATCGACCGGGAGCGGCCCGACTGGGTCGTGGTGCAGGGCGACACTGCCACCGCCATGACGGGCGCACTCGCCGCCTATTACCGCAAGATACCCGTCGCCCACGTCGAGGCGGGCTTGCGCAGCGGCAATATCCATCATCCCTGGCCAGAAGAGGTGAACCGCAAGATCATCGGCAGCATCGCAGCCCTCCATTGTGCACCGACAAAGACGGCGCGGGCGGCTCTGCTGGCGGAAAATGTCGATCCTGCCGCGGTGCATGTGACCGGCAATACGGTGATTGACGCATTGCACTGGATTACCGCGAAGCTTGAAAGGCAGCCCGATCTCGCCAGCGGTCTTGCCGAACTGGAGCAGCGCTTTGCCGGAAAGCGCATCATCGCGGTGACCAGCCACCGGCGCGAGAATTTCGGCGAGGGGATGCAGGCGATTGCCTGTGCGATCCGTCGCCTCGTCGCGCGGCCAGAGGTGGCGGTGATCTTTCCGGTTCACCTCAACCCGCACGTGCGGGCGGTGATGGAAAGCGAGCTGGCGGGAATCGATAATGTGGCGCTGATCGAACCGCTCGATTACCCGCATTTCGCGCGGCTGCTCGCCATTGCCGATCTGGTTCTGACAGATAGCGGCGGCGTGCAGGAGGAGGCACCGGCGCTGGGCAAGCCCGTGCTGGTCATGCGCGAGACGACCGAGCGGCCCGAGGGCGTGGAGGCCGGTACAGCGAAACTGGTCGGCACCGATGCTGACAGGATCGTGGCGGAAGCTGGCCGCCTGCTTGACGACCGGGAGGCCTATCAAGGCATGGCCCGCGCGCATAATCCCTTTGGCGATGGCAGGAGTGCGCAGCGCATTTGCGATCTTCTCTGGACGCGTGGCTGAGGCTTTGTGCTGACGAACGATTGAGTGCCCGCGCCGGGCGGTCTAATCCTCATCGCCATGATCGAGTTCATAGCCCTCCCGGCGATCCTCCTCGGAGTTTATGCCCTCTATGTCGTGGGATGGAACGATTTCCTGCGCGTGCTGCAGGGCACAGCCTATGCGCGGGCAAAAGTGGTCGAGCATTACCCTGGGTCGGACGGTTTCGTGCCGATCTATGCTTTCCAGTATGGCAATCGTTCGTTCCGCATTCCCGGCCCCACCGCCCATGCCAACCCCACTCCGCCAGTCGGGGAGAGCGAAGTGCTCAGCTTTCCGGCACGGCGGCCCGACCTTGCCCGCCCGCCGCAACCGCTGGCGCGCGTGCTGCTCTATGCCGGTTTCGCAGCCTGGCTGGCCTTCTTCTCGGACCTGCTGCTGGACTGGTGGTAGGCCTCAGCCGCCGGGGAAGCGTTCGAAGGCGGGCAAATCCTGCACACCCACCATCCACGCGCGCCGCTCGGCCACTTGCACATGGGCCTGCGGGGCGAAGGCGTCAGGATCGTCCAGCGTCACCGTCTGGATATCGACGATGCCGGGCAGGAAATCCTCGTTGAAGAAGAACAGCGGCGTACCGCAAGTGCCGCAGAACTGGCGGATCGACTTGCCCGCGCCATTGTAGCTGGAGGGCTCGCCCCTGGTGATGCGGAAATTCTTCGACTGGAAGGCGATCCAGGCGACCATCGGCGCCCCCGATCCCATCTGGCAATCCTTGCAATGGCACAAGGCATGATGGGCAATGTCGCCTTCCGCCTCATACCGTATCGCACCGCATCTGCATCCACCTGTGACCATGCCATATCTCCCCGCCGATTCGGAAGGAACATAGCACGAACGCTGAGGCGCAGAAAGCTCAGACGAGCGAAATGTCGGGCGCGTCTTCCTGCTTCATGCCGACCAGGTGATAGCCGGCATCGACATGGTGCACCTCTCCCGTCACCCCGCTCGACAGATCGGAGAGGAAATAGAGCCCGGAACCGCCGACATCCTCGATCGTCACATTGCGGCGCAAGGGCGAGTTCAGCTCGTTCCATTTGAGGATGTAGCGGAAATCGCCGATGCCGCTCGCGGCCAGGGTCTTGATCGGTCCGGCGCTGATCGCGTTGACGCGGATATTGTCCGGCCCCAGGTCATTGGCGAGATACTGTACGCTGGATTCCAGCGCCGCCTTGGCCACACCCATGACATTGTAATGCGGCACCACCTTTTCCGCGCCGTAATAGGTCAGCGTGACGATCGAGCCCCCGTCCGTCATCAGCGGCGCGGCGCGTTTGGCGGCAGCAACCAGCGAATAGGCGGAAATGTTCATCGTCATCAGGAAATTGTCGAGGCTGGTATCGACATACTTTCCGCGCAATTCGTTCTTGTCCGAAAAGCCGATCGCGTGGACGAGGAAATCGAGCTTGCCCCACCGCTTTTCGATCTGCGCGAAAGCGGTATCCATGGCATCCATGTCGGATACGTCGCACTGGATAAGGAAATCACTGCCAACCTGCTCGGCCAGCGGCCCCACCCGCTTGGCCAGCGCCTCACCGGGATAGGAAAAGGCCATTTCGGCCCCGTGTTCGTGCAGTTTCTGGGCGATGCCCCAGGCCAGCGACTTGTCGTTGGCCAGCCCCATGATCAGGCCTCGCTTTCCCTGCATCAGCCCCATGGCCCCAGAAGTCATGCACTTTACTCCAGCTTGGTCGCGTGTGTATCCGCTTTTCCGTCTCCTCCGGTTTCCTTGTCCGAAGGATTGGCCAGCGCGGCGTTGAGTTCCGCACCTGCTACCATCCCTAAGCCGACAAGCCAGAAAAAGAAAAGAGTGATGATGATCCCGGCAAGCGAACCATAGGTCAGATCGTAGGAGAATACCTGTCGCAAGGCGCGCGGCAAGAGTTCGGACACGATCGCCCACCATATTGTGACGAGCAGGGCTCCCGGCCATTTGGGTGATTTGCCAAGGCGATAGGCCTTGGGCGTGAGGGTAAAGAACACCAGATAGATCGATCCGAACAGGCCGAGCGTGGGGATGATGCGCGACCAGGCCAGCCCTCCCAAAGCATGGGTGAACTCGGGGAAATAGGCGGAAATGACCTGCATGGCGGCGCCGATGGTCACCTGCACGAACAGCGACAGCATCAGCAGGAACATAACGAGGATGATGAAGCCGGTGGAAAACAGCCGGTACCACCAGAACGCACGCGAGGCTTCGGTACCATAGGCGCGGCGCAAGATGTCGCGGATCGTTTCCATCAGGCTGCCCGCCGTCCACAGGCCGACCACGCCGCCGATCCACAGCAACCAGCCGCTGCGCATTTCCACCACGTCCTTTGCCACCGGCCCGATCACATCCGAGACAAGCGGCGGCAGCGCGGCCAGGATCGTGCTGACCGCGGCAGCGCGTTCGGCATCCTCGCCGAGGGCCGAGAACACCGCTGCGCCGGTCACGAAGAAGGGGAAGATCGCCAGCATCGACATATAGGCGAGATTGCCGGCGTGGATCAGGCCGTCATTGTAACAGCCCACAGCGACCCGAACGATCACATGCCACACATGATCAAGCTCGAGCCCGAGGAAGCGGAACAGGCGGCGTGCGCGCTCGAGCATCAGTGGGCGCGGCCCGGACAGGGGGCCAGAGCAGCCGGCATGGGCGCGTGCATGACAGGATATGCCATCAGGAGCTGATTCTAGCCATTCCGCCACGCCTGTCGAGTATGGCGCAAGTCAGAGACCGAAGCGTCCGCGGATATCGCTCTCGTCCTTCCAGCCTTCGAGCCGCGAGGAAAGCTCGGCCAGATCTTCGGGCAGCTCGATTTCCACCGCCACAAGCTGGTCACCGCGCCCGCCCGATTTCGTCGAGAACCCTCTGCCCTTGAGGCGCAGGACCTTGCCGGCGCTCGATCCTGCGGCAACGGTCAGCATCACCGGCCCGTCGACCGTGGGCACCTTCACCTTCGCGCCATTGACCGCTTCGTCCAGCGTCACCGGCAGCTCCAGCCGCACATCGTCGCCGGCGCGCGTATAGAAGGGGTGCGGATCGATATGGATCGTTACCAGCGCATCGCCAGCGCCGCCGGGGCCGGGATCGCCCTTGCCCTTGAGCCGCATCTGAGTGCCTTCTTCCACGCCTGCGGGCAGTTTCAGGTCGATCGTCTTGCCATCGCCCAAGGTGATTCGCTGCGGCTTCAACGTGGCCGCATCGACGAAGGGCACCTTGAGCCGGTAATTGATATTTGCGCCACGCTGCGGCGGGGGCGGAGGCCGCCTGCCGAACCCGCTTGCGCCGCGCGCTCCTGCGGCACCGCCTCCGCGGCCGAACAGGCCTTCGAAGATGTCACCCAGGTCCATTTCCTCGGCCCCGAAACCCTGGGAATCGCGCGCCGAATACTGCCCCTGCCCGCCATTGGCGCGGAATCCACCGCCCATTCCGAAGGGCATCTTGGGATTGCCTTCGGCATCGATCTCGCCACGGTCGAACTGCGCACGCTTGTCCTTGTCGGACAGCAGGTCATACGCCTTGGTCGCGTCGGAGAACTTCTCCGCCGCGTTGGGATTGTCCTTGTTCCGGTCTGGGTGCAGCTCCTTGGCAAGCTTGCGATAGGCGGACTTGATGTCCTTCTCGCTCGCGCCGCGGCTGACGCCCAGAGTGCTGTAAGGGTCGCTCATGGTGTATTAGCTAGGTAATGCAATCACTGCTGGCAAGGATTCGCGGGAAGCCCGCGTCACTTTCCTACACCGGCCCCGGGCGCTAGTCCTATCGATATGATACCGAACGCAGCCTTGCCGATCATTGGTTCTTGCATGCTTGGGGGGCAGAATTTTTTCCCCTTGGAGCGTGTAAAATGTGTAAAGTTGCTGGCTTCTGGCAGGCGGAAGGCAGCATGAACGATATCGACAACGTCATTACCGATTCGGACCCAATCGTCTTGTTCGAGCGTTGGTTTGCCGAAGCCCAGCGCAGCGAACCGAACGATGCCAATGCCATGGCGCTGGCCACAGCCACGCCCGACGGCGCGCCTTCGGTGCGCATGGTGCTGCTCAAGGGGCATGATGCGCGCGGCTTTGTTTTCTACACCAATGCGCAAAGCCGCAAGGGCACGGAAGTCCTCGCCAATCCGCAGGCCGCCCTGTTGTTCCACTGGAAGAGCCTGCGCCGCCAGATCCGCATCGAAGGCCCGCTGGCGGAAGTGACGGCTCAAGAGGCCGACACCTATTTCCACTCGCGCCCGCGCAAGTCGCAGATCGGCTCCGCCGCCAGTGACCAGTCGCGCCCGCTCGATAGCCGGGAGACCTATCTGACGCGCGTGGGCGTGCTCGCCGGGCAATTCGAAGGGCAGCCGATACCGCGCCCGGCGCACTGGACCGGCTTCCGCCTCGATCCGCAGCGCATGGAATTCTGGCACGACCGGCCTAACCGCCTGCACGAAAGGCGCCAGTTCAACAGGGACGGTGCCGGCTGGTCCAGCACCTTGCTCTACCCTTGACGCCCGAACAGCAGCACCGCGCGCGGCTGACCCGTAGCGCCGCTTACGCCTCGATCTGCGTGGCCCTGCTTCTCGCGGGCCTGAAGCTTTGGGCCGTGTCGCAAACCGATTCAACCGCCATGCTGGGCAGCCTTGCCGACACGTTGCTGGACCTGATTGCCAGTATTGCCACGCTGGCCGGCGTGTGGATTGCCGCGCAGCCAGCCGACGAGGAGCATCGCTTCGGCCACGGCAAGGCGGAGGCATTGGCGGCCATGTTCCAGGTGGTGCTGATTGCCCTGTCGGCTGCCGGACTGGCGTTTCGCGCCGTGGACCAGTGGCTAGCGGGAAGCCGTGTGGCCGCGGCCGAGGAAGGGATTGCGGTTTCGATCATTGCCATCGCGGCAACCCTGGCTCTGCTCGGCTGGCAACGCCATGTCATCGCGCGGACCGCCAGCTTGGCCATCGCTACGGACCACCTGCATTACAAATCGGACCTGTTTCTCAATCTGGCGGTGATCGCCGCTTTGGCGCTGGACCACTTTGGCGGGGTCGCCGGGGCCGATCCCTTGTTCGGCCTTGCCATCGCCCTGTGGCTGGCATGGGGGGCCTGGCGCGCAGCAGGCGAGGCGATCGATCACCTGATGGACCGCGAATGGCCTGAAGAGCGCCGCCAGCAATTCCTTGAAGTTCTGGCGCGTCATCCGGAACTGCGCGGTGTGCACGATTTGCGCACCCGCACCAGCGGCGCGCATGACTTTGCGCAGTTCCACGCCGCCGTCGACGGGTCGATGAGCGTTGCCGAAGCGCACCGGGTGATGGACGAGATCGAGGCGCGGATCGAAAGTGAATTTCCCGGCGTGGAGGTGCTTATCCACCCCGATCCGGAAGGGATGGTCAATGAAGAGGGTGTTGCGGCGGAGGAACTTCTTCCCGACCGCAGCTGATCAGCGGCGAGGGTAAAGCGCAACCAGTTCGGCCAGCGCATCGACCAGCGCGGCGCGGTCTTCCTCGTCGGTATGCCCCAGCCGCACCACGGTGAGGCGCTGGGCGGGGGAGACGAGGACATATTGTCCAAGGTGTCCCACGGCGGCGAAAAGGTCGTCCGGCCCCTGCGCGGCGAAGAGCACGTCGCGGGCATTGCCGGAGGGGCGGTTGAGCCACAGATGCGCGCCGTAGTCGGTTGCCTGAGGGCTGGGGCTGCGCATGAATTCGATCCAGCTGCGCGGCACCACTTGTGCGCCACCTGCCGTCCCGCCCCGGCGCAGGAACTCGCCGAAGCGGCCCCAGTCGCGCGCCGTCGCCCAAATCTGGCTGCCTGCTATCATGGTGCCCGCCGCATCAAATTCGGCGACCAGCGAGTCCATGCCCAAAGGCGTCGCCAGCCGCGCATCGAGATAATGCGCCATTGCCTCCTGCCTTGCGGACGGCCCGCCATCGGGTGCCAGCAGGCGTGCCATGATGTCGCCCAGGATCACGCTGGTGGCGGTGGAATACTGGTGGTGGCCGCCGGGTTCGAAATCGAGCGGCTGCGCCTCTGCCCAGGCGGCCATGTCGTCGCGTCCGTCGAGGAACATCATCCGCACTTCGGGCGAGGTGTAGACCGGTTCGGCCTTCTCTTCATGCCTGAGCCCCGATCGCATCTGCAACAACTGGCGCAGCGTGATCTCGCCGCGCGGGTCGCCTGCGCGCTGCCAATGGTCAATGGGAGGGGACTCGTCCAGCGCCAGCCTTCCATCGGCCACCATCATGCCGATCAGCACGCCGGTGACGGTCTTGGACATCGACCAGCCGACCAGCGGAGTGTCGACACCGAAGCCCTCGCCATAGCGTTCGGCGACGATCTCTCCTTCGTGCATCACCACCAGCGCACGCGTCTCGCCGATCCCTTCGCGCGTGAACAGCGCATCGACAGCACGCGCCAGCGCCTCGCGCGGGACGCCGGGCTCGACGGTGACGGCGTCCATCGCGCCTTCAGGCACCGGGGGGAGAGGCGGCGGACCGGGTTCGGAACAACCGGCCAGCAGGGCAAGCGCCAAGAGGCTTGGCGCGAGGCTGGCAGCAAGGCTAGAGGTGATGCGGCGCGTCATGGGCGCGCATCTAATCCAGCAGGCGAGCGAGAATGGCAATGGCAAAACCGGCACCGGGCAGAACCTCCAGGCGTTGGCCGGCATTCGTGTTGGCCGCGGTGCTGGTGGGTGGTGGCGCGGCATGGTTCTACGGCGAACAGATCAGCGGGCTGGCCGAGGCGGGCACGTCCTACGGGGCGAAGAATGCCTGCTCCTGCCGCTATGTCGCTGGCCGCGAACTGGGAAGCTGCGGTGACGACTTCGTCCCCGGAATGGAGGTGGTGTTCCTGTCGGAGGACGCAGACGAGCAGGCCGTTACTGCCTATGTCCCGCTGATCGCGAGCAATACGGCGCGCTTTCACCAGGGCTTCGGCTGCATGCTCGACGCCTGGGAGGAATAGGACGGGTCGTCAGGCGGCGAAAGTGCGTTCGATCCAGCCACCGCCCAACACGCGATCGCCGTGATAGATCACGGCCGCCTGTCCCGGCGCCACGCCATATTCGGGGCTGGCGAAGCGGATCACGCAGGTCGCCCCTCCGCCCAGATCGCCTTCGAGCGTGACCGGCACCGGCTTTGACAGCGAGCGGACCTTCGCTGTCAGCTCTCCGGCGGGAAGAGGGCCGATGCGATTGGTCTCGATCACTTCGGCAGCGCCCACCGCCAGCATGCGCCTGGGACCGACGCGCACCTCGGCATTCCCGGCGTCGAGCGCGACGACATAGAGCGGTTCCGCAAGCCCGCCGATTTCCAGCCCGCGCCTTTGCCCGACGGTATAATGGATGATGCCGGGATGCTCGCCCAGTACCTCGCCCGTTTCGGCATGGACGATATTGCCCGGCCTGCCGCCTTCGGGGCGCATGGATTTCACGATCCTGGCGTAATCGCCATCGGGCACGAAACAGATATCCTGGCTGTCCGGCTTGGCGGCAACGGTCAGGCCGAACTCCTCGGCGATGCGCCGCACATCCTGCTTGGGCATGCCGCCCAGCGGGAAGCGCAGGAAGCCCAGCTGCTCTTCCGTGGTTCCATAAAGGAAGTATGACTGGTCGCGCGCCGGATCGAGCGCGCGGTGCAGTTCCACGCCGGTATCGGTTGCGATCCGGCGGACATAATGGCCGGTGGCAAGGCAATCCGCACCCAGCTCCTTCGCCATGCGCAGCAGGTCTGTGAACTTGGGCCCCATGTTGCAGCGGATACACGGGATGGGTGTGCGTCCGGCCAGATAGTCATCGGCGAAGCGCTCGACCACTTCCTCGCGAAAGGCGCTTTCATGGTCGAACACGTAATGTGCGATGCCCAGCCTGTCCGCCACCTTGCGCGCATCGCGAATATCGTCGCCCGCACAGCAGGCGCCCTTGCGCCCGGTCGCCGCGCCGTAATCATAGAGCTGCAGCGTGATGCCGATGACTTCGGCCCCGCTCGCCGCCGCGAGTGCCGCCACGACCGAGCTGTCCACTCCGCCCGACATGGCCACGACAATGCGGCACTCTTCGGCCCTTCGCGGCAGGTCGAACAGCTGTGCGGGGTTAACCGCAATTGTCTGGGTTGCATCATCAGGCATGGCGCAGGGGCCCATACACTGCGCGGGCCGCGAGGCCAATTCCCCCCGCCAAATGGTTACCATCCGTTAAGTCTGGCTTTACCGCTTCTTGACGGTTGGCGGCTAAAGACGAGCGAATGTTCGAAGGAAAACCTCCGATTGTCCCCGAAGGACATGATTCCCATGGGGAATTCGCAGGCGTGGATTCACTGCGCCCGCTGACCTGGAGCGACCTTCGTGCAAGGCTGGAGGCGGCGCGCGATTTCCGTGCTTCGCTGCGACAGGACAAGAATGGCGTGATCGCCAGTTTCGATGCCGGGTCGGCAGGCACGATCGCCGCACTGGTCAATGGCAAACACGGCGTTAACCCTAGTGATTTAGCCAATAGAAAACAGAATTGCGGCACAAGAAGCTCGTTTCGACACGACGCCCCACAAAGCGCCCGAGGAATTGAATGATCGAGAACCAGGATATCCGCCCCGCACAGGTAATCGGCCCGCTTGGCGAGCCGCTGACCGTCGCCGACCTCCCGTCGCCTAAGACAAGGCGCTGGGTCGTGCGCCGCAAGGCAGAGGTGGTGGCAGCCGTCAATGGCGGCCTGCTGACCATTGACGAGGTGCTCGATCGCTATGGCCTGACGCTGGAAGAATTTGCCAGCTGGCAGCGTGCGGTGGACCGTTCGGGCATGCAGGGCCTGCGCGTGACGCGTATCCAGCATTATCGCGACCTCTACGAACGCCAGCTCAAATACTGAGCCGGAACCCGCAAAAACCTGACAAAGTGGACTCTTGCGTTGCACGCAGGCATGTCTGTCCTGTGGACGTAATTGCGTTTGCCATCGGTGCAGATGAAGCTGCTGCCTGAGAAGCGGATCGCCGATGATCACTTGCATGCAGGAGATGTGGAATGGGTTGGATTGTTGCAATCATCGTAGGCGGCGTGGCTGGGTGGCTCGCCAGCAAGGTCATGAACCGCGATGCATCCATGGGGATCTTCTGGAATGTCGTGGTCGGGTGTATCGGTTCCGTTATCGGCAATGTCATTGCCGGCCCATTGCTTGGCATCAGCGGTTCGGTGCAGGAGTTTTCGCTCATGGGTCTCGTCATCGCTATCCTGGGCGCAGTCGTTCTGTTGGGGGCAGCCAACCTCATCCAGCGCGGAAGGGTCCGCTGAAGGGCGGCAAGCTGGCCTTTGGGCCATCTGTCAGACAAAATGATACAAATGTAACGAAAACGCCGGTAATCGCGGTTTCCCGGCGCTTTTGCCGCGTCTGACGGGCAACTTAAGTCGTTTGCCAAGTGTCATTGGCAGATGGGTTCGTTGCGGTGCGGCGTTCAAGCGTATATGGGCGGGATCAGCCGGCAAATGCGCCGGTCGTGGGCATTGTGGCTGCGGGAATGCAGCACCTGCGCGATAGCAAGAGGCCGATGGCGCGAATGAATTACGAAACCCGAATGGAGCTGAACGGCACCACGATGCAGGGCGATCTCTCCGGCGACGAAGTCGGCCGCAAGCGCAAGACGCGCATTGCGCTGGGAATTGCTGCGGCTGCCATCATTGCCGCTGGCGTGATGATGAGTGGCGGTGAGGCGGAAGCACCTTTCACCGGCGCGAACGAAGACATCGTTCCGGCGGTTACGGTCATCAGTCCCGGGGCCGGTACTTACGCGGGCATCATCAATGCAACGGGAACGCTTGCCGCACGGCGGGAAATGCCGGTCGGCGTGGTGGGCGAAGGCGGGCGCGTGGTTTCTGTGCCGGTCGAGCCGGGCCAATGGGTCCGCGCCGGACAGGTGCTGGCGGTGATCGACCGCTCGGTGCAGGAACAGCAGACCGCCATTTCGGCCGCGCAGATCGAAGTGTCGCAGGCCGATGCCGATCTGGCGCAATCCAATCTCGATCGCGCGCTGCAGCTGGTGGAACGCGGCTTTGTCAGCCAGGCCGATATTGACCGGCTGACAGCTACCCGCGATGCCGCCGTTGCCCGCGTTCGAGTGTCCCAGGCGCAATTCGGGGAGCGCCAGGCGCGCAACGCCCAGCTCAATATCGTCGCACCGGCCGCTGGCCTGCTGCTCACACGCGATGTCGAGCCCGGCCAGGTGGTCGGCGGCGGTTCGGGCGTATTGTTTTCGATCGCGCGCGACGGAGAGATGGAATTGCTCGCCCAGATCGGCGAGACCGAGCTTGGTGCGATACCTGTGGGCGCAACAGGCCAGGTCGTTCCCGTCGGCACCGACCAGGCCTTTACCTGCCAGGTCTGGCAGAAGAGCCCTGTGATCGACCAGATGACGCGGCAGGGCACGGCCCGCTGCGCCATGCCTTACAACGCGGCGCTGCGCCCCGGCGGCTTCGCCTCGATCGAGATCAACAGCGGCGCCGTGGTCGCGCCGCGCCTGCCCGAAAGCGCGATATTGTCCGATGACAACGGCAGCTATGTCTTTGTCGTCGATGGAGACAACAAGGTCGTGCGCCGCCCGGTGGAAGTGGGCATGATAACCGATGAAGGGATCATCGTTGCCTCCGGCCTCGTTGGCAGCGAGCGGATCGTGGCGCGCGCGGGGGGCTTCCTGACCGAAGGCGAATCGGTTCGCCCGGTTGCCGAAGGCGGTGCCGGCCAAGGCAACTGACAATGAATTTCCGCAACATTTCCGCCTGGTCGATCCGCAATCCGATCGTCCCCATCCTCGCCTTTGTCGGCTTGATGATTGCCGGCCTGATGGCGTTTCAGGACATGGATATCCAGGACAGGCCGGATATCGAATTTCCTGCGGTCATCGTCAGCATTTCCATGCCCGGCGCTGCACCCACGGAAATCGAGAACCAGATCACCCAGCGGGTCGAGTCCGCAGTGCAGACGCTCGACGGGATCGAGCGGGTCGAATCCAATGCCACCGAAGGCAGTTCCCGGACGCAAATCGAATTCGTCCTCGGCACCGACATCGCCGAAGCGGTGAACGAGGTGAAGGGCGAGATCGACAATATTCGCGGAGAATTGCCCGACGGCATTCTGGAGCCGCGCGTGGTCAAGCAGCAGACCTCCTCGCAGCCGATTGTCTCCTTCGGCGTTAACGCGCAGGACATGACGCTGGAGGAACTGAGCTGGTTCATCGATGACACGATCACCAAGTCGCTGCTGACCGTGCCGGGCCTTGCCGAAGTCCAGCGCAGCGGCGGCGTCGACCGTGAGATCCTCGTTATTCTCGACCCCGGCAAGATGCAGGCGCTCGGCGTTACCGCCAGCCAGGTCAACAATGCCCTGCGCCAGATCAATCTGAATGCCGCGGGCGGGCAGGCGGAAATCGCCGGCTCGCGCCAGTCGGTGCGCGTGCTGGGCAATGCCGGTTCGGCCTATGAACTTTCGCAGACGCAGATTTCGCTGGGCGCGGGGCGGACACTCAAGCTGTCCGACGTTGCGCGTGTGCAGGATTCCTATGGCGAAATCAGCACCACCGCCAAGGTCGACGGCAAGCAGGTTGTCACCTTCTCCATCACCCGCGCGCGCGGTGAAAGCGATGTGCGGGTGTATGACGAAGCGGTGCAGGTGCTGCAGCAGATCGAGGAAGGCAATCCCGGGATCAGCTTCACCCGCCTCTATACCGAGGTGGATTACACGCGCGAGCAGTATGAAAGCTCGATGGCGCTGCTGATCGAAGGTGCGCTGCTCGCCATCGTTGTGGTGTTTCTCTTCCTGCGCGACTGGCGGGCAACCATCATCGCCGCATTGGCGATCCCGCTTTCAGCCATCCCGACCTTCTATTTCATGGACATGCTGGGCTTCACGCTCAACACGCTGTCGCTGCTCGCACTCGGACTGGTGGCCGGTGTCCTTGTCGATGACGCCATCGTCGAGATCGAGAATATCGTGCGCCACATGCGCATGGGCAAGAGCGCCTACCAGGCATCGATCGATGCGGCTGACGAAATCGGCCTGGCGGTTGTCGCCACCACTTTCTGCATCGTCGCCGTGTTCCTGCCGGTGGGCCTGATGCCCGGCGTTTCGGGGCAGTTCTTCAAGAACTTCGGCCTGACTGTGGTCATCTCCGTGCTCATGTCGCTGGCGGTCGCGCGCATGATCACGCCAATGGCCGCGGCCTATTTCCTCAAGGCCAAGGGCCACGCCTCGCACGGCGAGGGCCGGGCGATGGACCTTTACATGCGGGTGCTGCACTGGTCCCTCGATCAGAGCCAGTACCGCGCGCGCCTGGAAGAACTGGGGCGTGCACCCTATCGCTGGCACTATGGCCTGATCGGCACGCCGCTGTTCATTCTGGTCGGTATTGCTGCCACTATCGGTGCCGCCGCGGTCTTCTACTTCCTGTTCACCACACCCGCCTCGTCCGCCATTGATCTGGACTTCTGGAAGGGCTTCCTGAGCTTCCTGCCGGGCTTCCTGGGGCAGACGTTGGCGGCGCTCATCACCTTCGCGGTGATGGCGCTGGTGGTGGTCGCCTCGGGCATTGCCGCGTGGCTGACCGCGCTGCTGCTCAAATTGCCGCTGACGCTGATAACAGGTATTTTCGGATCGCATTTCCGTGGCTGGTTCCTCAACCGCATGGCGCGCATCCGCATCCGCTTCCTCGATCACCGTGTGTGGATGGTATTCCTGGGCATGGCCTCATTGTCGCTGACGGTGATGTTCGGCATCGGTGTGCCGCAGCAGTTCTTCCCCAACAGCGACAGTGACTTCTCGCGCATTTCCATCTCCATGGTGCCGGGCACAACGCTGCAACAGACCGAAGCGGTGGTCGATGCAGTGACGGACCGGCTGCGGCAAGAGCAGGAAGTCGAACTGGCGCTCGGCGTGGCGCGCGAAGGTTCGGGCCAGATCAGCCTGGTGCTGCGCGAGGACCGCGTCCGTTCGAGCCTTGATTTCGAACAGGAGATGACCCCGGTCCTGCAGAGCTTCCCCGATGCGCGCATCAATTTCCAGAGCGAGCAGGGTGGCGGCGGCGGTACCGGCCGGGCCATCACCGTCATGTTGTCGGGCTCCGATCCTCAGAAGCTGGAAGAAGCGGCGCTGGTGCTCGTGGACCAGATGGCCACCGTCGAAGGTGCCGTGGCGCCGCGTATCGACTACGACCTGCAGCGGCCCGAACTGATCATTTCCCCGCGAGAGGACCTTGCCGCCAGCCTGGGCGTGACCACGCAGGCGCTGAGCCAGGCGATCCGCATCGCCACGCTGGGCGATATTGACCAGAACGCCGCCAAGTTCTCGCTTTCGGACAGGCAGATCCCGATTCGCGTACGCCTGGCCGAGGACGAGCGGCGCAGCATCGCCACCATCAGCAACATGCCCGTGCCGACGGGGACAGGGGGCTCGGTGCCGCTGAGCCGCGTGGCCGATATCTCCTTTGGCATGGGTCCGGCCACGATCGAGCGCTACAACCAGAACCGCCGCATATTCATCGGCGTTGATGTCGCCCCCGAAGTGGCGCGCGGCGATGTCTACAATGCGATTCAGGCGCTACCGATAATGCGCGAGCTGCCAACGGGCGTCTCCACCGAGCCTGTCGGTTCCGACCAGTGGCAAAGCCAGCTGGCGGACAGCTTCGTGATCGCCGTCGTGACCGGCCTGTTCCTGGTCTTCGCCGTGCTGGTGCTGCTTTATCGCCGCCTGGTGTCGCCGCTGGTCAATATGGGATCGCTCTTCCTCGCACCGCTTGGCGGCCTGGCGCTGATCTGGGCTGTCGGCCAACCCCTGTCGCTGCCGGTGTTCATCGGCGTGTTGATGCTGCTCGGCATCGTTGCCAAGAACTCGATCCTGCTGATCGACTTTGCGATCGAGGAGATGGAGGCCGGAAAGGACAAGTTCGAGGCGATTCTGGAGGCGGGCCACAAGCGCGCCCAGCCGATCGTCATGACCACGGTCGCGATGACCGCCGGCATGCTGCCGACCGCCTTCTCGCTGGCGGGCGACAGCGCCTGGCGTGCGCCGATGGGCACGGTGGTGATTGGCGGGCTGATCCTTTCCACGCTGCTTACGCTGGTGATCGTTCCGGCCGGTTTCAGCCTGGCAGACGGTCTCGAAAAGCGCCTCGGCCCGTGGATGCGCGATCGCCTGCTGACCTACAAGCCGGGTGACGATCACGGCTTTGTTGCGGCGCCCGCCCCCGCCGAATGACGGGGTGACGCATCGTGAGCAGCGATCTGACCAGATCCGTCACCAGGGCAATCCAGCCGTCACCCGATCGCGCGCGCCGCATGCGCCTGGCCGCCTCGCTGATGCTGGTCGCCATGGCCGGACTGTTCGCGCTCGCCTTCACGCAGGAAGATGGACACCCGGCGTGGGGCTATGTCCTTGCCTTTGCCGAAGCGGCGATGGTGGGCGGGCTGGCAGACTGGTTTGCCGTTACCGCCCTGTTCCGCCACCCCATGGGCATACCCATTCCGCATACGGCCATCATCCCGCAGAAGAAGGACCGTATCGCCGAGACCATGGCGGGCTTCCTGCAGTCCAATTTTCTCACTCCCCATGTGGTCGCAAGGCGCATGCGCGATATGAATGTTGCGCGGGCGGCGGGCGAGTTCCTGCTGCAGAAGCGCGACGGCGACATGGGCCGCATCCGGTCGGGCGCGGTGGACCTCTTCGCCGATCTGCTCGAATCGCTCGATCCTGACAGGCTCGGCAAGCAGGTGAAGGCCGGGCTCGCCCGCCAGCTGGAAAAGATCGCAATATCGCCGCTGCTGGGCAAGATGCTGGAAGCGGCCATCGCCGAAAATCGGCATCGGCCACTGATGGACGGGATGATCCGCTGGGCGGGCCTGACGCTGGAAGACAATGAGGAGATGGTGCGCGACATGATCCAGAAGCGCGCCAATGCGCTGCTGCGCTGGACCGGCCTGGACGAGCGGCTGTCGCAATCGGTGCTGGACGGGCTCTACAAACTGCTCGCTGAAATCCTGGTCGATCCCGACCATCCTCTGCGCGGGAAGGCGGAGGAAGGCCTCGCCAAATTCGCGCACGACCTGCAGCATGATGAAGAGCTGCGCGCCAAGGTCGAGCGGATCAAGGCGGACCTGCTCGCCAATCCTGCTCTGGGCGAATGGTGGACCGGCGTGTGGGAGCGCCTGCGCCACGGCCTGATCGACATGGCGCGCAATCCCGATGCCGCCATGCAAGGGCAGTTTGGCTCTTCCATCACCGAACTGGGCCAGACCTTGCGCGATGATCCGGCACTGCAATGGCAGGTCAACCGCCTGGCGCGGCGGACAATGGTGGGTGTTGCCCAGCGTTACGGCGACCAGATCGTGCAACTGGTTTCAGAGACGGTGAAGCGCTGGGATGCCAAGACCATTTCGGACCGCATCGAAAGCGCCGTGGGCCGCGATTTGCAGTTCATCCGTATCAACGGCACGCTGGTGGGCGGGCTCGTCGGTGTGACGATCCACGCCCTTACGCAGCTCTTCTGACGCGCGAGGCCTGGCGACTAGCGGCGCCGGCCTCGACCACCACCGAACGGCGGGGTCAACGACATCGGACTGGTTACCCAATAGCTGTCGATCGGTTGTCCGTTGGCGTCGAGTGCCGGCTGGAACTTGCCGTTGGCCAGGACCTGCTCGCAAATACTGGCATTGGTATCAGCATCGAGCGCCGGGAGGTGCACCGCGCAAGACGTCGCCTTGCCGGTTGCATCCACCATCACGCGTACCTGATTGCCGCCACCTGCCAGCTTGCCAAAGTCTTCGAAGCCCACGGTTGTCTGGGTAATCCAGCCTTGCGAGGGGCTGGCGGGGAATTGTCCGGGCTCGGGCGGAGGCGCGGTGCCATCGCCCGGCACCACCGTGCGGGTAAGGGACTTGTCCGCCTCCGCATCGAGGCCCCAATAGGTGAGCATGTCATCGGCGCAAGCCTGCATCGCTTCGATCGGGCGCGCCAGCGAGCCGGTGTCGAGCTGGACCGGATTGGTGACGCCCCCGTCCAGACGGATACCGTTTATTCCTGCCGCCGTTTCGCGTTCCATTTCGCGCGAATAGGTCGGCATGCCGGGAGTGAAACCGGCGAAGCCGCCTCCCGCGCCGGGCCCGCCTCCCGCGCCGGGTGCTGCGCCAAAGCCCGGAAACTCGGCCAGCATGGCATTGCCCAGGTTGAGGTATTGCTGGCCGTCGCCGGTCTCCTGCACCACTCTCTGACCCATGCGCTCCCCGCCCGACGGGAGGAAGCGCCAGCCGACGGTTTCTGCACCGCGGAACAGGCGAATCGCATTGCCGATAAGGATAACCCGCAGATTGGCATTGGGGTGCGTCCGTTCGAGCAGCAGCGTGATCCTGTCGCTGCCATTGGTAAACTCGCGGCCGAGGCGGCAATAGTCCTCGCCGAAATCGAGCGCCCAGGCGCTGTCCGGAGTATAGGCCCGGCCATCTTGTGCCTGGATCGGCGTGGCGGCCAGGGTTGCAGCAATCGCTGCCAGCGAAACGATTGTCTTTGTCATGGAATCTCCCTCCGAAACGCGAAGCTATTCAAAGAGCGGAGAAGGTCAAGCAGACTCGTTTATCCAATTGTATCAGGCTGTAGTGAAGCACCGTGACTGTGCTGATGCAATAGGGGCCGCACAGCCTGTGCCGCGCGGCCCCTTCTCAAAGTCTTTGGCTCCAAAAGCCGGATCAGGCCGCCTGCTTGACCTCGGCAACGATCTTCCTGGCGGCATCGCCCAGATCCTCGGCCGACACGATCGGCAGGCCCGAATTGGCGAGGATATCCTTGCCCTGCTGCACATTGGTGCCTTCCAGACGCACCACCAGCGGCACGGACAGGTCCACCTCCCTCGCCGCCGCGACAATGCCCTCGGCAATCGTGTCACAGCGCATGATGCCGCCGAAGATGTTCACGAGGATACCCTTCACCGCCGGATCGGACAGGATGATCTTGAAGGCCGCGGTGACCTTCTCGGTCGTCGCGCCGCCGCCCACGTCAAGGAAGTTGGCGGGGAAGGAGCCGTTGAGCTTGATGATATCCATCGTCGCCATCGCCAGGCCCGCACCATTGACCATGCAGCCGATATCGCCATCGAGCTTGATATAGGCGAGGTCGTACTTGGAGGCTTCCACCTCCATCGGGTCTTCCTCGGTCTCGTCGCGCATGGCTTCCACATCGGGGTGGCGATAAAGCGCATTCGAATCGAAGCTCATCTTGGTGTCGAGGACGAGCAGGTTTCCATCCCTGGTTTCGACCAGCGGGTTGATCTCCAGCATGTCGCAATCGAGCGTGGTGAAGGCAGTGTAGAGCTGCTTCGCCAGCTTCTGCGCCTGCTTGTTGAGCTCGCCCGAAAGCTTGAGCGCGAAAGCCACTGCGCGGCCGTGATGCGGCATGAAGCCGGTGGCGGGGTCGATGGTGATGGTGGTGATCTTCTCGGGCGCCGAATGCGCCACTTCCTCGATATCCATGCCGCCTTCGGTGGAAACGATCATGGCAATGCGGCCCGATTTGCGGTCGACAAGCATGGAAAGGTAATATTCCTCGGCGATGTCCACACCGTCGGTGACATAGAGGCGGTTGACCTGCTTGCCGGCCTCACCCGTCTGCACTGTCACCAGCGTATTGCCGAGCATTTCCTTCGCGTTGGCCGCGACATCCTCGACCGACTTGCTCAGGCGGACACCGCCCTTTGCATCCGCGCCCAGTTCCTTGAACTTGCCCTTGCCGCGACCGCCCGCATGGATCTGCGCCTTCACCACATAAAGCGGACCCGGGAGCTGCTTTGCTCCTTCAACTGCCTCTTCGACAGTGAGGGCGGCGTGACCGGCAGGGATTCCGATACCGAATTTCGCGAGCAGTTCCTTGGCTTGGTATTCGTGGATGTTCATTGCGGCGTGGGCCTTTCGGGAAAGGTGAGGAATCGACGCCGGTGCTAAAGCACCATCGCGCAACGCATGCAATGCTTGTATTGCACCTGCGAAGCCGCCACTTGTTGCACCGCATGATCGATCGTTTCAAACTCAGGGATATTTGCGTCGAGGCCGGGCAGATCGCCCTGGGGCAATGGCCTGGTGCGGGCCATCAGGTGGAAAGCTGGGACAAGGGCGGCAACAGCCCCGTTTGCGCGGCCGATATCGAGGTGGACGGCTTCCTGAAGAAGGAGCTGGGCCGCCTTCTGCCCGCCGCCGGTTGGCTTTCGGAGGAGACAGCCGACGATCCCGTCCGGCTTGGGCGTGACCTGATCTGGGTGGTCGATCCGATCGACGGCACGCGCGACTTCCTGGGTGGACGCGACGGCTGGGCCGTTTCGGTGGCGCTGGTAAGCTGCGGGCGGCCCTTGCTGGGCTTGCTGGTCGCGCCGGCCCGCGACGAGGTCTGGGCCGCCACCGCGGGCACGGGCGCGCGGCTCAACGGGGTGGATATCAGCGCCAGCAAGCGGCGTGATTTTCCCGGCTCACGCGTGCCAGCAGATGTGCTGGTGCAAGAGGACGAGGACCTTGTCCTAGTCGACAAGCCCAATTCGATAGCCTTGCGCGTCGCGATGGTGGCGGATGACCGGGCGGACCTGGTGGCAACTCTGCGCTGGGGCTTCGAATGGGATATTGCGGCGGCGACCTTGATCGCGCGTGAAGCAGGTGCGCGCGTTACCGATGCCTTCGGCGCGCCGCTCAATTACAACAAGAGCGACCCGCGAGCCTTCGGCCTGCTCGTCAGTGCGCCTGCCATCCATGGGCATGCGGTGGAGAGGCTGGCCGGGCGGGCTTCTTCCTCGATTTAGGCAGGCGCATCCGCGCCTGCATCCTCGGTGCTAATCCCTTCGTCCTTCGACAGGCTCAGGACTGCGGGGCACCTGCGGGCGCGCATTCGCGCTTGCGGTCGCAGCGCGACCGAGCTCCGCAATCTGTCACCATGGCGAGCAGACGGGCCGAAGGCCCGCAAGCGCGAACGCGCGCCCGCAGCGATGCCAGCCATGCTGGCAGGAAGCGAGGAGGCACCGGCCCGGATGGGCCGGTGCTCTCAAATCAATAGGCTGCGTCGACGTCGGCCTCGGTGATCGGCGTGATGCGGATCTCGACTCGGCGGTTCTGCGCGCGGCCCGCCTCGGTGGTATTGTCGGCGACCGGATAATCCTCGCCATAACCGATGGCCTCGATGCGGGCGCGTGCAACACCGCGCGAAACAAGGAAATCCGTCACCGATTCGGCGCGGCGGCGTGACAGGTCGAGGTTGTACTGCGCGCTGCCGGTGGAATCGGTGTGGCCCATCACGTCGATCAGCGAGTTGGGATATTGCACCATGCTCGCCGCGACATCGTCCAGCACCTCGCGCATCTGCGGGCTGATAGTGGCCGAATCGACGGGGAATGTGACGTCGGGCAGGTTCACAAGGATGCCCGTGCCATCGGGAGTTTCGGTAACATCCACGCCGGTGCCTTCGGTGGCTTCGTCCAGCTCGCGGATCTGCTGGTCCATCCGGTAGCCGACATAGCCGCCCGCGGCTGCGCCAATGCCAGCGCCGATGATGCGCGTTGTCTTGCCGCCCACCAGGCCGCCCAGCAAATAGCCCAGGCCTGCGCCGCCTGCGCCGCCGATGGCCGTGCGCGAAACCTTCTGTTCGCCGGTATTGGGATCAGTCACGCAGCCGCTGAGGCCGACCAGTGAAATGGCAGCGATACCGGAGATGAAAGCGCGTTTGATCTGCATGGTCATGTCCCTTCAAGCAATTGGCTAAAGGCTTGATTACCGCCTTTGCCAGAGGATTGTAATACCCTGCCATCTTAGCTGTTGTTGAATGGCGGCGCCATTATCCTTTAGACTTGGGCGCCGAATCTGCTAGCGCTGACCCTCCCATGTCACCCTTTCCCTGGCATTATCTCGCTGCCTTGGCGGGCCTGATCGTTCTCAATGGCGTTTTTGCCATGTCGGAGCTGGCGATCGTATCGGCGCGGCAATCGCAATTGCGCATGGCGGCGGAGAAAGGCAGCAAGAGCGCGCAGGTCGCTCTGCGGCTGGCCGGGAATCCCGGCAAATTCCTATCTACCGTCCAAATCGGCATCACGCTGATAGGGATCATAGCTGGTGCGGTTTCCGGTGCGACGCTGGGTGCGCCGGTCGGTGAACGGCTGGCGCTAATGGGCCTTGATCCCGAATATGCACAGACGGCGGGCTTCGTCGTCGTCATCGTGCTGACAACCTATTTCAGCCTTGTGGTGGGCGAACTGGTGCCCAAGCAGCTGGCCTTGCGTGCCGCCGTGCCGGTTGCCCTGGTCATGGCACTCCCGATGGACTGGCTCGCGCGCATCACCGCGCCCTTCGTCTGGCTGCTTGATTCCTCTTCCAGCCTGATCATGCGCCTGATCGGCGTGCGGCATCGCGGCGAGCACGGGCTGACGGCCGAAGAGCTGCAGTTGATTTTCGCCGATGCCACGCATAGCGGCGTGATCGAGGAGCAGGAGCGGGCCATCCTGTCGGGCATCATGAAGCTTGCAGAAAAACCCGTGCGCGAATTGATGACCCCGCGAACCGAGCTCGACTGGATCGATGCCGAAGCGGGCGAAGAAGCGTTGCTGGCGGTGATTGCCGAAACGCCGCATTCGCTTCTGCCCGTCGCCGAAGGATCGCCCGACAAGGTGCTGGGCGTGGTGAAGATAAAGGACATCCTGGCGCGGCAGGTGGCGGGCGAGCCGATCGTGCTCGAAAATCTTATCCGCAAGGCTGAAGTCCTCCCCGACCAGCTCGATGCCCTGGATGCGCTGCGCGTGCTCCAGCAATCGGGCACTGGCATGGCCATGGTGCATGACGAATACGGCCACCTGGACGGCATCGTCACCACGGCAGACCTGCTGCAGGCGATTGCCGGGAGTTTCGCCAGCCACCAGGACGAAGGCGACGAGCCCATGGTGGTCACCCGCACCGATGGCTCGCTGCTGGTGGCGGGCGCAATGCCTGCCGATGCGCTGGCCGAAAGGCTGGAAATCGACCTTCCCGATCCGCGCGAGTTCGCGACGGCGGCGGGCTATGTGCTCTTCATGCTCAAGAAACTGCCCGTGGAAGGCGAATGGTTCGAGGAGCAAGGCTGGCGCATCGAGGTCGTCGACATGGACGGAAGGCGCGTCGACAAGCTGCTGGTGAGTAGGGTTTCTTGATTTTCGCACCCGCATCCGCGGGCGCGATCCTCGGTGCTGCTCCCTGCCCCTGAAACAAGTTCAGGGTACGGGGCACCTGCGGGCGGCCGTTCGGCCTTGCGGTCGCTGGCGCGACCGAAAATTGCTCAACCTATCTGGCTGGCGCCAAACGGCGCGACTGCGCGTCCGCAGCGGGGGCAGTATGCTGCCCGTCT
>JAHEBH010000003.1:106471-111908 GCA_024642335.1 Erythrobacter sp.
GCGAGGAAGAGGGGCCGGATGGCCGCTCGCAGATCAAACGAGCCGTAGGCTCGCAAGCGCGACTGCGCGCCCGCAGCGGGGGCAGCTTGCTGCCCGTCTAGCGAGGAAGAGGGGCCGGATGGCCGCTCGCAGATCAGATGGTTGCGCGCGCGGCCTGTCCGTCGCCTTCGGGGGCGACGAGGATGGTGCGCGTGGTGGTGCCCTTGTCCACCGTATAGGTATTGGGATCGCCCACGGTGGAGCGGATGCTCGTTTCCGGTTCGCCCATCAGGTCAAGCGCGCTGGTTTCCACCGCGCTGCGCTCCTGCGGCGGGAAGAGGGCTTCCAGCGCCTGCTGGGCAGCGGTGCCTTCTGCCGGACGCGGGGCGCCGGGTGCGGGCGGGACCAGTTCGAAATCGGGCGGGACCACCAGCGGAGCCTGCCGCTGAACGGCAAACTCGTCAGGACGCTCGCGGCTGGAGATCAGCCCGCCGCTGCATGCCGAAAGCATGGCAGTTGCGCCGAGTGCCAAGGTGATCCGGGTCATCATATGCATTAATCTGTCTCCGCGGGATTGGGTCCGCTCTGGTCCTTGTCCTGCCCTTTGGCGGGTTTCTCGCCAATGAACAAGGCGCGCGCAAGGAGAATCACCACCCCGATGGTGATCGCCGCATCGGCCAGGTTGAAAATCATGAAGGGCCGGAAGCTCCCGATATGGAAGTCGGCAAAGTCGACGACATAGCCATAGAGGAAGCGGTCGCGGATATTGCCCAGCGCCCCGCCCAGGATCATGGCCAGTGCGGCGATGTCCCACAATTTCCTCTCGCGCATCATCCAGACGAACACGAGCAGCGCCATCAGCGCGGTTACCGCCACAAGCCCCCAGCGCATTTCCAGGCTGGTCGCCGGGAACATGCCCAGCGAGACGCCGTAATTGTTGGTGCGGGTGAGATCGAAGAAGGGCAGCAGCGGGTAATGATCGCCCACCTGCGTCAGGCCCAAAGTATCGACCACGAAGCCTTTCGACCACTGGTCGAGCGCAAACAGGGTGAGCGCGATGCCCAGCCCGATCAGGCGTGCGCGGGTGAAGAGGGCCGTCATGCTGCGCCATCCAGCCGTGCGACGGCATCGTCGCAGCGATTGCACAGGTCGCCGTCCTCGGTCACTTCGGGCAGCAGGCGCCAGCAGCGGCCGCATTTGTGGTGCGATGATCGAGTTACCTTCGGCGGTTCGGTGCCCTTAACAATCTTTACCGGGCCAGTGATGAAGAGTTCGGCCAACTCCTCTTCACTAACATCATCATATTCTCGAAGTATGGCTTCGATGTCGGATATGGCCACCTCCGCTTCCAAGCTTGAACGGATGACTTTCTCGCGACGAAGTGGTTCGATCGCTTCAGTGACCTCTTCCCTGAGTTCTCGCAAAATATTCCAACGCCCCATGTCAGCATGTGCATGCGGAACTTCGGGCCACTCCAGCAAATGCACGCTGCCCTCATCGGGATAGCGGCTCTGCCACACTTCTTCCGCCGTGAAGGTCAGCACCGGCGCGGCATAGCGGATCAGCGCGTGGAACAGCGTGTCGAGTACGGTGCGATAGGCGCGGCGTTCGATATCGCCGGGATGGTCGCAATAGAGGCGGTCCTTGCGGATATCGAAGAAGAAGGCCGACAGGTCCTCATTGCAGAAGTCGATCAGCGCGCGAGTATAGCTGTTGAAGTCGAAATCCTCGACCGCGCGCTTCATCTTCGCATCGAGAGCGACCAGCAGCGCGAGCATATAGCGCTCGAGCTCGGGCATCTGGGCCACATCCACCGATTCCGCCTGATCGTAATCGGCCAGCGCGCCGAGCATGTAGCGGAAAGTGTTGCGCAGCTTGCGGTACTGGTCCGCCACGCCCTTGAGGATTTCCGGCCCGATGCGGTGGTCCTCGGTGAAATCGACCGACAGCGCCCACAGGCGGATGATGTCGGCGCCATATTCCTCCATCACCTTGAGCGGGTCGATGGTGTTGCCGATGGACTTGGACATCTTGCGCCCGTCCGCCGCCATGGTGAAGCCGTGGGTCAGCACCGCCTTGTACGGCGCGCGGCCGCGCGTGGCGCAGCTTTCGAGCAGCGATGACTGGAACCAGCCGCGATGCTGGTCACTGCCTTCCAGGTAGAGGTCTGCGGGCGGGCCGTCATAATCCTCGGGGCGCGTAAGGTCGGGCCAGCGGCCGCTTTCGAGCACATAGGCGTGGGTGCAGCCCGAATCGAACCAGACATCGAGGATGTCGGTGATCTGCTCGTAATCCTGGGCCTTGTAATCGGGGCCGAGCAAGTCCTGCGCGCTCCCGGCATCCCATGCATCGACGCCCTGTTCGCGCACGGCGGCGATAATCCGCTCGTTCACTGCCTTGTCGCACAGATACTCGCCGCTCTCGCGGTGTACAAACAGCGTGATCGGCACGCCCCAGGCGCGCTGGCGGGAAAGCACCCAGTCGGGCCGACCCTCGACCATCGATCCGATGCGGTTGCGGCCCTTCTCGGGCACGAAACGCGTTGCGGAAATCGCCTTCAGCGCGGTTTCGCGCAGAGTGGCGGTATTGTCCGCCTGCGTGCCCAGTGCCACCGCGCCGCCAATGCCGCCGAGCGGGGCGACATGATAGTCAAACGTGCCGAGTGGCTTGTCCATCGGCACGAACCATTGCGGCGTGCAGCGGAAGACGACCTTCTTCTTGCTGCGCCAGCTATGTGGATAAGAATGTTGATAATCTGTGGACGCTGATAGCAAAGCTCCAGCTTGCTTGAGGTCGGTGCAGATCGGCCCGTCGGGGGCGTTGAAGTTGGGATTGATCACCGCGCGGCGGCGCTCGTCATCCCCGCCCAGCCACAGCCAGTCATCCTTGTAGACCCCGCCCGCATCGACGACGAATTTGGGACCGATTCCATGCGCCTTGCACAGCTCGAAATCGTCCTCGCCATGATCGGGCGCCATATGCACGAGGCCCGTGCCGCTTTCGGTGGTGACGAAGTCGCCCGGCAGGAAGGGCCGCGGCAAATCGAAGAAGCCCCTTCCCTCAAGGGAAGGGGTTGGGGATGGGTGTGCGGCATCAGCGGAGGGCAGTCCCCCCACCCCCGGCCCCTCCCCCGCGGGGAGGGGAGACAGGCGTCCAGCCATCGGGTGGCGGGCAATGGTGCCCGCGAGTTCGGAGCCTTTGAAGATGCCTCTTTCGAGCGGAACGGAATCAGTTTCCAAGCCGGTCCTGCTCAGGAAGTCGGTCAATAGATCGCTGGCGACCAAGACTTTTAACTTCCGGTCGCCGTCGAACACGCTGAAAAGCGAATATTCAACATCCGGCCCATAGGCGAGTGCCTGGTTCACCGGGATCGTCCAAGGTGTCGTGGTCCAGATCACCGCATAGGCGCCGACCAGTTCCTTGATCGGCGATTCCGTGATCTCGAAGGCCACGTCGATCTGCGTCGAGGTGATGTCCTCGTACTCAACTTCGGCCTCGGCCAAGGCGGTCTTCTCTACGGGCGACCACATCACCGGCTTGGCGCCGCGATAGAGCTGGCCGCTTTCCGCAAACTTCAGCAATTCGGCAACGATCGCCGCCTCGCTCTCGAACTGCATGGTGAGATAGGGATTGTCCCAATCGCCATTCACGCCGAGGCGCTGGAGCTGTTCGCGCTGCCTGTCCACCCAGTGCTGGGCATAGGCGCGGCATTCGGCGCGGAATTCCTTTGCCGGAACCTCGTCCTTGTTGAGCTTCTTCTTGCGGTACTGCTCCTCCACCTTCCATTCGATGGGCAGGCCGTGGCAGTCCCAGCCGGGAACATAGGGCGCATCCTTGCCTGCCAGGCTTTGCGTGCGGCAGACCATGTCCTTCAAAATATGGTTCAGCGCATGGCCGATATGCATGTCGCCATTGGCATAGGGCGGGCCGTCATGGAGGATGAACTGCTCGCGCCCCGCGCGGCTTTCGCGCAATTTGCGGTAGAGGTCCTGTTCCTGCCAGCGCGCCAGAATGCCCGGCTCCTTCTGCGGAAGGCCGGCCTTCATGGGGAAATCGGTCTTCGGCAGGAAGACGGTGTCCCGGTAATCGCGCTTGTCTTTGCTGTCTGTCATTGCGGACGGGCGCTTAGAAGGTTGCGCGCCTCCTCGCAATCCTTCTCCATCTGCGCCACCAGCGCGTCGAGGCTGCCGAACTTCACCTCGGGCCGCAGGAAGTGGTGCAGCGCGACTTCGATTTCCTGACCGTAAAGGTCCCCGGCAAAATCGAAGAAATAGGGTTCGAGCAATTCCTTCGGCGGGTCGAACATGGGGCGCACGCCGACATTGGCCGCGCCTTGCAGTTCCTGCCCCGTGGCAAGAATGCGGCCCGTCACCGCATAAATGCCGAAGCGCGGGCGCAGGTAATGGCCGAATTCCATATTGGCGGTGGGATAGCCGATTTCGCGCCCGCGCTTGTCGCCATCGATCACCGTTCCGCGTATGGCGAAGGGGCGGGTGAGCAGTCTGGTCGCCACTTCGCATTCGCCCGCTTTCAGCGCGTCGCGGATACGGCTGGAGGAGACGACCTGCCCGGCTTCCATCACCGGGCCGACCTGCCGTGCCTCCACACCGCAGGTGGCGCCGACTTCGCGCAGCACGTCGACATTGCCGCCGCGCGCCTTGCCAAAGGTGAAGTCCTCGCCCGTCACCACGCCCGCCGCGCCAAGGTGATCGGCGAGCAGTTTGGCGACGAAATCCTGCGCCTCCATCGCCGCCAGCTCGTCATCGAAAGTGAACACCAGCATGGCGTCCGCTCCCGCTGCGGCAAACAGCTCCTCGCGCTGGTCGAGCATGGTGAGGCGGAAGGGCGGCACGTGCGGCGCGAAATGGCGCACCGGGTGCGGATCGAAGGTGGCGACAATGGCGGGGCGGCCCTCGGCGCGCGCCCATTGCACCGCTTCGGCCACGACCTGCTGGTGGCCGAGGTGGAAGCCATCGAAATTGCCCAGCGCGATGATCGCACCGCGCAGTTTTTCAGGAATCGTGTCGCGGTGGGTCAGGCGCATCAGCCTTCTTCCCCGCGGCGGACATAGGTCACGAAATCATAGGGCGGCCAGCCATCCGCTGCTGGATGGCTCTCGCGTGATGTTTCCCGCCAGATTTCCGGATCGGGCAGCGGCATGAACACCTCGCCTTGCGTTTCCTCGTGAACCTCGGTGATTTCCCAATGGGTGGCGTGATCGGCCAGCAAGGCGAATATTTCCGCTCCGCCGATCACGGAGAAATCGCCGTCGCCTGCAAGCTCCAGCGCTTGCTGCGCAGAATGGGCGACTTCCGCGCCGTCGGCCTGCCAGCTCTCGTCGCGCGTCAGCACGATATGCCGCCGGCCGGGAAGGAGGCCGGGAAGGGCTTCGAAGGTCTTGCGCCCCATTACCATCGGCCCGCCGAGGGTGAGCTGCTTGAACCGCTTGAGATCCTCG
>JAHEBH010000073.1 GCA_024642335.1 Erythrobacter sp.
AGCTCACGCAAATTTGTGGTTATACCACGTATTATTCTAAGATCATGCTCCGCAAAGTCCTCACCGCAGAGTTGGAAATCAAACGAAGATTACCTGGGGAAGAGCCTAAGGATCAATGTTCTCTTCTCCGCACAGCTGCCATTGACGCGCATCGCAGCGAACGGCGGCTCTGAGCCCCATCCAGACGTTTTGATCGTTCGCTGCGCGCGTAGCCTGCAGACGCCCCGTGGGGCGGTGATTCCTGCGCCGCGCGGCAGCAAGCAATACAGCCGCTAACGCGGAACGCAGCGGAGCTCCGCCGGGAAATGGTCGGGTAGTGGAAAGACTTGCCATTCGTTGCAGACCCTCGAATGACCTTCAGAGTCGCGTTCAAGTATGGCTACATGGTGTTCGCCGTCAGTATAGCGACGTGGCTCCCGAGGCCGTCCCTACGGCTGGGCAAAGTGCCGGTAGTGGTTCGTCCTAACTGCTCACCGCCAATTCTGGCTGAAACGGATACTCCTCCGTCTCGCGGAAGTGCGCCTCCATCGCAGCCATCACGGCCAGCGCGACATGGTCCTGCCAATGTCGAGCTACAACCTGCACCCCGACAGGAAGTCCCGCGCTTCCCCGTTCTACCTGCTGCGCCGTGATGTCCGCGATGTCCTTGCCTACCTTGCGGTCGCTCTCCTCGCCCGTTCGCACCCTGATGGTCGAGACCACGCCGGCAGGTGCGCCAAGAACGTTGTAGGTGAATGCGTAGCTTATCGCCGGGAACAAGTGCTCGCTGGCGCCGTGTGTCATCGCAGGAACGGCGCAGGGCGGGCACAGCACGGCATCCAGCCCAGCGGCATCCAACTCACGTTGAAAGCGTTCCCTGTAATCCGTGCGCGCCTCGACGAGACGCCAATAGTCGGCGGTCTTGAGGGCACCCATGCACCCAATCACACGCGAATTGTGGCGTTGTCCCCGCGCGGCCATGATCCTGGAAAGCACGGCGAGGACCGTGCGCGGCGTTCCCATACCCTTGACCGCATCGGCCACTTGCGGGATCGGCTTTTCCGTACCGAGCAAGGATTTCAACCGGCCATCGCCGCCAGCGGACATCACGCCGAGGAAGATGCGCATCGCCTCGAAAGGGTCCGGCGGAGCAACTTGCACGGTTTCGGCACCCAGCTTGTGCAGGGCTTCAGCGGCCTCTTCGACCGCGCGCCGCAGTGCGGGAGACGCACTGAAGAGCCCGTTGTCCGTGTAATAACCGATACGCATGCCCTTGACCGAGATCGTCGCCGGATCGGTCCACGGGACCGGTGGGACGTTGTCGATCGTGGCGCTCATTGAGGTTTTGGCGAATACTTCCATCGCCAGCGCGAGATCGGCAACGGTTCGGGCGATCGGTCCGGGCTGCGGCAGGATGGCTTCCTGCCCGTATCCGAGCAGTTCGCCGGGGAAATCGTCGTTCGTGAAGCGCCCCATCGTCGGCTTGAAACCGTGAACACCGCAGAAAAGCGGCGGAATCCGAACGCTGCCGCCCAAGTCGCTCGCCAGAGCGAGCGGAACGCCACCGGCCGCGATGATCGCCGCGTCGCCGCCGCTACTGCCCCCGGGAGTGCGCGACGGGTCCCAGGGATTTTTGCTGCGGCCATAGACCCGGTTGTCGCTCTCATAGCCCAGAAGGGTCTGCGCGATGTTGGTCTTCCCTAGGATGATCGCACCCTCGGCGCGGAGCCTTGTGACCAAAGGCCCCTCGTCTTGATAGACGTTGCCGATCTTGTTGGTCGCACCGAGCGTGACTTGAGTGCCCTTGACCTTGTATTGCTCCTTGATGGTCATGGGCACGCCGTGCAGCGCGCCGAGAGGCTCACCTCGGGCGCGCACCTCGTCGGCCAGCCTGGCTTGCGCGCGGGCCTCGTCGAACAACGGAATGACAAGCGCGTTTAGGGCGGGATTGATGGTCTCGATGTGACCGATATGGGCATCGACGACGTCTGCGGCTGAGAGATCGCCAGCCTTGATGGCGGCGGCCAGTTCCGACGCGCCGAGTTGGATCATGTCCTCCGGAGGACCAGCAGTCTTCTTTGTCAATCTCGGCACCTCCTCCAATAATTGGCATGTCGCCATACGAAAACCCAAACCCGAAGCCCTTGCGGAACGGCAGACCGCGATGGCCTTGGCCGATTTTTGATTTCAGTCTTCATCGGCGGCGCAGGCGAAGGGCTATCCCGATGAGCAACGTCACCGCACCGACAAACGCCAAGCCCCACTTGGTCGTCGTCCAGAAATTCGCGGTCGCCGCCATCTGGGGCGTCATACCATCGGCGCCTGCGCGCAACATCGCGGCAACCGCCGCGTTTTCCAGGTAGTCGACCGGGATGGACCCAAGCGAGATCGTGCCGATGACGCGGCCCGGCAGGCCGGGAAACAGCCATTGGTAGCCAAGGAAAAGAACTGCGCCCAGAAGCGGGGGAAACGCCATGTCGAGCCACAGCTGCACATCGAGATAGAGTTTCGCGCCCTCGTCTCCGATCGCTGCAACGAAGCCCCGCGCATCCTCGAAGGAATAGCCCGTCAGCCGCATCTCCAGCAGGCGCGACCCACCGGCCAGCTGCTCGATGCGTGGCGCCGTCCAGAGGTTCATCACCAGCCACGGCACAAACATGGCGGCCAAGAAGACCCAGAACATGCGCGGCTTCGCGAAGATCATCGTTCTAGCCGCTTGCCGCACTGGACAGAGCGTTCAGAACGACCGTCCCGGCCAGAATCAGACCGATGCCGATATAGGCGTAGCCGTCCAGAGACTGGCCGATAAAGACCGCGCCCATGAGCGTCACACCCGCGATCCCGCCGCCGGCCCAGACGGAATAGGCAACCCCGAGCGGCATCGTCCGCACAACCAGCGACATGATGAAAAAGGCGACGCCGAAGCAGACCAGTGTCAGGCAGGCGTAGCCGATCTTCGTGAACCCCTCCGACAATTTGAGTGACGCGCTGCCGAGGATTTCAATGCCAACCCCCAAGGCAAGGAGAACCCGATGCATGCTCGTTTTCCTTTGCTTTCGATCATTGTCAGTCATGGCTGTTCGGTCTCGCGCTTGGTTCTGGAGATCCGAAGACTTCTCGGGGCGAGACTGCCCAAGCGCATTTGCGCCCAAGCCCTGTCGCGGTTTGAGCGTTGGGCATGGGTGGTTGGACAGTCCGCATCGTCATTTACCGTCTAGCTTGGCATTTGCCGGAACAGCATCGGATCAACAGATGCTGCGGCCAGAACACCGCCCCAGAGCGCACCGGGGATACCGGGGCTCAGCACGTCCTGACCTGCAAGGAACAGCCCCGGCACGGGCGTCCTGGTCTGCAGGGCTTCGCTCATCAGACGCTCTGGCGTCGTGTCTATCCCGTAAAAGGCGCCCTTGTGGTGTCCCGTGATCGCGTGGGTTGTGAGCGGCGTCGAGAGATTGCGGAAGACAACGAGCTTGGCGAGGTCTGGGAAATAGGCCTCGAACCGCGAATACATCGCGTCCGCGACCTTGGCCTTGAATACCTCGTAATCCTGACCCCGCAAGCCCGGCTCCTTGCCCGCCCATGTCTCCACCGCCGACCAGTCAACCCAGGCGACGATTTCGCCGGCATATTTCTGCGAGGGCCCGGGGTCATGGGTGGGGTCCTTCAACGAAGCGAAAGAGAAGAAAAGGCCGGGCGGCGGACTGTCCGGCACATCTGTCCAGACTACATCGACCTTGCCGCCCGGGTAAATCCAGTGGTTCGACCGTGTCGCCCCAGCACGTTCGATATCGCCCTCGAAGCCCACGAACAGGCTGAAATGGGCGACCGAGTGCGGCAGGGCGTTGATCTCGTCGATCCACTCCTGATGCCCGCATCCTTTGGGAAGCAGCGTGTTTACCGTCTCGCGCGCCCCGATGTCCGAGATCACCGTACCCGCGCGGATCTCTTCACCCTCAGCCGTCCGCACCCCGACGATCCGGTCGTCCTCGATCAGAAGCGTCTCGACTTTGGTGTTGGAGCGCGCTTCGCCGCCTGCCTTCGTAATCGTCGGCAAAATGTGCTCGGCAAAGGCCGCACCTCCGCCCTTGGGATACCAGGCGCCGCTTTGCAGGTAGCCCCCGGTGATCAGGGCATGCATGGCGAAGCTGGCCTTGCTGGGCCTGCCGCCATGGTCGAACCATTGGGCGGCGAAGGCCGCGGCGAGGACGGGATTGTCGGTAATCTCGTCGATCACTTCTTGGGTCGTGCGCCTGCACCACCGTTCGATGTCGTGGCTATGCCACCACTTCAGCGCCGTGCCGACGAAGCCGGGCATCGCGCGGGTCGAGGTGACCTTGAGTGCAGCATCCCTGCCTTCCTTGAGCGCAGCGATCCATGCGTCGATGGCCTCCGCCTCTTCGGGGAACCTGTCCTTCAAGTCGCGCGCCTGCGCCTCGTAGGGGCGGGACAAGGACAGCGGCGGGGCGTCGCCGATATGGACATTGTCGAAGATCGTGCCCATCGAGGCAAACTCGATCGGTGTATCCGACAGCCAGTCCAGAATGCGCCGCTCACGATCTTCCGGGGCGGCATGATTGAGATAGTGGATGCCCGCGTCCCAATGGAAGCCGTCTATGGTGAAACTGTGAGTCAGACCTCCTAGTGTTTGGTACTGCTCCAACAAAAGCACCTTGTGTCCGGCCTTCGACAGCGCAGCAGCTGCCGCCATCCCGCCCATGCCCGATCCGATGACGATGGCATCCCAGTCGGTTTTGGTTTTGTCGGTCATGGCTGCAATCCTCCTCCTTGCAACTGTGCGGCCTCTGCCAATTCAGGGGTGCGGACCCTCGATCAGGTCGAAGGACAGTCCCGCATGCTGCACGATCCGGTCCCGCAAGAGCGGCCCCATCGCGGAGGCAGGCGTCCAAAACCCTCCTCCGACTGTGATCCTCTCCTCGTCCTGCCGCAGACACAGGGCCGCCTCCGTCAGCATCAACGTCGTCGAGCGGACCCCTGGGTCACCCTGTCCGGTGATCCGTGCCTTGAGTGTGGTCCCGTCCGGCAACTCGCCGACTTGCACAATTTCGTATGAGCCGGCCTCGCGCACCTCACGGCTCGGGCCTTCGCCGGATTTCGGCAGCACCCGCCGTTCCAGCATCCGCCGTGTCGACGGAATCGACATGGCGATGAGAAACAGCCGCCCAAAGAGCGTGTCGCGCATCGCGGCCCACCAGCCGACGATCCCGCCACTTGTCAGGCCGGTTTCCTCGTAGCGGAAGTCGCGCCCATAGGGATAATCCATGATCGCATTGGTGCGCCGCACAACCTTGGAATTCATCGGACCCATGAAATAGGGCTTCGTCCAAGCCTTCAGATCGGCGTCCCACGTCACCTCGATCGGCATCATGCGGTCGGGGCCGTCGAGACCGTCCCGCCGTCCTTCGGGGCAAAGCGCATAAGGGTCCAACGACAAGCGGTCGAAGTCTGGATCGGTCTCGCGCAGCCGCATGGCATTGAGGAAACTCGCGGCCGTCCCCCCGCTGAAGCCGCCCTTCATCCGCGTCACGCGGGTCGCGACTCGCAGGCACGGCTGGCCGTAACGGGCGCACGCCGCCTCTTGCAGGAACTGCACACCGAGATCGGAGGGGATCGAGTCATGCCCGCAGGAATGCACGATCCGCGCCCCGCTTTCTCGCGCTTCATCTTCATGCGCGTCGATCATGGCACGCATCCATTGCGGTTCCGCCGACAGATCGCAGTAGTGCGTCCCGTTCCTTGCACAGGCCGCCACCAGTTCGCTTCCGTAGAGCGCGAAAGGCCCCGCGGTGGACACGACCACGTGCGTCCGGGCACTCATGGCCTCCATGAAAGCGGTGTCGTGGCTGTCGCCCACCACCACGGCAACAGGGCGACCCACGTCGGGCAGGTCCTCCCGCCGGGCTTGCAGTTTGGCCTCGTTCCGGCCGCCGATGGCAAACGCGAGTCCACACTCCGCGCATCGTCGGGCAAGATGGTGTGCTGCTCTGCGCCCCGTGGCCCCGGTCGCGCCCCATAGAACGATATCGAACTCTCGCCGAGCCACTACTTCGGCTGCGTCCGAGGCACGCCTTCTTTCGGTTTGCCCATGCCTGACTGGCGAAGTTCGCGCTCCGTCAACGCATCGAGGATGTCGTTTTTGTCAGCCAGCACGAAGACCCGCAGTCCGTGCAGCACCACCGCAAACCCCCAGCCAATCAACGGCCAGATGAACCAGATGCCGCCCGGTGAGGTCACCAGATTAATGATCACCAGCAACACCATCACTGCGGCATAGACAGCTACGTGAACGAAGAATCCGTACTTGGCCTCGGCACGCCGTCGGGCCATTGCGTATTGATCGGTATGAGACATCAACTGAGCCCCCAGGCCATCTAATTCCGTATGGCGAGAAAACAGATCAAATCCACCTCCCACAATGATGTGGATCAATCGCGACCTGCGGCTAGGTGAACGCCGCCCAAAGGGTGCAACGCTTAAGCCGGCGTATCGAAGGCACGCACGTGCTAAGCGCGTCAAATGGTTGTTCTGTCCGCGACTCGGACATAGCCTCGAATTTCGCCACCGTCCGGTCCCGTGAGAACCAGACATTCATGGTCGGAGTTTCGAAAATTTTTCCCTGAACGTCCGCTCTACGCCTTTAATCGGTCACCTGAGAAAAACGGTCGGATGACCGAGACGAGCCCGGAGCGGTAATGGCAACGCATCGTTGCAGCTGGTCAGGACTGCCAGAAAAATTGTGATCCGCTGACCTTGCTCGGCAAGAGGTTCACACCACCGATTGCGCGAAACCGGACTCTTCCGGTTCACGACCCTTTGCTTCAAATCAAATGGCCGGACAGGGCTTAGGGGTATAGCGTTCAACTGATAGCGCCGATTCGGATTTGTCTTGCGGGGCTTCAGATGTGCGGTCATTTCGGCCGAAAGTTTCTCAGGGGTTTTGCAGATATGACGACAAGAAGAGAGCTGCTCGGATCGATTCCAGCTGCCGGAGCAGCCTTCGCTCTGGGCAGCGGTGTTCTTTTCGAACAAGGACAGGCAAGAGCCCAGTCCGCAACCGCGCCTCTTGCCGGTCATTTCCACCCCAAAGGCAAAGCCCCGTCGGATCACACGATCAAGATCTTGCAGGCGGCCAAGAGCACGTTGCCCTTCGACGACACCAAGGACTTCGAGGAACAGGCGCGCGGGCTGATTGCCGAGATGCCCGACCGCCAGATCATGGCCGATGCGGGCAATGTCGCCTTCGACCGGTCGGAATACGATTTCCTTGACGGGACCGGGGAGTTCGACAGCATTCACCCCTCGCTAACCCGGGTCGCGCGGCTGAACAATAACTGGGGCCTCTACGAGGTCGTGCCCGGCATCTACCAGGTGCGCGGCTTCGACCTGTCTGACATGACCTTCGTGCGCGGCAAGTCCGGCTGGATCATCTTCGACCCACTGACAACGACGGAAACCTCGCGCGCGGCGTGGACGCTGTTTCAGGAACATGTGGGCGAGGGCCTGCCGATCAAGGCGGTGGTATTCTCGCATACCCACGGCGACCACTGGGGAGGTATCCGCGGCATCGTCCAGCCCGAGGATGTGGCCGAAGGCCGTGTCGAGATCATCGCGCCCGGCGATTTCATGCAGTTCACAATTTCCGAGAACGTCTATGCCGGAAATGCGATGAACCGGCGCCTGTTCTATCAATACGGATTGCTGCTGCCGGTCGCCCCGCATGGCTTCGTCAGTCAGGGGCTGGGGCACCGCATCCCGGCCGGCTCGACCGGCTTGATCGCACCATCCCGCTTCGTTACCGAACCGATCGAGGAACTCGAGATCGACGGCGTGACGATGATCTTCCAGAACACGCCCAATACCGAAGCGCCGCGCGAGATGAACACCTACATCCCCGAACACAAGGCGCTGTGGATGGCGGAAAACGTCACCGCGACGCTGCACAACATCTACACGCTGCGCGGCGCGCCGGTGCGCGATCCGCTGAACTGGTCGAAATACATCTCTGAGGCGCTTCAACGGTTCGGGCAAGAGGCCGAGGTGATGCTGGCCTCGCACCACTGGCCGCGCTGGGGCAACGAGCGGATTCAGGAAGTGCTGCGCGACCAGCGTGACCTTTATGCGAACATGAACAATCAGGTTCTGCACTACGCGAACCAGGGGGTAACCATCAATCAGATCCACAATGTCTATGAGGTTCCGCAAGGGCTGCAGGACAAGTGGCATTGCCGCGGCTATCACGGCTCGCCCGAGCATAACGCACGCGGCGTCGTGCAGCGCTATCTGGGGTTTTGGGACTGCAACCCAGCGACCCTCATTCCGCTGTCGCCCGAGGATTCCGCGCCGCTTTACGTCGAGATGATGGGGGGGGCGGACAAAATACTCGCCCGTGGCCAGGAACTTCATGATGCGGGCGACTACCTGCTTGCCAGCGAAATCCTCAACAAACTCGTTCAGGCAGAGTCTGACAATGGCGACGCCAAGGATTTGTTGGCCGATGTCTTCGAGCAACTGGGCTACCAGCAGGAAAACCCCGGTCTGCGCAACAGCTTCCTTGCCGCTGCCTACGAGCTTCGCACCGGCATTCCGCAAGGGACAGTAGCGAGTTCATCCAGCCCCGATGTCATCCGGGCGATGTCGACGGAACTGTTCCTGAACTTCCTTGGCATCAAGATGGACAGCCGCCGAGCCGAGGGTCTCGAATTCACCTTGAACCTGATGACCCCCGACAACGGCGAATCCTTCCTCGTCGAGCTGCGCAATGCAACGCTTACGAACATTTCGGGTTTTCAGGCCGAAAACGCCGATCTGACGCTCACCATCAATCGCTCGGACCTCGAACTGACGATGATGGGTGCTGCCGATCTGGTCGAGCAGATCAAAAGCGGAATCGCGACAGCCGAGGGCGATCTGTCCGTGCTGGTCCAGCTTGCCGGATTGATGGTCGATTTCGATCCGCGTTTCGAGATTATGCCCGGCAGCGTCGCTCGAACCGAAATCCCGCATGCCGCCGCGCTGGAAGCCGAGATCGGTGGTACAATCGCGGAATAGGGCACAGGAGGCTGTCCACCAGTCCTCCCGACAGGTGCTGGCAGACGAATTCGAACCAGTCTCATCTAGGACAATAGCGCTGTCCCTTGCTCCGCGCAGAGACCGCGCCGCTCAGCCAGAGCGGCGGTACGGTTGGCCTTGAAGAGGGGTCTGCTGGAGAGGTTGCGTTGCTGATTGAAATGGTTCGATACAGAGGCGTGAACGGATGCGAATTTGTGCAAACTTCGCATCCGCCTGAAACGGAGCATCGCCCGCTCCCGTCGTCGGAACGGCAGGTGCGAATTCT
>JAHEBH010000027.1 GCA_024642335.1 Erythrobacter sp.
CATTCGGCTTGCATGGTTTGCTGCGCTCGCTTAACTGCCGGAAATTCGAGGGACGGGAGTTTCCATGCGCTGGATTCGTGCGCTTTATGACTGGACGATGGATAAGGCATCGCATCCGCATGCGGAGCGCTGGCTGGCCTTTTTCGCCTTTGTCGAATCGAGCTTTTTCCCGATCCCGCCGCATCCGCTGCTCGGCCTGATGTGCCTGGCAGAGCCGAAAAAGGCGCTGCGGTTCGCCTTCATCTGTACCGCCTTCTCCGTACTCGGCGGCATGTTCGGCTATGCCATCGGCTATTTCCTTTACGAGGCGATCGGCGAGTGGCTGATCCGCGTGTTGGGCCTGCAGGAATCCTTCCCCTTCGCCGCCTGTTACCTGCGCGAATATGACTGGCAGGCGATCATGATCGCGGGCACCACGCCCATCCCCTTCAAGCTGCTGACGATCACGGCGGGCTTCATCTCGATGAACTTCCTCACCTTCGTGCTCGCCAGCATCGGTGGAAGGGGAGCGATCTTCATGTTCGTGGGCGTGCTGTTCCAGATTTTTGGAGCGCCGATCAAGAAATTCGTCGACAAGTATCTCGGCTGGCTTTCCGCCCTTTTTGTGGTGCTGGTGGTGGGCGGCTTCCTGATCCTGACACAGGTTGACCGGGGCGAGGACGCAGGCGACAGCCCCTGCGCCAATGTCACTTCCGTCACGCAATTGTAACATTCGCGGGGCAGCGGACGAATTTGTAGCGATGAAGAATGTCCTCTTTCTCTGCACTGCCAATTCGGCGCGATCGATTCTCGCAGAGGCCATTCTTGCGCGCCTCGGCAAAGGCCGGCTCCGTGCCTTTTCCGCCGGCAGCAAGCCGCGCGGCGTACCCAATCCGCTCGCGCTCCGACTGCTTGCCGCGAAGGGACACGACATCTCAGCCATGCGCTCCAAGAGCTGGAATGAGTTCACCGCTCCCGGTGCGCCGACCGTCCATGCCGTGATCACCGTCTGCGATAACGCCAAGGGCGAAAGCTGCCCGATCTTCCCGGGCCATCCGGTGCAGGCGCATTGGGGCATTCCCGATCCGGCAAGCGTGGATGCGGAGGGAAACCACATCGATGGCGATATGACCGGTTTCGAAACTGCCTATGACAGGCTGGCCCGCCGCGTCGAAGCCATGCTTGAACTCGACGAGAACACGCTCGAGCCGAAGCAATGGCGCGATGCATTGATCCGTATCGGCGAGGAAGCGGAAGGCGCAACGCATGGTTGAATACACGCTCTCGCGCCGACTGCTGGGTGAGGCGCTGGGGAGCTTCTTCCTCTTTGCCGGCGTGCTCGGCTCTGGTGTGATGGCGGAGAACCTTGCAGGCGGCAATGTCGCGCTGGCGCTGCTCGCCAATACCGCCGCGACGGGGGCGATCCTCTATGTCATTATCGAGATGTTCGGGCCTGTCTCAGGCGCGCATTTCAATCCCGCGGTTACACTCGCCTTTGCCATCCGCCGCGAGTTCTCCTGGCGCGATGTGCTGCCCTATGTCGCAACGCAAATCGCCGCAGGAATGCTGGGCGCCTTCGCAGTGCACCTGATGTTCGATCTGGAGATTCTGCAATTCTCCACCAAACCGCGCGCGGGCATTGGTCAATGGACAGGCGAACTGGTGGCGACTTTCGGCCTGGTGCTGGCCATCCTTGCCCTGCTGCGCCACCGGCCGGGCGTGGTCCCCGCCGTCGTCGCGCTCTATATCAGCGCGGCCTACTGGTTCACCTCAAGCACGAGCTTCGCCAATCCGGCGATCACCGTGGTGCGCAGCATGTCCGACACTTTCGCCGGCATCGCACCCGCCGACGTGCCCGCCTTTATCGCCGCACAACTGGCGGGAATGCTGCTGGCGGTGGGATCTGCGCGGGTGCTGTTCGGCAGGAACCCGGCCTAGATAATCCCCACGGCCTTTCCGGCGCGTTCGAACATGCCGAGGATGGTCTCGACCTCTTCCGAGCTATGCTCGGCGCAGAGCGAGCAGCGCAGTAGCGTCATGTTGGCGGGCGTTGCCGGCGGGCGGGCGAGGTTGACGTAAAGCCCTTCCTTCAGCAGCGCTTCCCACATGGCGGCACCCTTTTCGAGGTCGGGCATGATCACGGCGACGATCGCGCTTTGCGGTTCCTTGGTGCCTAGCGTGAAACCCAGCCCGGTCAGGCCCGCATGCAGGCGCTTGGAGTTCTCCCACAGATGCGCGCGCTTGTTGGAACCGTGCATCAGCTTGCGAATACTGGTTGCCGCCGTCGCAACCACACTCGGCGGCAGCGAGGCGGTGAAGACATAGGGGCGGCAGACCAGCCGCATGATCTCGAACTTGGGATGGTTGGAGACGCAGAAGCCGCCCACCGTGCCCACGCTCTTGGAGAATGTGCCGATCACGAAATCGACATCGTCGATCACGCCCTGTGCTTCGGCCACGCCGCGGCCATGCTCGCCGATAAAGCCCATCGAATGCGCCTCGTCCACCAGCACCATGGCGCCATATTTCTTGGCAATGGCGATCATTTCCTTCAGCGGGGCGATGTCGCCCAGCATCGAATAGACGCCTTCGAGAACGACCAGCTTTCCGGCCCCTTCAGGAATGCGGCGCAGGCGATTTTCCAGCGCTTCGATGTCATTGTGCTTGAACGGCACGATCTCCGCCTTGCCCAACGCGCAGCCGTCCCAGATGCTGGCATGGCTGTCGATATCGAGGACGATGTAATCGCCTTTTCCGGCGATGGTGGAGATGATGCCGAGGTTGGCCTGATAGCCGGTCGAGAACACCATGGCATGGTCCATGCCATAAAATTCCCTGAGCGCTTCCTCGCACTCCTTGTGACCTTGATACGTCCCATTCAGTACACGGCTGCCGGTGGTGCCCGAACCGTAATTCTCCAGCGCCTGCTTGCCTGCTTCGATCACGTCCGGATCGAAGGTCATGCCCATGTAATTATAGGTGCCAAGCAGGATGGTGTCGCGCCCGTTGCAGATTGCGCGCGTAGGAGAGAGTACCTTCTCCATCACCAGTGAAAAAGGATCCTCCACCCCGCTGGCGAGCAGGTTCTCGCGCACCTGGATGATGTCATCGAATTTGGAAAAAAGGTCGCGGTTCTCGCTCATGTCGCGCTTACTCGCCCTGAAGTTTGGATACGGCATCCACCAGCTGGCCAAAATTCTCGATTTCGGCCTGCTGGTTCATGGAAATGATGATGTCGAACTCGTCCTCGATCGCGGCGACGAAGTCCATCACCGTCAGGCTGTCGAATTCCAGGTCACCGGCAAATGTGGTACCCTCTGCGATATCGACGCCCTTCTTGTTGAACGGTTCGATCAGGGTGCGGATTATGGCGTCAACTGCGGCGCGATCCATTGGGGATGTTCCAATCTTCAATTGTGGCGGCGATATGCTGCCAGGACATTGCGACGGAAAAGCGGCTCTTTACCCAGCTTGTCAAGCACTGCTGCCGCTGGCAATCCTCTGACACGCAAGTTTTGACGAAGTCTGGGGACAGTATGACCGAGCTACCAGCCAACAAGACCCCGCCGCCAGAAGCCGGCGCGGCGGGTGCTGCCTATACTCCACAGGCGGTGCAAATGCTGCGTACCGTACAGGCCAACAACCTGCTGCTCTCGCAAATGGCGGACCAGAAGGCATCGATCCTGATGGGCGCGACCTTCCTTGTATTTTCCATCGCGGTCAGCCGCTCGCTGGCGGGTGACTTGCCGCATGCGTTGGCGATACTGGCCGTCTTCGCTTTCCTGAGCTCTCTTTGTGCAGTGCTGGCGGTCATTCCCTCGGTCGGCAAACCGCACGATGGAGCGAAGCCCAACCTCATGTTCTTCGGCCATTTCAGCGAGCTGGATGAAGAGCAATGGATGCAGGAAGTGTTGGCGCAACTGCATGGGGACGACCAGGTCTTCCGCATGATGTTGCACGATATCTACCAGAACGGGCAGGTGCTGCAGCGGCGCAAGTACCGCTACCTTTCCCATGCCTACCGGATATTTGTCGTCGGCCTGTTCGTGACGCTGTTTGCCTTCTTGGTGGAGCTGGCCCTCACCTATTGATCGCGGGCGTCAGTTCCCGACCAGCCCGTTTACCGCTGCCATGAAGGGGCCGATCGACACCGGCTTGGAAAGGTAGCCTTCGGCTCCGATCTCGCGAATACGTTCCTCATCACCCTTGCCCGCATAGGCCGTGACAGCGAGCACTGGAACCTCGCACAGATCGGCATCCTGTTTCATGCTGGCAATAAGGTCGAGACCCGATACGTCCTGCAACTGGATGTCCATGACCACGAGGTTCGGCAGGAAGCAGCGCGCCGCTTCGAGCGCAAGATTGCCATCAGCAACCGGCTCCACCGAGAAACCGCCGGCAGACAGGACATCGCAGAAAAGTTTCCGGTTGAGATCGTTGTCCTCGACAACCAGAATGCGTTTGGTCATTGGACCCCCTGGTTCCTCCGTGCCCACGGAGGTTCTGAGACGAACAGATATCGCAAGACTAGGTAAATGACAATTATCCACAAGTCATCCACTGATCTCAGTGACCCGTCCCGGCTTGCGCTGGCCGCGCTCGGCTGGGTGCTGGCAGATGAAGACCGCGCGCAGCGCTTCCTCGATCTGACTGGCCTTACCCCCGATGGCCTGCGCGCCGCGTTGGCAGAAACGGGCACCCACCGCGCCATATTGGAATTTCTCTGTGCGCATGAACCGGACCTGCTCGGCGCTGCCGCGGCAATGGATATCGATCCGGCGCGATTGGCCGCCGCAAAGGAGGAGCTGACACAGTGAGCAGGCCATTGGTCATCACCGATTGCGACGAAGTGCTGCTGCACATGGTCCGCCATTTTCGCGATTGGCTGGACGAAGCGCACGATGTCGACTTCTCGCTGGAAGGCAATGTCTTTGTCCAGGCGATGCGGCGACGCGGTTCGGATGATGCCATGAGCGAGGAAGAGGTGTGGGACTTGCTCGGCGGCTTCTTCGACACTGAGATGGGGCGGCAGACGCCGATCGCCGGTTCGATCGATGCCATCGCCGAATTGCAGCGCGAAGCCGATGTGGTGGTGCTGACCAATCTGGTGGACAAGCGCAATGAGGCGCGCACGCGGCAATTGCGCGATCTGGGCATCACGGTGCCTGTCTATACCAACCAGGGGCCGAAAGGCGGGGCGTTAAGTCGCATCATTGCCGAGTTCGGGCCGAGCCGCGCGGTCTTTATCGACGATATCGCGCAGCACCACGCCTCTGCGGCGGAGAATGTGCCGCATATCCATCGGCTGCATTTCTGCGGGGAACCAGCGATAGCTCCGCATATCACCTGTGCTTATGTGGCTGGACATGCCGATGCACGGATCGACAATTGGAGTGAGGCCTTGCCCTGGCTTCTGGAAACACTGCATGGAGAGCCATGATGAGCATTGAAGCCCGCCTTGCCGAACTCGGCATTACTCTGCCCCCGGCCGCCGCGCCCGTGGCTGCCTACCAGCCCGTGGTGGTCGCCAATGGCATGGCGCATGTGTCCGGCCAGCTGCCCTTTATCGACGGGCAGCTGGTCACAGGCCGCCTGGGAGAAAATGTCTCCACCGAGGATGGCTATGCCGCCGCGCGGGCCTGCGGGCTGATGATTGCTGCCCAGCTCAAGGCGGCAGGCGTGCTCGAAAAGGTCGAGCGCGTGGTGAAGCTGGGCGCTTTCGTCAATTCGACGCCCGAATTCACCGACCAGCCCAAGGTCGCCAACGGTGCCTCGGAACTGATGTTCGAAATCTTCGGCGAGGCCGGGCGCCATGCGCGCAGCGCAGTGGGCGTGCCGGTGCTGCCTTTGGGGGCAGCGGTCGAAGTGGATGCCGTGATTGCCCTTGCAGTGGATTGATTCCTTCTTTGCTCCCGCGCCGGATGCGGGGGTGGCCGAATGGCTCGGCCAGCATGTCTATGCCCATCGCGGGCTGCACGGGGACGGCGTGCCCGAGAACTCTCCCGCAGCGTTTCGGGGCGCTGTCGAAAAGGGCCTGGGCATCGAATGCGATGTCCGGCTGACGCGTGACGGGCAAGCGATCGTCTTCCACGATGCCACGCTGGACCGTATCACCGGTCGCGGCGGCGTGGTCGATCGGCTGACGCTGGACCAGCTGATGGCCGTCAGCTTTTCGGAGGGCGGCGAAACCCTGCCAAGCCTAGCGCACCTGCTGGGAATTGTGGCGGGCAAGGTTCCCCTGCTGGTGGAAATCAAGGTCGATCGCGGCCAGTCGGTCGACGCGTTGTGCCGTGCGGTAGAACGCGATTTGGCAGGCTACAGCGGGAATGTCGCTATCATGTCCTTCGATCCGCGTGTTGGCGCATGGTTCGCGCGCCACGCAAAGGCGGTTGTGCGCGGACTGGTCGCTACCGAGAAGGGTCGCCGCGGCTTTGTGGGAAGCACAAAGCGATATCTGTCCTTGTGGCATGCGCGCCCGCATTTCCTCGCTTACGATATTCGCGATCTTCCCAGCCCTTTTGCATCGAGCCAGCGCGCTCGGGGCCTGCCGCTGCTGACCTGGACGGTCTCCTCTCCCGAGCTGCGCGAACGGGCCAAGGTCCATGCCGATGCGCCGATTGCCGAAGGGCAGGGTCTCGCATAACCGCGCGTGCTGTCCTAAATAGTCCGCAATGGCCGATAGCGAGATCACTGCCCGCGTAGCCCCTGCCGTTGGTGCGGTGGATGCGGCACTGTGGGACGCGCTCAATCCCGGCGGCAATCCCTTCATGAGCCATGCCTTCCTCTCCGCGCTCGAGGATTCGGGCAGCGTGGGAAAAGGGACCGGCTGGCAGAGCCTGCCGATCCTGATCGAAGACGAGGCGGGAGAACTGGCAGGGGCCGTGCCGTGCTATGCCAAGGGCCACAGCCAGGGCGAATATGTCTTCGACCATGCCTGGGCCGATGCCTGGCAAAGGGCCGGCGGCGACTATTACCCCAAGCTGCAGATCGCCGCGCCCTTCACGCCTGCCACCGGGCCGCGGCTGCTGTTCCGGGACGAGCGCTTTGCCTTGCCCTTGTTGCGGGCAGTGGAGGCACTGTGCCGGCAAAACGAATTCTCCTCCGCCCATGCGACATTTGTCGAGCCGGCCCAGCATCGCTTCTTTGAGGATGCCGGCTGGCTCAGGCGCGAGGATATCCAGTTCCACTGGCACAATCGCGACTATGCTGATTTCGAGGACTTCCTCGCCGCCCTGTCTTCCCGCAAGCGCAAGGCGATCCGCAAGGAAAGATCCGGAGCGCTGGAGGGTGTCAGCATCAAGCGGCTTTCAGGCGCGGACATCCGGCCCGAGCATTGGGACGCGTTCTGGCTGTTCTATCAGGACACCGGGGCCCGCAAATGGGGCACACCCTATCTGACGCGGGCGGCGTTCGACCTGTTCGGGGAGAGAATGGGGGAGAGCGTGCTGCTCGTACTGGCATATCAGGACGGCATGCCGATTGCGGGTGCGCTCAACTTCGTCGGGCCGGAAGCGCTCTATGGCCGCTATTGGGGTTGCCTGGTCGACAAGCCCTTCCTGCATTTCGAGCTGTGTTATTATCAGGCGATTGACATTGCGATCGAACGCGGTCTCATGCGGGTCGAGGCGGGGGCACAAGGGGGCCACAAGCTGGCGCGCGGTTACGAGCCGGTGACCACCACCTCGATGCATTTCCTGGCCGATCCGGGCTTTCGCCGCGCGGTGGAGGATTTCCTCGACCGGGAAAGGCGGGGAGTTGCCATCGACCGCCTGCATCTGGGCGGCCACACGCCTTTCAGGAAAGACTGATCAGGCAGCGCGGCGGTTGCCGGCGGAGAGCCATTCGCGGGCGCGACGCTGGGCTTCGGCGATTTCGCGTGCGGTCATCTCGTCCGACACATCGGCGCGGCACCAGGCGGCTTCCTCGTGGCCGCGCGAGGCAGCGAGGTTGAACCACTTGTGTGCTTCGATGAGGTCGCAACCGACGCCGTGGCTGCCGGTCGAGAAGATGACACCGAGGTCGAAGCAGGCGCTCTCGTCACCGGCAGCGGCAGCGGCCAGGCTCTTGGCCACCATCATGTCCGCGCCGGAAACATCGGCGACTTCAACCTTTGCAAACGTTTCGATCTTGGCAAGTTCCATGACCGGTTACCCCCTTGTTTGCCCGCACATCCCAATTGTCCGGGCTTCGATGGACCTAGGTTTTGACGAACATGGTCAAGAAAAGGTTAACGCGCCGAATGATTGTCAGATTGATTTTGTCCCGCGGTCATGTCGCGGCATGGTGCAACCGGGCAATTGCTGCTTGTGCGGCACTGGCGCTCCCACTATAGGCGCGCCTCAATCCGGTTTGATTCAGGCAAGATACAGACCCTTAAGGGCAGAGCGCCGAAATCACGGGGCGGGCCGGGACGGATCAGGATGCGGAGTACAAGATGGCGTCGATTCAAAGAGACGACATAGACATTCTCACGAAAGCCAAGCGCGCCTTGCCGGACGATTATGCGCCGGGCGAAGACGAAGAATATATGTCCGACGCGCAGTTGAACTTCTTCCGCGTGCTGTTGCTCGAATGGAAGAAATCCATACTGCAGGCATCTGAAGGCACGCTGCGCGGCCTGCAGGATGGCCCCATCCGTGAGCCCGATCTGAACGACCGCGCATCATCCGAAACCGATTGGGGTATCGAGCTGCGCACGCGTGATCGCCAGCGCAAATTGATCACCAAGATCGATGCCGCTTTGCGCCGAATCGACAACGGCGAATACGGGTGGTGCGAAGTCACCGGCGATCCCATTGGCATAAACCGCCTGATCGCGCGTCCGATCGCGACCATGACGGTCGAGGCGCAGCAGGCGCACGAACGCCGCGAAAAGATATCCCGCGACAACTGATCCAGTTTGGGACGGTTCTGCTGCTCTTGTAGCGCGATTAACCTTCGATTAGCCATTGTGGATGCAGCGTTCCGCATCGCCTTCACGGGCGAGAGTGAACCGTCGAAAACCAGGGTGGCCAGCAGCAAATGAGCAATATCGACACACGTCAGGAGCATAGAGGCAACCTGTTCCTCCTCGCCCAGTTGCGGGTCGAGGGAAGTGCAGACGAGCATCGCGTCAAGCTGCGCAATCTTTCTGCCCGTGGCATGATGGCCGAAGGGCCTGTACGTGTTTCCCGCGGAGAACTGGTGTCCGTCGAATTGCGCGGCATCGGCTGGGTCGAAGGATCGGTAGCGTGGAAGCAGGATACACGCTTCGGCATCGCCTTCGTTGAAGAGATCGATGCCGCGAAAGTGCGCATCGCGGATTCCGGCCAGGAGCCGTTCGGCATCAGCGAGCCGCATGTCCGCGCTGCGAAACGCCCGTCCAATCAGCAGAACCTTCGCAAGGTCTGACACAACGCATGGTTGATGCGCGGGCGTTGCCAGCCTAATCCAAGGCATGGGCAGGCCTATCACAATTCTCTCGCTCGCAGGCGTTGCGCTGTCGTTGGCCTCTTGCGGCAGTGCCGATGACGGCCAGTTCGATGTCGCCTTCATCGAAAGCGAGGGGAACCTCTTCGCTGACAGCAACCGCCTTACGCAAGGTGGGCAGCACGTGCGGGCGGCGACGCGATCGGGCATGGTTGCGCTGGACCAGCAGGGGGAAGTGATCCCTGCCCTTGCCGACCGCTGGAATGTCATCGAAGACGGTAGCGTTTTTGTGTTCCGCCTGCGCGAAGGCAACTGGCCCAATGGCGAGGAACTGACGGCCGACAGCGTTCGCCGCGCGCTGGACAGGGCCATCCGCAATCTGCGCGGGACATCGCTGGGGCTCGACCTTTCCCCCATAGACGATGTTCGCGCCATGGCCGGACGGGTGGTGGAAATTCGCCTCTCCAGCCCCATGCCGGATCTGCTGCGGCTCCTGGCCCAACCCGAACTGGGCCTTGTCAACGGGGAAGGCGAAACCGGCCCACTGGAGCTCGAACGCGGCGACTCAGGCGCCATTCTGACGCTCAGGCCTCCCGAGCAACGAGGGCTCCCGCAGGACGAGGACTGGCAGGAATTTGCCAGGCCGATCCGGGTTCATGCCCTGGGAACGGATCAGGCGATGGAACGTTTCGCCAATGGCGAAATCGAAGTGGTCCTTGGCGGAAACCTGGGTAATTTCCCGCTCGCCGATACCGGCCCGCTTTCTCGCGGTACCGTCAGGGTCGATCCGGCGTATGGCCTCTTCGGTCTGCAGGTACTGCGCGCCCGCGGCGTGCTGGCAACGCCCGAACTGCGCGAAGCTTTCGCCATGGCGATTGACCGGCGCGAGCTCATGGCTCCGTTCAATCTGGGCGGCTGGGTTGCAACCACGCGCATTGTTGCGCCCGATCTCCCGGCGGATCCGCGCATCAATGACGAACGCTGGCAGAATCTTTCAGTCGAGCAGCGCCGCGGTGAAGCTGCGGCGCGCTTCTCGGCCTGGCGCAGTCGTAATACGGCGGAGGAAAATGCGGCCGGGATGGCGTTGACAGTCGATCTCGGCGGTGGGCCGGGGCTCGAAATCCTGCTGGCCGGCCTGGCGCGCCAGTTCGCCCCGCTGGGCATCACCGTGACCCGCGCCGAAGAAGGCGAATCGGCCGACCTGCTGCTGGTCGACAGGCTGGCCCGTTACGCTGCGCCCATGTGGTTTCTCAACCAGTTCAATTGTCTGCTGGAGCGGGGACTGTGCAGCGAGGAGGCCGACATATTGGCAAGTGAGGCGCTGGATGAAATCAACCCGCAGATTCGTACCGGGCTCCTGGCGCAGGCAGAAGGTGCGCTGATGCGCGAGAATGCCTATATACCAATAGGTTCGCCTCTGCGCTGGTCGCTTGTACGCGGCAATGTGGAAGGCTTTTCGGGCAATCGCTGGGCTTTCCACCCCTTGCCGGACATGGCTGTCATACCCAGATAAGACACCTATGCAGGACTACAGGATGGACCAGCCCCAACGCCCTCGGCCGATGACTGTCGATCTGCCGCTCGGCACAGACCCTGCATCGGTGCGCAAGCGCGTGGAAGCGATGGAAGTCTTGCTCGAGCGAATTTTCACCATTCCCGGCATCAATCGCCGGGTCGGGCTCGACGCTGTGGCAGGCCTCGTTCCCATCCTCGGCGATGTACTGACGGCGGTCATGGGCCTCTACATCGTGTGGGAAGCGCGCAACCTGGGCCTGCCGAAGTGGAAGATTGCACGTCTGGCGGGCAATGTCGTTTTCGATAGTGTAGTGGGCGCAGTGCCCGTGGTGGGTGATCTGTTCGACTCCCTGTTCCGCTCGAATACGCGCAATCTCAAGATCATCAAGAGGCACCTCGACAAGCACCACCCGCACACGCGTGTGATCGAGGGGTAGGCGTTACTCCTCCAGCTCGATGTCCCAATAGAGCCAGTCGCGCCAGGTCTCGTGCAGGTAATTGGGCGGGAAGCCCTTCCCCCTTTGCTGCAATTGCCAGCTGGTCGGACGGATCGGCTTGAGCTGTAATTGCATATGCGCCTGCTGCGGCGTGCGCCCGCCCTTCTTCATGTTGCACGGCGCGCAGGCGGTGGCGATGTTTTCCCAGGTGGTCTTGCCGCCGAGGCGTCGCGGGATCACGTGATCGAAGGTAAGATGCTGGCCGCTGCCGCAGTACTGGCAGGAAAACCGGTCGCGCAGGAACAGGTTGAAACGGGTGAAGGCGGGAAATTCGCTTGGGCGAACATATTGCCTCAGCGCGATCACGCTGGGGATCTTCATGTCGAGCGAGGGCGAATGCACCTGCCGCTCATAGCTTGCCACCACATCCACCCGCTCCAGGAAGATCGCCTTGATCGCGGTCTGCCAGGGCCACAGGCTCAGCGGGTAATAGGATAGCGGCGTATAATCCGCATTCAGCACCAGCGCAGGACAGCTTTCCAGCTTCCTCGCCGGGTCACCATCCACGCTTCTGAAATGCGCGGCACGTTCGATCAGTTCGGCCTTGAACACCTGTTTGTGTCCTCCCTGATTGATACAGGTGGAGCACTTGCGCAAAAAAGCGTCAAGCCTGTTACAAACGGCGAATCCACAGGATTTTTGCCGAGTCGCGTGTGGTTGGAGGGGTTTCTGGCAGCATGAATGTGACACGGTTTGCACCCAGTCCCAATGGTTCGCTGCATCTCGGCCATGCCTTTTCGGCGATCGTGGCGCATGATCTGGCACGCCAGAGCGGCGGGCGCTTCCTGCTCAGGATCGAGGATATCGACGGCGCACGCTCGCGCGTGGAGCTGGCAGCGGAGTTTCGCGAGGATCTTGCCTGGCTCGGCCTCACATGGGAGGAAGTTCCCGCGCAAAGCAGCCGTGTGGACGAATATGAGGTAGCCGCCGCTACGCTGGCTGCCATGGGCCTGCTCTATCCCTGCAAATGCACCCGGGCGGAAATCGCCGCCGCGTCAATGGCCATGGGACCCGATGGGCCGGTCTATCCCGGCACATGCCGCATCGATCCTCCCGCGGGCGACGACCCCGTTTCCTGGCGGCTGGATGTGGCAGCGGCGATGGCGCGCACCGGAATGCTGGCCTGGCAGGATGAACTGGCGGGGGAACAGGTGGCGCGGCCAGACCTTGCTGGCGATGTCGTACTGGTGCGCAAGGACGCGGACACACCTGCTTCCTATCACCTCGCGGTGACGCTCGACGATGCGGCAGATGGCGTTAACCTTGTTACCCGCGGGGCGGATCTGTTTGCCGCGACGCACATCCACCGCCTGCTGCAGGATTTGCTCGGCCTGCCCGTGCCGCGCTGGCACCACCATGCGCTTCTGCTCGATACCGATGGCAACAAGCTTGCCAAGCGGCGCAATTCTCCCTCGCTGGCGGACAGGCGACGGGCCGGAGAGGATGGCCTGGCTCTGGCCGCGCAATTGCGCGCCGGCGAAATGCCGGGTGGAATTACGCTCTCGACGCGCCTACATGACATGGCATGAACTGGTTCCTCGCCCTCGTCATCGTTGTCCTCATGGGATTTGTCGTCGTCTCGCTCGTGCGCGGGATTATCGCATTCCTGCAAACGACGAAGATCGATCTGGAGAACCAGGAGAATGAGGAACATGCCGCCGTGATGCACAAGCGGCAGAACCAGATGATGTTCAACCGTGTGAAGTATCAGGCGCTGGCCGTTGTCGTGGTGGTGATCCTGCTGGCAGTGAACAGCTGACAGCTGCCTCCGGCTCAGTCTTCGGCTGATCCGGCCTCAAGCTTCAGCCGATAGAGAATCTCCAGCGCCTCGCGCGGGCTGAGCGCATCGACATCGAGCGCCTGCAGTTCTTCGCGCAAGCGATCGCATTCCTCTTCCTCGGCTTCTGCCGCCGCGGCGAAGAGCGGCAATTCGCCAAGGCCGGCTGCCAAGCCGCCCGTTTCCGCGCGGCCCTTCTCCAATCTGTCGAGCACCGACTTGGCCCGCGCCACCACAGGCTTGGGCACACCTGCCAACCGCGCCACGGCGAGGCCATAGGAGCGGTCCGCCGCACCTTCGGCCAGTTCGTGCAGCAGGACCAGATCGCCCTTCCATTCCTTCGCGCGCACGTGGTGGAGAGAGAGGGCGGGGCAGGTGTCCGCGAGCCTCGCCATTTCATGATAATGGGTGGCGAAGAGGCAGCGGCTGCGGTTGGTCTCGTGAATCGCCTCGGCCACCGCCCAAGCCAGCGCCAGACCGTCATAGGTCGATGTGCCGCGCCCGACCTCGTCGAGGATGACGAAACTGCGCTCGCCCGCCTGCGACAGGATGGCAGCGGTCTCGACCATCTCGACCATGAAGGTCGATCGTCCGCGCGCGAGATTGTCCGATGCGCCCACGCGGCTGAACAGCCGGTCAACCAGCCCGATCCCTGCGCTTTCGGCAGGCACAAAGCCGCCCGCCTGCGCCAGAAGAACGATCAGCGCATTCTGGCGCAGGAATGTCGACTTGCCGCCCATGTTCGGGCCGCCGACCAGCCACAGGCGGTCGCGTTCTGACAGCGTGCAGTCATTGGCGATAAACCGTTCGCCCTGCCTCGCCAGAGCCGCCTCCACCACCGGATGCCGCCCCTCGGTGATCGACAGGCTGGTATCATCGCTGATCTCGGGACGGCACCAGCCGCCTTCGGCCGCGCGTTCGGCCTGTCCGGCGCTGACATCGAGCCGGGCGAGTGCTGCAGCGGTTGCGGCAATCCGTTGACGCGCCTGCGCCACTTCACCCACCAACTCCTCGAAATGCGCCTCCTCCGCCGCGATGGCGCGCCCCCCGGCTTCGGCGATACGGTTGGCTTCCTCATGCAGCGTGAGCGAATTGAAGCGCACCACATTGGCCATGGTCTGACGGTGGATGAAGCCGCTGTCCGGCGTCATCAGCGTATCGGCATGCCTGCTCGATACCTCGATGAAATAGCCCAGCACGCCATTGTGCCTGATCTTGAGCGAGGCGATGCCCTTGTCCGCGCGATAACGATTTTCCAGTGCGGCGATAGCGCGGCGGGCATTGCCGGAGACTTCGCGCAACTCGTCCAGTCCCTCGTCATAACCTGCCGCGACAAAGCCGCCCTGGCTGCGCTCGGTTGGTGGGGAGGGGACCAGCGCGCGGCTAAGCAGGTCGGTCAGCGCACCGTGGCCGGTGAGATCGGGCAGCAGCGATTCGAGCAAGGCGGGGCGCTCCTGCCGCTGCGACAGCATGCCATGCAACCGCCGCGCCTCGATCAACCCGTCGCGTATCTGGCCAAGGTCGCGCGGCGAACCGCGACCGGCAACCACGCGCCCCAGAGCGCGGCCCAGGTCCGGAATGGCGCGCAGCAATTCACGCATGTCGGCGCGCAGCAGCGGATCGCGGTGGATCTCGTGCACCAGCGCCAGCCGCTCCTCGATGGCAAGGTGATCGGTGAGCGGAGCGGAAAGGTCTTCGGCCAGCAATCTCGCGCCCGCACCGGTAACGCAGCGATCCACTTCGGCCAGCAGCGAGCCTGCGCGTCCCCCGCCTTGCGCTTGCACGATCTCCAGGCTCGTGCGCGTTGCCTCGTCCATCGCCATCGTGCCCGATGGGGATCGCGCGACCGGAGGAAGCAACAAGGGCAGTTTGCCGCGTCCGGCATGGTCGAGATAGGCCACCAGCCCGCCTGCCGCCGCCAGCATGGCGCGCGAGAAACTGCCAAACCCGTCCAGTGTGGAGACACCATGGATACGTTTGAGCGCAGCCTCTCCCTCGTCGCTGGCGAAGGCGGCGCGTGGGCGGGCGATCGCCTCCAAAGGGGCCTCGCCCCAGTCCTCGGGCGCGATCAACTCGCTTGCGCCGATCCGCGCCAGCGCCGCGCCGACATGGGCCGGCTCGCACTCCTCAAGCTCCATGTGTCCGGTGGAGATATCGCAAGCCGCGATGCCGCAGGTGCCGCGAAGGTCGGCCACTGCCGCCAGCATGTTGGCGCGGCGTGGCTCGAGCAGCGCCTCTTCGGTCAGCGTACCGGCGGTGACGAAGCGCACGATGTCGCGCTTGACCAATGTCTTGGAGCTCGGAGTGCCTTCGCGCTTGGCGCGCTGCCTGGCCTCGTCGGGTGTCTCCACCTGTTCGGCAATGGCGACACGGCACCCGGCGCGGATGAGCCGTGCCAAGTAGCCTTCCGCGGAATGCACGGGCACGCCGCACATGGGCACCGGATTTCCGCCATGTTCGCCCCTGCTGGTGAGCGCGATATCGAGCACCGCTGCTGCCTGCTTCGCATCGTCGAAGAACAGTTCGAAGAAGTCCCCCATGCGGTAGAACAGCAGGCAATCCCCGGCCTCGGCCTTGAGGCCGAAATACTGCGTCATCATGGGAGTTGTTGAACCGGCCATCCTGGAGCGCGAGCTAATAGGCTGAGGCATGATTCGGGAAGAGCCCGAAACACTCTTTCCCCTATCGCAGGAGGGCTTAGGCCATTATGGGCGGGTTGGAACCAGGAGGATCATTTGGCGGACGAGACCAACGACTTCAATGCGCGCGAAGCGCTTTTCTATCACGAGACCATCCGGCCCGGTAAGATCGAGATCATCGCCAGCAAGCCGATGGCGACCCAGCGCGACCTCAGCCTGGCTTACTCTCCCGGTGTTGCCGTCCCCGTGAAGGCCATTGCCGCGGATCCTTCGCTCGCAGCCAGATACACCGCCCGCTCCAATCTCGTCGCCGTGATTTCCAACGGCACGGCCATCCTCGGCCTGGGTAATCTGGGCGCGCTGGCATCCAAGCCGGTGATGGAAGGCAAGGCAGTGCTGTTCAAGCGCTTCGCCGATGTGGATTCGATCGACATCGAGCTGGATACCGAGGACCCCGAGGCCTTCATCAATGCCGTCGCGCTGATGGAGCCGAGCTTCGGCGGTATCAACCTTGAAGACATCAAGGCGCCCGAATGCTTCATCATCGAGCAGGCCCTGCGCGAGCGGATGAAGATTCCGGTCATGCATGACGACCAGCATGGCACCGCCATCATCGCTGCGGCCGGACTGCTTAACGCATGCCATCTGACCGGGCGCAAGCTGGAAGACTGCCGCATGGTGGTAAACGGCGCAGGTGCCTCTGCACTGGCCTGTACCGCACTGGTCAAGTCACTTGGCATTCCGCATCAGAACGTGATCGTGTGCGACCGTTCGGGGCCGATCTATCCCGGTCGCGACGGCGTCGACCAGTGGAAGAGCGCGCATGCGGTGGAGACCGAGGCGCGCAGCCTGGAAGAGGCGCTGAAGGGCGCCGATATCTTCCTTGGCCTCTCCGCTGCCGGGGCGCTCAAGCCCGAATGGGTCAAGACCATGGCGGATCAGCCGATCATCTTCGCCATGGCCAATCCCGATCCGGAAATCATGCCCGACGATGCGCGCGCCGTGCGCCCCGATGCGATCATCGCTACCGGGCGCAGCGATTTCCCCAACCAGGTCAACAATGTGCTCGGCTTCCCCTTCATCTTCCGCGGCGCGCTCGATGTGCGCGCAACGGCGATCAACGAGGAGATGAAGATCGCCGCTGCCCGCGCCATTGCCGAGCTTGCCCGCCGGCCCGTGCCCGAGGAAGTGGCTGCCGCCTATGGCAGGAACCACCAGTTCGGTCATGACTACATCATCCCCGCCCCCTTCGACCCGCGCCTGATGGAGACCGTATCCTCTGCCGTGGCCAAGGCGGCGATGGACAGCGGTGTGGCGCAGGATCCGATCGAGGATTTCGAGGCCTACGGCCATGCGCTCAAGAGCCGCATGAACCCCACCACATCGGTGCTGACGACCGTCTATGCCGAGGCGAAGAACAATCCCAAACGGATCATCTTTGCCGAAGCGGAAGAGGAAGTGGTGCTGCGCGCCGCCATCCAGTTCCGCGATTTCGGCTACGGCACGCCGGTGCTGGTCGGCCGTACCCAGGCGGTGCACGACAAGCTGGTCGAGCTCAGTGTGGACGATCCCGACAGTTTCGAGATCCAGAACTCGGTCGATAGCGATCTGGTGCCGCAAATGGTCGATCACCTTTATGCCAAGCTGCAGCGCAAGGGGTATACGGAACGTGACGTGCGCCGCATGGTCAACCAGGAACGCAACATTTTCTCCGCCCTGCTACTGGCGCTTGGTCAAGGCGATGCGATGATCTCCGGCCTCACCCGTCCTTTCGCCCAGACCATGCGCGAAGTGAGCCAGGTGATCGAACCCAAGCAGGGGCAGGTTCCCTTTGGCGTGCACATGATGATCGGCAAGACGCAGACGACCTTCCTTGCCGACACCACGATCAACGAGCGACCGAGCGCCGCGCAGCTGGCCCATATCGCCAAGGAAACCGCCGCCGTGGCGCGCCGCCTGGGGCACGAGCCGCGCGTGGCCTTCCTCTCCTATTCCACCTTCGGCAATCCCTCGGGCAAGTGGCTGGAGAACATCCGCGATGCCGTGCATATCCTCGATCAGGAAAAGCCGGGCTTCGAATATGAAGGCGAAATGGCGCCCGATGCCGCGCTCAATCCCACGGTGATGAAGCTCTATCCCTTCAGCCGCCTTTCGGCGCCTGCCAATGTGCTGGTCATGCCGGGCCTGCAGTCCGCCAACCTGTCAGCCAAGCTGCTGCGCGAACTGGGCGGCAATGCCACCATCGGTCCGATGCTGATCGGCCTGGAAAAGCCGGTCCAGATCGCGCCGATGACGGCGATCGCCCCCGATGTGCTGACGTTGAGCGTGCTGGCGACGGCTGGCGTGGTGGGGTGATCACTACCTTCTTCCTGCTCAGTTAAGGGCGGTCCATACCCCAAGCGCGCTTGTCAGCGTGAGCAAGGCGCCGACGAAGGTGAGCATCATCCTGACCGAAAAGTGCCGGGCGGCAAAGGCACCGACAGGTGCGGCTGCCACGCCGCCGATCAGGAAGCCCAGCGTCGCCCCGGCAAGATCGGTAAAGCCAAGCTGCAGGACAAAGGCGGCAGAGATCGTCAGCGTCAGGAAGAATTCGACAGCGCTGACCGTGCCGACCACCTTGCGCGGTTCCGCGCCCTGGACAAGCAGGTTGCTGGTCACCACCGGGCCCCAACCGCCTCCTCCTGCTGCGTCGAGGAAGCCGCCGATCAGGCCCAGGGAGGCGACATGCCTGGGCCTTTTGACCGGCGGTGGATAGGTCAGTCCGCGATACAGGAGGTAGAGACCGATCCCGGTCAGATAGGCCAGGACCAGCGGACGGATCACGCTGGCATCCACACTCGTCAACAGATAGGCGCCCGCCACACCGCCTGCGATGCCCGGCAAGAGCAGGCGAAAGAAGAGCTTCTTGTCGATATTGCCATGCAGCAGGTGGCTGATGCCGCTGGTGGCGGTGGTGAAACATTCCACCACATGCACGCGCTGCGATGCGAGGGCCGGCGCCACGCCCAGTACGCCTACCATCAGGGCGTTGGAAATGACCCCGAAGGCCATGCCCAGCGCGCCGTCCACCAGCTGTGCAGCGAATCCGATGGCGATATAGGGAAGCAGGGCCGCAAGATCGAAATCGCCAAGCATGGGCGGGGCATCCGGGAAGGTTGAACGCGCGCCAGATGTGCGAAAACCCCGCCGTGCGAAAGGAAGATTTTCTATCTCCCTCCTGCAAAAAGCACGAGCCGTACTTTACACATTTAACACGGTCCAAAGAGAGAAAACCCTTCTCCTTGCGAGGGGTGTGGCGAGGCGGAGAATTGAAAGAGCTAAGCAGGAGCTAGACGCGCTTCCTGCCTGTAGGAAAGCACCGATTGCGAGCGACTAACCCTCTAATACAAAGTGCAGTCAGACGCCGCTGAAATAGCCATTCAATATGCCAGCGAGCGTGAAACCGAAGATAGCATAAAATGCCATCCACTTCAGTTGCTTCGCCGTGAAATAGTCTTCGCTTCCCGCCCTATAAGCCAGCCAGGCCAAAGTCATCATTACCAACCACCGAGCAGGCAGTAGGACCCATGTGGATTGGGGTAGTTCTGGTTCTCTAAAGAGGGGAGGTCCGAAGATGATTGCTGCGTCGAGCACGAGCGCGAGCCCGACCAGCACAAACCAATATCGCTCGAAGAGACGATCCATCACTTACGGCGGAACCTGAAGTACCACACCTCGTGGCCGAACACGGTGCGGGCCTTGTGTTCGTAACGCGTTTCGGGCCAGCCGGACGGGCGCACCTGCCAGCTCTTGGGGCCTTCCACCTGCCATTCGAAAACGTCGGTAAAGCGGCGCATCACCATCAGCGCGTGGCGCAGGTAGATGGGGTGGTCGGTGCCGAAGCGGAATTCGCCGCCGGGTTTCAGCTTGTCGGCAAACATCTGCACCGGCCCGTCATTCATCATCCGCCGCTTGGCATGGCGCGCCTTGGGCCAGGGGTCCGGGTGGAGCAGGTAGAGCATGGTCAGCCCGCCATCGGGAATGCGGTCGAGCACCTGCAGCGCGTTGCCATGATGGATGCGCACATTGCCGAGCTTGCCTTCCTTCACATGCGTCAGCGCTTGCGCCACGCCATTGACGAAGGGCTCTGCGCCGATGAAGCCGTGATCGGGCAACAGGTCCGCGCGGTAGGCCATGTGCTCGCCCCCGCCAAAGCCGATCTCGAAGTGCAGCGGACAATCCTGGCCGAACAGCCGCTCCGCCGTTACCGGGCCTTCTTCCGGCACGGCGATGCCGGGCAGGAAATTGTCGACCAGATCCTGCTGCCCGGCGCGCAGGGGCTTGCCCTGGCTGCGGCCATAGAGCCGGTTGAGTGTCGTCGGATCGCCTTGCTTGTGCGCGCTCATGTCTGCTGCGCATACATTCTTTTCTGTGCGCCTCAAGCGCCGGCGTTCGCATTCGTTCACTTGGCTGTCCTCGCCTGAAACCCTGCGTCCTTCGGACCACGGGGCAGCTGCGGAAGCGCGTTCACGCTTGCGGGCGCTTCGCGCCCGAGCTGCCGCGAAGCGCAGCGGAGGGAACAGCACCGAGGACCGCGCGTGCATGCGCGCGCGGAACGAAAACAATTGAACTCGGGGTTGAGGTGGCATGGTGATTGCGGCTAGGCCGCGCGACCATGATTGATGATGTGACACGTTTCTTCACCGAGCAGCTGCCCTGGGTGCAGACGCTCATGGGCCTTGCCCTGCTGGCGTTGGCAGCTTTGGCTGCGAACTGGGTGCTCAAGAAGGTCATCCTGCGGCTGGCCGCGCCCTTCCTCGACACGCGGACCAAGACGGCGGACAAGGCTGCCGCACGGCTGGCCACCGTCGTCCCGCTGGCGATGATCTCGCGCGGGATCGACTTCGTCCCGAACCTGCCCGCAGAATTGGCCACCATCATCTCCAATATCGCCAGCGCGTGCATCGTGCTGTCCATCGCCATGGCGGCAAGCAAGGGGCTCGATTATGTGGAGGAGCTCTATCGCCGCACGCCTGAGGCGGCGACGCGTCCGATCAAGGGCTATTTCCAGGTCGTCAAGATTGGCGTCTATTGCGCTGCGGCGATCCTCGCCATCGCCGTGCTGATCGAGCAATCGCCCCTGCTGCTGTTGTCGGGCCTTGGCGCCATGGCGGCGGTTGTAATGCTGGTGTTCAAGGACACGATCCTGTCGCTCGTCGCCAGCATCCAGCTCACCAGCAACGACATGCTGCGCGTGGGCGACTGGATCGAGATGCCTTCGATGAATGCCGATGGCGATGTGGTGGATATCGCGCTGCACACAGTGAAGGTGCAGAATTTCGACAAGACCATCACCACCATCCCCACGCACAGGCTGATTGCGGACAGCTTCCGCAACTGGCGCGGGATGAGCGAGAGCGGCGGCAGGCGCATCAAGCGCGCCTTGCCGCTGGACCAGAATTCTGTTCGTTTCCTTGCCGACGAGGAAGTGCAGGGCCTGAGTAAATTTCGCCTGCTCGAGGGTTACCTGGCGAAGAAGGATGAGGAGCTACGCGCTTGGAATGCGCGCGAGCTGGCAGGCGATACCAATCCGGTGAATGCGCGGCGGATCACCAATATCGGCACTTTCCGGGCCTATGTGATCGCCTATCTGCGCGCGCATCCACGCCTGACCGACAAGGGCTTCACCCTGCTGGTGCGCCAGCAGGCACCCACGGCGCAGGGCCTGCCGCTGGAGATATATTGCTTCACCGGCACCACCGACTGGAACGACTACGAGAGTATCCAGGCCGACATCTTCGACCACCTGATCGCCATATTGCCCGAGTTCGGCCTGCGTCTTTACCAGCAGCCGAGCGGGATGGATCTGCGGGGGCTGAAAGCTGGCTGAATACCCAAGCGAAACGGCCCGCCTCCTCATCAGGAAGCGGGCCGTTTGCTGTGTCCCCCTGTCAGTCGGCGGGTGCCGAGGCTGACGTTCAGGCTGCTTCCGCAGCTTCGTCCGGATCGCGCAGCACATAGCCGCGGCCCCAGACGGTTTCGATATAGTTGTCGCCGCCGCAGGCGCTCGACAGCTTCTTGCGCAGCTTGCAGATGAACACGTCGATGATCTTGAGTTCGGGCTCGTCCATGCCGCCATAAAGGTGGTTGAGGAACATTTCCTTGGTCAGCGTGGTGCCCTTGCGGAGCGAGAGAAGCTCCAGCATCGCATATTCCTTGCCGGTCAGGTGCACGCGGGCACCATCGACTTCCACGGTCTTGGCATCAAGGTTGACCGAAAGCTTGCCGGTGCGGATGACCGACTGGCTGTGGCCCTTCGAACGGCGCACCACGGCGTGGATGCGGGCGACCAGCTCGTCACGATGGAACGGCTTGGTCACGTAATCGTCAGCGCCGAAGCCGAAGCTGCGGATCTTGCTGTCCATTTCCGAAATGCCCGACAGGATCAACACCGGCGTCTGCACCTTGGCTACGCGCAGCTTCTTCAGCACGTCATAGCCGTGCATGTCTGGCAGGTTGAGGTCGAGCAGGATGATATCGTAATCATACAGCTTGCCCAGATCGAGGCCTTCCTCGCCCAGATCCGTAGAATAGACGTTAAAGCCTTCCGTCGTGAGCATCAGCTCGATCGCCTTGGCGGTTGTCGGCTCGTCTTCGATCAACAGTACGCGCATTTGGGTGTCCCCTTGATTCCCCAGCGGTAATCTCTCGGCAAGAGAGGTTGTCAGGAATTAACCACGCAACTTGTCACCAAAAAAGGTTAATAACAGGTTTAAGCGTTCGAGGAATCCTGTGTGAGTCTTTTGAGTCACAGTGTCTCCCTACAGATTCTCCAGCTTCTTCTGCCTTCGCCTTTGCACGCTGGAACCGATCCCGATAGCCTCGCGATATTTCGCCACCGTGCGACGCGCGAGGTCGAAGCCTTCGGCCTTGAGGAGGTCCACCAGCGCATCATCGGAGAGGATCTTCTTCGGGTCTTCCCCGTCACACAGCGCCTTGATGCGAGCCTTAACGGCTTCGGCGCTGGCCCCTTCGCCATCGGCACTGCCCACGCCGCTGGTAAAGAAGTATTTCATCTCGAATGTCCCGCGCTCGCAGGCGAGATACTTGTTGCTGGTCACGCGGCTGACCGTGCTTTCGTGCATCTCGATCGCCTCGGCCACCTTCGCCAGCGTCAGCGGCTTGAGTTCGGAAACGCCGCGGCGGAAGAAGCCTTCCTGCTGTTTCACGATCTCGCTGGCGACCTTGAGGATGGTCTTCTGCCGCTGGTCCAGCGCCTTTATCAGCCAGTTGGCATCGGCGAGCTTTTCCGACAGCCAGCCCTTCGATTGCTTGTCACTGCAGCCGCCGCGCAATTCCACGTAATATTCGCGGTTTACCACCAGTCGCGGCAGGGTTGCCTGGTTGATCTGGATGTCCCACCCGCTCCTGGCATTGGCGCTGATCAGCACATCGGGCACCACGGCTGCCTGCACCGAACCGCCAAATTGCAGGCCGGGCTTGGGGTCGTAGCCGCGCAGCTCGGCCAGCATCTCGGCCAGGTCCTCGTCATCGACATGGCAGATGCGCTTGATCTGCGCGAAGCTGCCCTTGGCGAGCAGCTCGAGATTGGCGAGCAGCACCTGCATGCAGGGATCGTAGCGATCGGCTTCCTTCGCCTGCAGCGCCAGGCATTCGGAAAGATTGCGCGCGCCGACGCCCGTGGGATCAAGCGACTGGACCAGATCCAGCGCTAGTTGTGCCTCCGCCAGCGCAATCCCCAGGTCCTGCGCGATGTCGGTCAGGGCGTGCGGCAGGTATCCTGCTTCATCGAGCAGGCCCACGATATGGCGGGCGATGAAGGCGATGCGGTCATCGGGGGCAGCGGGCCCGATCTGCGCTTCCAGGTGGTCCGCGAGCGAGAGTTCGGCATCGCCGTGTTCGGTAATGTCGGGGCCATCCTCCCCGCCTGCCATGCCATGCGCAGCCGACCAGTCGCCGGTGTCGCGATCGCGGTCCAGCGCATCGGGATCGATATCGAGCGGGGCATCGGCCTCGCCCGCTCCCGCCAGCATCAACTCGTCTGCGGTCAAAGGTTCGGGAAGGGTATCGCCGTCCAGCAGCTCTGCCGGGCCGTCCCCTTCGCGCTGCACCTCTCCCGTTTCAAGCAGCGGGTTGCTCTCCAGCGCGTCGCCGATGAAGGCTTCGATTTCGAGATTGGACAGCGCCAGCAGCTTGATCGCCTGCTGCAATTGCGGCGTCATCACCAGCGACTGGGTCTGCCTCAGGTCTAGGCGGGGCCCCAAGGCCATGGTTTGCAAACCTAAACTCCGCTCACCCTGAGCTTGTCGAAGGGTCGTCCTTCCTTTTGACGCGGCGCCAGAAGAAAAAGCGGCCCTTCGACAAGCTCAGGACGAGCGGGTGCTGGTACAGGCTTTGTCACAGCGTAAAGGATTCGCCGAGATAGAGGCGGCGTACGTTCTCGTCCGCGACCAGTTCTTCCGGGCTGCCGGCAAAGAGCACCTGCCCGCCATAGATGATGCAGGCGCGGTCCACGATGTCGAGCGTCTCGCGGACGTTGTGATCGGTGATCAGCACACCGATGCCGCGGTTCTTAAGGTCGATGACCAGGTGGCGGATATCGGCGATCGAGAGCGGGTCGATGCCGGCAAAGGGTTCGTCCAGCAGCATGATCGAAGGCTTTGCCGCCAGCGCGCGGGCAATCTCGCAGCGACGGCGCTCACCGCCAGAAAGCGCCATGGCCGGACTGTCACGCAGGCGCTCGATATGGAATTCGGCCAGCAGCGTTTCGAGCTCCTGCTCGCGCACATGCTTGTCGGGCTCGACCATTTCGAGCACGCACATGATATTCTGTTCCACCGTCATGCCGCGGAAGATGCTGGTTTCCTGCGGCAAATACCCCAGGCCCAGGATCGCCCGGCGATACATCGGCAGCTTGGTCACATCGACACCGTCCATGAGGATGCGGCCGCTATCGGGGCGAACCAGGCCCATGATCGAATAGAAGCAGGTCGTCTTGCCCGCGCCATTGGGGCCCAGCAGGCCCAGCACCTCGCCCTTGGCAACCGACAGTGAGATGTCGGTCAGCACCGCCCTCTTGTCATAACTCTTGGCGATAGAGACCACTTCCAGCCCGCCCTGCGGGGGCAGTTCGGGTGCGGCGGCATCATGCGCCTGTTCCATCCTGGCGGCCAGCGATTGGTTGTCGATCATTTCGTCCTGCAGACTGCTCATGCCATGCCAGATAGCATGCTTGGCCGCGCTTTGAAGGGCAATTGGCAAGATTCATGCATGGCAGGAAATTTTTCCGCAAGTCAGGTAATTCCAAGATCCTGCCAGAGGGCTCTTGCATATTTGTATCATAATTGTAATAATCTGTATCAGGGACTGAAGGGAGAGAGCGCATGGCAAAGGCGCTGCAACAGTCCGTCTTGGAGACGCAAAAGCGCACGGCGGACGTTCTCGATTGGCGTAAGAAGATAAGCGACCATGTCGCTTTCGCACTGCTGGTCTATACCGGCCTGCATATTTTCCTGACCATGTCGGCCATGAAGTCCGGCCAGGCATCGCTTTTGCCCTATGCCGCGCTGGTGGTGCTGGTCTTCGCCATCATTCCAGGGTGCATGCAATTCGAGGCGCGCTGGAAGTACCTGTCGGATGAACAGGCCGCCGACCCTGAACTGGCAGGCAAGTTTACGCGCGATTGTGCGGTGCTGTGGCTGCTGGCCATTGGCCTGCCGGTGCTGCTGACGCTCTTTTTCATGGGCATCGCGGCTTTGAGTTGAACGTGTAAGCCCTTCGGACTTCGCGTTCGGGGGCTCACCGGTAAAAACCGGGAGCCCCCTCTGGCTTGTCAGCCATTCTTTTCCGCTTCGTAACGCTCGATGGCTTCCACCGTCACCCTGCGCGCTTCCGCCGCATCGCCCCAGGCGCCGATGCGGACCCATTTTTCGGCTTCCAGATCCTTGTAGTGGGTGAAGAAGTGTTCGATCTGCTGGAAGATGATCGAAGGCAGGTCCTTGGTTTCCCCGACGTCCGAATAATAGGGGAAGGTCGAATCCACCGGCACGCAGATCAGCTTCTCGTCACCGCCATGCTCGTCTTCGAGGTTGAGAACGCCGATCGGGCGGGCGCGCACCACGCAGCCTGCGATGAAGGGCGAACGGGCGATTACCAGCGCATCCAGCGGGTCGCCATCGGGTGACAGCGTGTGCGGTACGAAACCGTAATTGGCGGGATAGCGCATCGGCGTGTGCAGGATGCGATCGACGAAGAGAGCGCCGCTCTTCTTGTCGAATTCGTACTTCACCGGTTCGCCGCCAGAGGGCACTTCGATGATGACGTTCAGGTTTTCGGGCGGATTATCGCCGACCGGAATATGTTCGATACGCATGGATGTCCGTCTTCCGTTAACATGCGCCGCGTTTCTTGCGGCCGTGGTTTGGCGGCATCCCCTCCCAATTTCCGGCCCCGTTAGTGCACTTGCGCCATCATTGCCACAGGCGAATTGCAGGAAAGGCCAAACTGCGTCATTGTAACGAGCGTGAAGATGGCAGTGCGAAGAGTCGGGCCAACCGGGCCGCGCTGCCATAGCTGACAGGAGTGAGAGAGATGCATGTAGGCCTGGCTTCCGGCTTTGCGCACCAGCGCGGCGATTCCTATGACGATGCGCAGCTGTTGCGCGAAGAGGTGGACAACCTCGTCTATGCCGAGGAGCTGGGCTTCGATTCGGTGTGGATCACCGAGCATCATTTCTCCGACTATTCGGTGTCGAACGATCCGCTGTTCCTGCTCACCAATATTGCGGCGCGCACCAAGAGGGTGAAGCTGGGCACGCAATGCATCATCGTGCCCTGGCACAATCCGGTGCGCCTGGCGGAGAATATCGTCAACCTCGACATTCTCTCGGGCGGCCGTGCGATCCTCGGTTTCGGCGGGGGCCTTGCGCCGCAGGAATTCGCCGGCATGGGCATCGACCAGAACAACAGCCGCGCGCTCTACAACGATATTCTCGACGTGCTGATTCCGGCGCTGGAAACGGGCGTGATCGAAGGCGAGGGCGCATTCGGCACCATCCCGCGTACAGAGCTGCGTCCGCGTCCGATCAAGAGCTTCGAAGGCCGCAAGTTCTGCGGCTCGCTCTCGGGCAATTCCATGTATGCCGCGGCCAAGCACGGCTTCGGCAATATGGTGCTGATGATCCCGCAGCGCGGGCAGGAAGCTCCGCCGGACCAGTACAAGGCGGTGTGGGCCGAAGTGCACGGCGATGGCTCGCTGCCACCGCCGCCCATGCTCAGCGGCAATTTCTACATCCACGAGGATGGCGATTTTGCCGAGGAACAGGGCCAGAAATACCTCGCCAACACGATGCGCGCAGCGATCAAGAACTATTCCCTCGCCAAGCCTGGCACCTTCGCCAACGTGAAGGGGTACGAGCATTACGAGAAGATGATGCTGCACTCGCCGGAGGAGATCGACACCTATTGCGCCAATTTCTCCAAGGGCGCGATCACCGGCACGCCGCAGCAGATCCTCGACCGGCTGTGGGAACTGAAGGGCATCTACAACCCGCAGGGCTTCTTCCCGCATGTCTATTTCGGCGGCATGCCGCAGGATGATGCAGTGCGTTCGATGCGCATGTTTGCCAAGACCGTGCTGCCCGAATTGAAGAGCTGGGAAGCCGATACCTCGATCGACGATCGTTTTTTGGAAGCAGCGGAGTAATACGCCGTGAGTCCCCGCGCAGGCGGGGACCTGCTCCTGATAAGCAAAAGGTCCCGCCTGCGCGGGGACTCACACTGTGTGTTGCGGCACGGGGCGCTGCCGCCTAAACGCCCATGATCATGAGCAAGGTTCAGACACCGCGCCCGATCAGGGGCACACAGGATATCTTCGGCGCCGATGCGGAGGCTTTTGCCTTCGTGGTCGAGACCTTCGAGCGCGTGCGCAAGCTCTATCGCTTTCGCCGCGTGGAGATGCCCGTCTTCGAAAAGACCGAGGTTTTCGCCCGTTCGCTGGGCGAGACGACGGACGTAGTCTCCAAGGAGATGTATTCTTTCGATGATCGCGGCGGGGAAAGCCTGACCTTGCGCCCCGAATTCACCGCCGGGATCGCGCGCGCCTATCTCACCGAAGGCTGGCAGCAATACGCGCCGCTGAAGGTGGCGACGCATGGCCCGCTGTTTCGTTACGAGCGCCCGCAGAAGGGCCGCTACCGCCAGTTCCACCAGATCGATGCCGAGATCATTGGCGCGGCCGAGCCGCAGGCCGATGTCGAGCTGCTGTGCATGGCGGACCAGCTGCTCAAGGAGCTGGGCGTTGATGATGGTGTGACCTTGCAGCTCAATACGCTTGGCGATGCCGATAGCCGCGACAGCTGGCGCGCGGCCCTGCTGGCCTATTTCCAGGCGGTGCGCGGCGAGTTGTCCGAAGATTCGCAGGAGAGGCTGGAACGCAACCCGCTGCGCATTCTTGACAGCAAGGACCCGCGTGACCAGGCCTTCGTTGCCGATGCGCCGAAGATTGACGAGTTCCTGACCGCTGAGGCCGAGGACTTCTTCGGCGCGGTCACCGCCGGTCTCGATGCGGCTGGCGTGAAATGGCAGCGTCTCGACAAGCTGGTGCGCGGCCTCGATTATTACCGTCACACCGCTTTCGAATTCGTTCCGGACGAGGGTTCTGTTGCCGCCAATGCGCTTGGCAGCCAGAGCACGATCCTGGGCGGGGGCCGCTATGACGGGTTAATGGAATCGTTGGGCGGCGCGCCCACGCCTGCCGTCGGCTGGGCTGCCGGAATTGAACGGCTGGCGATGCTGGTGGGTGAGCGTGAACCCGAACGACTAGACGTCGCAATTGCTGTTGAAGCAGATGAGTTGGTTGCAGCTGCTGCTCGTATAGCACCGGAGCTTCGGCTGTCTGGCTTCTCCGTCGAGGTTGTCGTTACCGGGTCTGGCCGGAAAAGATATGACAAAGCAGCCAAGCTGGACCCTGCCTATCTCGTCTCCTTGCAAGTTCGAGACGGGTTGGCTGGATATAGTGCACGCTCACAAATCGACGATAATCGCGAAACACAAATTGAAGCGATTATTGGGAAACATGTCCGACTGTGACCAACTCCGCCGCACACACAAACCGTCATCCTGAACTTGTTTCAGGATCCATTCTTCCCCACGCGGCTTCGGTTCGGGTGGCACGATGGATGCTGAAACGAGTTCAGCATGACGAGGTGGAGAGGGCGAAGCACTGATGCAAATACCCGCCGAACGTCTCCAGCAGATCACCCATCGCTTCGCTGAACTCGAGGCGCGCATGGCGTCGGGCCAGCTCGAGGGTGAGGCCTATGTGCAGGCAAGCCGCGACTATGCCGAGCTGGAGCCGGTGGCGAAGATCGCGGCCGAAGTCACCGCCATGCGCGAGGAAATCGCCGGGCTGACCGAGATGCTCGCCGATCCCGAGATGAAGGCCATGGCAGAGGAAGAACTGGCCACGCTCAAGAAGCGCCTTCCGCAAGCAGAGCACGAGCTTTCCCTTGCCATGCTGCCCAAGGACGAGGCCGACCAGCGCCCCGCCATGCTGGAAATTCGCGCGGGCACTGGCGGGGACGAGGCGGCGCTTTTCGCCGGCGATCTCTACCGCATGTATGAGAAGTTTGCTGCCGAACAGGGCTGGACGGTCGAGCCGGTCAGCATGAATGCCTCGGACGCGGGCGGATTCAAGGAAATCGTCGCCAACGTGAAAGGCGCCGGCGTTTTCGCCAAGCTCAAATGGGAAAGCGGCGTGCACCGTGTGCAGCGCGTTCCGGTCACCGAAAGCGGCGGGCGCATCCATACCTCTGCTGCCACGGTCGCGGTGCTGCCCGAGCCGACCGAGGTCGATGTCCAGATCAATGACAATGACCTGAAGATCGATATCTACCGCGCCTCGGGTGCTGGCGGCCAGCACGTCAACACCACCGACAGTGCCGTGCGCATCACCCACCTTCCGACGGGGCTTGTCGTTATCCAGCAGGACGAGCGCAGCCAGCACAAGAACCGCGCCAAGGCGATGCAGGTGCTGCGCGCGCGGCTGTATGAAAAGATGCGCGAGGAAGCGCAGGGCGAGGAGGCGGAGGCGCGCCGTGCAATGGTCGGCTCGGGTGACCGCAGCGAGCGCATTCGCACCTACAATTTCCCGCAGGGCCGCGTGACCGACCACCGCATCGGCCTGACGTTGCACAAGCTGGACGAGGTGCTGGCGGGGCAGGCGCTGGGCGAGATCGTCGATGCGCTCACCGCCGAGGACGAGGCAAAGCGCCTTGCGGCGATGGAAGCATGACCTTCCCGCTCATGCTGAGCATGTCGAAGCATCGCTTTTCCTTCTGCTCTATGCCATGAAATGAAGGACGACCCTTCGACAAGCTCAGGGTGAGCGGAATTGCAAGTTTCCCAAGCCATCCGCGAGGCCACCGAACGCCTTGCCAAGACCAGTGACACAGCCCGGCTCGATGCCGAATTGCTGATGGCGCATGCGCTGCGCGTCTCGCGCTCGGACCTTCTGCTGCGTCATATGGGCGATGTCGTGCCGGAGGGATTTGCCAATCTCCTCACCCGGCGCGAGGCATGCGAGCCGATTGCCTACATCACCGGAACGCAGGAATTCTACGGGCGCCGCTTCGTGGTGACGGAAGAAGTGCTGATCCCACGCAGCGATAGCGAAACTGTAGTGGAGGCGGCGCTCGCTGCGGCTTCGTCACCGAAACGCGTGCTCGATTGCGGCGTGGGATCGGGCGCGCTGCTGCTCAGCGTGCTGGCGGAGCGTCCGCTGGCCGAGGGTATTGGCATCGATCGCTCGCTGGGCGCCATGGCCATCGCCTCGCAAAATGCCGCGCGTCTGGGCGTGGCCGATCGCGCTCGGATCCTGCACCGCGACTGGCACGAGGCGGGTTGGACGGAGGAACTGGGCCGGTTCGACCTGATTCTTGCCAATCCCCCCTATGTTGAATCGGAGGCGGCGCTGGACCGCAGCGTTCGCGAATTCGAGCCTGCGGGAGCGCTTTTTGCGGGCCCTGACGGCCTGGATGATTACCGGGCCCTGATTCCGCAACTTCCTGATTTGCTGGCAGAAGGCGGGATTGTTGTGCTGGAAATCGGTGCCATGCAGGAGGTCCCCGTGACTGTCCTGGCGCAAAATACCGGTTTTTCCGTCAGTTGCCATAACGACCTGGGCGGAAGACCTCGCGCGCTTGTGCTGCGATTAGGACTTGGCAAATGATTTTCGAGTAGCTACCTCTCCTACCAAGCCTTGGGTGCAAGGGGCAGTTGCCCGTAACCGGAGGCCGAACTCCGAACTTTGCTCTGTAAGCGGCGTTTCACGTCATTTGCCTTTGCAAATCGGAAACTGGCACAGTTGCCATGTGGCGCTGTGGCGAGGGGTCATGCGACCGGAGTGGTAATGTGTTCCGGTCCCAATGAGGAAACGGATTTCCTTTGAATAACCAACGCAATAACAATCGTCGGCGCGGCCGTGGCAGCAATCGCGGTGGAAGCGGCAACCAGTCGAACAGAATCGACAGCAGGGCACGCGGCAATGCGCCGCAAATGCTGGAGAAGTACAAGAAGCTGGCGCATGACGCCTCGCTCAATGACGACCGGGTGCAGGCCGAATATTACCTCCAGTTCGCCGACCATTATTTCCGGGTGATCGCCGATAGTAAGGCGCAGAAGGATGATCAGCGCGTCAAACGTGACGGCGAACGCGGCCAGGATGATGATGGCGACGATGATGATCGCGACGAGGGTCGCGGTCGCAATCCCCGCTCTCGTTCGGGCAGGGACGAATTTGATTCCTATGAACCCGCAGAAGTGCTGCATGGCGCCGAGGGTGAGACCGACGAAGGCGACAATCCCTTTGTCGGCAAGCCTGCGAAGAAGCGCGGGCGCAAGAAGGCGGATGATGGCGGCAGCGGCCTCAATCCCGACCTGCTGCCGCCTTCGATCGCGCGCGACGATGATTCTGGCGGTGAGGAGCGATCGCACCGACCCCGTGGGCGCAAGACGCGGGCAAAAGACGGCAACCAGGATGCGCTGCAGGAAGCGGACTGATCGTTCGCGCTGCTTGAGGCTTGATTGGACGGGCCCGGCGGTCCAACCCCGCTGCAATGCGCATCCTGCCTAACCTGTCCCTGCTGATTTCTGGCCGCAGCGGCCTGGTGGCATTCCTGCTGGGCATTGCCTCTGCCTGTGGCTTTGTACCACTTTCCATCTGGCCGCTGGCGCTACTGGCGATGGGCGCATTCGTGGCGCTATTGCCGCACACGCGCAGCTGGAAGCAGGCCGCATGGCTGGGCTGGCTGTTCGGCATGGGCCATTTCACGCTGGGCAACAGCTGGATTGCCACGGCCTTTACCTATCAATCGAATATGCCCGCCGCTCTGGGATGGGCAGCGGTGCCTGTGCTCTCGCTCTATCTGGCGGTCTATCCGGCGCTGGCGGCAGGTGCTGCGCGGGCCCTGGCCGGAAGGCGGCAAGGGCTTGTCACGGCACTGGCATTTGGCGGAACATGGATTGTCAGCGAATGGCTGCGTTCCTGGCTCTTCACCGGCTATTCGTGGAACCCCTTCGGCATTGTCCTCCTGGGACCGTTCGACCGGCCGGGACTGGCCGCGCTGTCACCGCTAATGGGCACCTATGCGCTGTCGGGTCTCGCCGTGCTGCTCGGGGCCGGGCTGGTCCAGCTCCTGCTGGAGAGGCGATGGGTGCCAGCGGGCCTTGCTGCCGCCCTGCTGGGTGCGGGCATGTATTGGCCGGTGGGGCCGGGTGAGGAAGGAACGCTTCCCGTCACGCTGGTGCAGCCCGATATCAGGCAGGAACGCCTGTCCAACTCGCTCTATTACGAAGCGAATTTTGTCCGTCTGGCGCAGCTTTCCGGGCAGGGAGAGCAGGCCGCGAAGCGTCTGGTGCTATGGCCCGAATCGGGCATGGCCGATTATCTCGAGCCCGGCTATCCGCAGGTCTATTATGATCGCACCACCGCGCTTGGCAGCCCCGAATACGCCCGCATGCGCATTGCCCGGATCATCGGTTCCGAAGCGGTGCTGCTGACGGGCAGCCAGCGCCTGCTGTTCGAAAACCGTCGCCTGGTGGGCGCGCATAATGCGGTTTCTGCCGTCAACGGCGAGGGCACGGTGACGGCAACCTATGCCAAGACGCATCTGGTGCCCTACGGCGAATATCTGCCCATGCGCAGCCTGCTCGAACCGCTCGGCTTCAGCCGGCTGGTGCCGGGCGCGGTGGACTTCCTGCCGGGCCCCGGTCCGCAAACGCTCGACCTTGGCGATCATGGCAAGGCCGGTATCCAGATCTGCTACGAGATCATCTTCTCCGGCCAGGTGGTCGATCGCAGCAACCGGCCCGACTATATCTACACCGGTTCAAACGATGGCTGGTTCGGCGCCTTCGGACCGCCGCAACATTTTGCCCAGGCAAGGCTGCGCGCGATCGAGGAAGGACTGCCAGTCCTGCGTTCGACCACCAGCGGGATCAGCGGAATCATCGATGCGCGCGGCGTGGTCCGCCATGCGATCCCGAGCCATGAAATGAAGCGGATCGATGCCCTTGTGCCTCCAGCCGCCGAACCCACACCCTTCGCCCGCTTGGGCAACATACTCGCGCTTTGCTGGGCCGTGCTTTTTCTGGGGCTGGCATCGATTGCCATGCGCCGGAGCGCGCGTTAGAGCGCCCTAGCAGTTTCAGTCAGGAATAGTTTCCGGGAAGGAATAATTGTACCAATGCGCCAGTCCTACCTTTTCACATCGGAAAGCGTTTCCGAAGGCCACCCCGACAAGGTTTCCGACCAGATTTCCGATTCCATCGTCGATCTGTTCCTGTCGAAGGACCCCGAAGCGCGCGTCGCCTGCGAAACGCTGACGACCACGCAGCTGGTCGTGCTGGCGGGCGAGATCCGGTGCAAGGGTGTCTATGAAAACGGTGCCTGGGCACCGGGCGCCTTGGACGAGATCGAAAGCACTGTCCGTAACGTGGTGAAGGACATCGGCTACGAGCAGGATGGCTTCCATTGGGAAACGCTGACCTTCGAGAACCATTTGCACGGCCAGTCCGCCCATATCGCGCAGGGCGTGGATGCAGGGGCGGAAGGGTCCAACAAGGATGAAGGCGCGGGCGACCAGGGCATCATGTTCGGTTATGCCTGCGACGAGACGCCGGACCTGATGCCGGCAACGCTCGATTACAGCCACAAGATCCTCGCAAAGCTGGCGGCAGACCGCCATTCGGGCAAGGCGCCTTTCCTCGAGCCCGACAGCAAGAGCCAGGTCACGCTGCGTTTCGAGAACGGCAAGCCGGTGGCCTGCACCGCCGTGGTGATCTCCACCCAGCACGCGCCGGGCTATGACCAGGGCGAGAAGGAAGCCGAACTCAAGGCCTATCTGAAGCAGGCGATTGCCTCGGTCATTCCGGCGGACCTGTTGAGCGACCAGACGGCCTACCACCTCAACCCGACGGGCAGTTTCGAAATCGGCGGCCCGGACGGTGACGCGGGCCTGACGGGGCGCAAGATCATCGTCGATACCTATGGCGGCGCTGCTCCGCATGGCGGCGGTGCCTTCTCGGGCAAGGACCCGACCAAGGTCGACCGTTCGGCTGCCTATATCACGCGCTATCTGGCGAAGAACATCGTTGCCGCGGGCCTCGCCACGCGCTGCACCATCCAGCTCGCCTATGCCATCGGCGTGTCGCAGCCGCTGTCGCTCTATGTCGATACGCATGGCACGGGCACGGTGGCGGACGACAGGCTGGAAGACGCGATCAGGTCCATCGGCAAGCTGGGAGGCCTGACCCCGCGCGGCATCCGTCTGCACCTCGGCCTCAACAAGCCGATCTATCGCAAGAGCGCGGCCTATGGCCATTTCGGCCGCAAGGCCGAAGGCGACTTCTTCCCCTGGGAACGCACCGATCTGGTCGACGACCTGAAGGCGGCCCTGGCCTGACCCTTGTTGCAGGAGGCGCGCGTCGCCTCCTGCCTCAGGCCTCGGGCGAAGCCTGCGTGCTCGCCAGGTCCTCTGCATAGCGCCGCGCGGCAAGCAGGTAATGCACAGCCGCCCAGACATAGAGCGTGCCGGTAATTGCCATGGCTATGGTCAGGCCCTGCACCGCGCCATGCTCCACCGCCAGGCCATCGCTGAGATAGCCGAGCAGCATGGGTCCCAGGCCGCCGGCAATGCCATAAACCACATTGAGCATGGCCGAGCAGGTCGCCCGCATGCGCGGATGCATGAGGTTTTGCAGCGCGGCGAAAGTGATGCCGAGATATCCGAAGTTGAGGAAGGTCGCGACGCTGATCAGGCCGAGCAGCAACGGCAGTTCCTCGCGCGTTATGGCCAGCGCGTAGATCGGCCCGCCGATCAGCATGCACACGGCCGGCACCAGCGCATAGGCGGCGGGGTTCTTCGCACCCAGCCTGTCTCCCAGCATGCCGCTGACGATCACTGAAATGGCGGCGGGAGCGCTGGCGATCAGCCCCGAATAGAGACCAGCCTCGGCCAGCCCCACGTCGAAGCGGCGGATCATCAGCGAGGTGAAGAAGTAGTTGAGCCCGAAGCCAAGCATGGCGGCAAAGGCCGATCCGATCACCAGGTTGCGCGCGCTGGGCAGGGCAAAAAGGCGCTTGAGCACCTCGCTGGCGGGCGGGACATGGTCTGCTTCTTCGCCTTTGGCCAGAACATCATGCGCCCCGCGCTTGGGCTCGGCGACGAAGAACCAGGCCAGGGCCGCCAGTGCCACGCCGGGAATGGCGGCGATCAGGAAGGTGAAGCGCCAGTCATACTCCTGCGCGATCCAGCCCCCGCCGACGAAACCGACAAAGGCCCCGATGGGAGGTGCGAGCAGGAGGACCGAAATGGCCATGCCGCGCTTGTTGGCGGGAAAGTAGTCGGCGATCACCGATTGCAGGCCGGGCAGGCCCACCGCCTCGCCAAGCCCCACGCCCATGCGCGCCAGCAACAGGTTGATCCAACCACCCGCCCATCCGCACAGAGCAGTAGCACCTGACCACAGCAGCGTACCGACCGATATCAGCGAGAGCCGGTGCACCCTTTCCGCAATACGAGCGATTACCAGCCCCACGCCGATATTGAGCACGGTAAAGGCCATCGCCATCAGCGAGACCTGGCCGTCGGTCAGGCCGAACTCGGCCTTGACCGGCTCGACCAGCACGTTGACGACGATCCGGTCGATAAAGCCTACTGTGCTGATTCCGGTCAGGATGATCAGCGCCAGCCATGGCGAATTGCTGCGCAGGTTCAT
>JAHEBH010000074.1 GCA_024642335.1 Erythrobacter sp.
CGGTGTGCGCGAGCTGCAGAACCGCCGCGTGGAAATCACTTACGGTCCGGGTTCGGGCAGGTAAGGACTGGCCGAAAGGTCAATCGAAAGGGGCCGGGGGGAAACCTCCGGCCCTTTTTCTATGTCACGTGTGATTGGACGGTCGGCTGCGACTTGCATTGGATTGAGCAACACCGGGTTGCCGGTAGCAGACCAACCTCGTTTGCTATTGCGCCTTCTTGCTTCGGGTGCGGATCATGTCGGAAGTCTCGCGGCTGCCGTCATGGCTCCAGCCCGGCTCGCGCCATAAATAGCGCAGCTTTTGCCCCCACGGCGCGGACCAGACGTCCCGGCCGATTGCTACCCATTCATGAAAGGCCGCGCGCAGCAGGTTGAAGCTGCCCAGCTGGTGCACCAGTCCGTAGCGGATAGGCTCATCAGGCGCCTCCGCCTCGAAGGTGCCGAAGAACTTGTCCCAGACGATGAAGGTTCCGGCATAATTGCGGTCGAGGTATTGCGGGTTGGTCGCATGGTGCACGCGGTGATGGGATGGCGTGTTCATCACAGCCTCGAACCAGCGCGGCATTTGCCCGATCGCTTCGGTGTGGATCCAGAACTGGTAGATCAGGTTGAAGGCCGCGCAGGCCAGGATCATGCCCGGTTCGAATCCCGCCAGTGCAAGCGGCATGCGGAAGAGGAAGGACAAGGCGATAAAGCCGGTCCAGGTCTGCCGCAACGCGGTCGAGAGATTGTAGTGCTGGCTGGAATGATGATTGACGTGCGATGCCCAGAACCAGCGCACCCGATGCCCCAGCCGGTGCTGCCAGTAATAGGCAAGATCGTCCGCCACGTAGCATAATGGCCATGCCCACCATGCCCAACCGAACTGGAGCGGGGCCGAACCATGTGCCCAGAACAGCATGGCGGCGACGGCACCGGCGGCCAGCGCCCCGGCCACGATGCTGCCGAGCCCCAACGCAAGCGAGACTGCCGTGTCCCGCAATTCGTATGTTCGGAAGCGGCCAGTCGACCGCGCCCAGACAAGTTCCGCGACGGCCAGCAGCACAAAGAACGGGATGGCGAAAGGAATGGGATCGAAGCCGGTCACGGGCTATGTCCCCGACCCGCCTGAGACCATGCCGAGGTCGCAGTTGCCATCGAGCGACAGCCTTGCCTTCCAGCCCATATCCTGGACGGTCAGCCAATTGCCTTCGCGGTAAAGGTGCGCCTCATCGCTCAGGAGGCGGGCGATGAAATGCGCGCCATGCGGCATGATGACCGCTCTCCTGCCCGCGTCATCGAACACCAATGCACTATGCCAGTCACGGGCCATGATGCAGCTATGCACGTCGAAGCCGCCGTTGAGGCCGTCGGCTATGGCCGCCGCTTCTGCATCGCTTTCCAGCCGGGGAACGCCGGCGAAGCCGTAGCGAAAGGACAGGAGCAGGAGCAGGCTTATTCCCGCCCCAGCCAGAACAAGACTGATGGCGGTGGCCGGCATCAATCTTTCGCGCGCGCCGCCAGCTGGTTGACCAGCGGGCGAACCGGGGAAATGTCGTAACCGGCAGCAGCTGCGGCAGAGGCGATCTCATCCGGCTCGTGCCCGCTGGCGGCTTGCGCAAGCGACCACAGGAGGGTCGAGCGTGTGCCACTGCGGCAATAGGCGAGCACCGGCCCTTGGGCGCTTTCCAGGGCTTGGACCATCTGCGTCACCTCTTCGGGGCCAAAGCCGCCAGGTGTGATCGGAATGGCACGGTAGGCGAGACCAAGCTGCTCTGCCAGCGCTGCAATATCGGCACCGGCGGGTTGGTCATCCACCTCGCCGTCTGGCCGGTTGTTCACGATCATGGCAAAACCACGCCCATGTGCTTCGCGCACGTCCTCTGCAGTTATCTGCGGACTGGCCCAGACGCTGTCAGACAACTTCCTGAAATCGCTCATGGCATTTTCTCCGTGCAAAGCCTGCCGCCCGCATGCCACCCGCAGCGGCCGCTCTTGGGCAATATGGGCATTCTTGCACATGACGCCAGTGGTGACGCAAGTCACAAACCTAAACGCGTGTTTCAAACCGTCTTCGTAACGGTCGAGGACGCCGAGTCTTAAATCATTCGCCAGACGGCAGATTCTAGGGTATATGGACGCGCGCAAAGTGTTGGGGGTTTCCTTCACTTGTGCCCGGCGGGAGTATTCGTCCGTGCCGCCGGGTCACCTAACAGGGCGATTTGAAGGTTACGTGGTTACATGGGTTACGACAAAGGTCGTCGCGGCCGGGGGCGCGACAAGCGGGATGGTTTTGGTGAAGAAGGTTTTGATCCGTTCGGCGGCGGCGATATGCCCCCGATGGGTGGAAACGACTGGCGCGGTGGCGGTGATCGCTTTGGCGGCGGCGACCGTTTCGGTGGCGGCGGCGGTGGCGGCGGCGGTGGCGGCGGTGGCCGTTTCGGCGGCGGCGGTGGCCGCTTCGACGATGACCGTGGCGGCAATCGCGGCGGTGGCGGTGGCGGCGGTGGTGCTCCGCGTGGTGGCGGAATGCCCGCTCAAGTCGTTGGAACCGGCCAAGGCAAGGTAAAATTCTTCAATGCCCAGAAAGGCTTCGGCTTCATCCAGCGCGATGAGGGTGGCGAGGACGTGTTCGTCCATATCAGCCAGGTCGAACGCGCCGGGCTCGCAGGTCTGGCCGAAGGTCAGGAACTGCAATTCAACCTCGTCGATCGTGGCGGCAAGGTTTCGGCTGCCGATCTCCAGGTTGTGGGTGACGTCGTTGCCGCTCCGCCCAAGGCCCCGCAGCGCGAGCTGACGGGTGAAAAGGCCGTGGGTACGGTGAAGTTCTTCAACGCCATGAAGGGCTTTGGCTTCATTACGCGCGAAGATGGCAAGGAAGATGCCTTCGTTCATATCAGCGCAGTGGAGCGGTCGGGCCTCAGCAGCATTGAAGAAGGCGACCGATTCGAATTTGACCTCGAAGTAGACCGACGAGGAAAGTATTCGGCCGTCAACCTCGTGCCTGCGCAAAGCTAGTCGCAGGACGCCCGGGATGGCGGCCGAGTTTGACCGGCCGCCGCACCCATCATAAATGGATTCCATTACGCGGCGGCCAATCGGCCGCCATTTGTCGTTTCAGTATTCGATTACAGGAATCTCTTCATGACCATCACTCCTCTCATGCCCGTCTATCCGCGGTGTGGCGTTCGGCCCGTCAAGGGCGAGCATTGCCACCTGATCTCGGAAGATGGCACGCGCTATCTCGATTTCGCTTCGGGTATAGCGGTCAACCTTCTGGGCCATTCGCATGCCGGGCTTATCGGTGCGATCCAGAAGCAGGCCGCAACGCTGATGCACGTCTCCAATCTCTATGGCAGTCCGCAGGGCGAGGAACTGGCGCAGCGCATGGTCGATGCCACTTTCGCCGATACGGTCTTCTTCACCAATTCGGGCGCAGAGGCTGTTGAAGCCGCGATCAAGACGGCGCGTGCCTATCACCAGGTCGATGGAGATACGACGCGGTATGAGCTGATTACCTTCAACAATGCCTTCCACGGCAGGACGCTGGCGACGATCAGCGCATCGAGCCAGGAAAAGATGCACAAGGGCTTCGCGCCGCTTCTGCCTGGCTTCAAATATGTCGAATTCAACGATCTCGAAGGCGTGAAGGCGGCGATCAGTCCCCACACGGCCGGCTTCCTGGTGGAACCGGTACAGGGCGAAGGTGGTATCCGCGTGGGTACGCAGGAATTCCTCAAGGGATTGCGGCAGCTGGCAGACGAGCATGACCTGATGCTGGTCTTTGACGAGGTGCAGACCGGCGTTGCCCGGACGGGAACGCTCTATGCCTATGAGCAATTGGGGGTCGTCCCTGATATTCTGGCCACGGCCAAGGGAATCGGCGGCGGCTTCCCGCTCGGTGCCTGCCTGGCAACCGAGAAGGCGGCGCGCGGCATGACCTTCGGCACGCATGGATCGACCTATGGTGGCAATCCGCTGGCCATGGCTGCGGGCAATGCTGTGATGGATGCCGTAGCCAACGAGGAATTCCTGGCAGAGGTTCGGGCGAAAGGTGAGCGGCTGCGGGCGCGGCTCGAGCAATTCATCGGCAATTATCCGGATTTGTTCGAGGAAGTGCGCGGCTTGGGGCTGATGCTTGGCCTGAAGATGAAGGTCGAACCGCGCGGCTTCATGGTCCATCTGCGCGACAACCACCAGTTGCTGACGGTCGCTGCGGGTGACAACACGCTGCGCATCCTGCCGCCGCTGGTCATCGGTGATGCGGAGATGGACGAGTTCTTCGAGAAGCTCTCTGCGGGTGCCGCTGACTTCAAGCCGGAAGGGGGCTGACCATGGCCATCAGGCATTTCCTCGATCTTGGCGACGCAGGCGGCCATGCCATTGCCGCGATGATCAATGACGCCATCGATCGCAAGGCGGCGCGCAAGACCTGGCCCAAGGGACAGGCCGACGCGGATGCGCCCCTGGCCGGGCGCGTGCTGGCCATGGTGTTCGAGAAGAATTCGACCCGCACGCGGGTCAGCTTCGATATCGCCATACGCCAGTTGGGCGGCACGCCGCTGATCCTCGAATCGGGGACATCGCAACTGGGGCGCGGCGAGACGATTGCCGATACCGCGCGCGTGCTGGGCCGCATGGCAGACGCGATCATGGTCCGCACGAACGATCACGCAAAGGTTGAGGAAATGGCCCGCCATGCGGGGGTGCCGGTGATCAACGGGCTGACCGACAGGTCGCACCCGTGCCAGATTGTCGCCGACCTGCTCACCGTGATCGAGCACGGCAAGGCTCTGCCGGGCCTCCAACTTGCCTGGCTGGGCGATTGCAACAATGTGATGAACTCGTTGGTCGAGGCGGCAGGGCTGATGAAGTTCGACATACGCATCGGCACGCCTACGGGCTATGTTCCGGATGCGCTCTATGTCGATGCGGCGCGTGCTGCGGGGTCAACGATCACGGTCACGCATGATGCGGCAGAAGCAGCCAAGGGCGCGGATGTGGTGGTCACCGACACATGGATCTCGATGGGGCAGGACCACGCCGAGGCGAAGCTGGCGGAGCTTGCCCCATTCCAGGTCAATGCCGCGCTGATGGCGCATGCCAGGCACGATGCGAAGTTCCTGCACTGCCTGCCTGCCCACGTCGGCGAGGAAGTGAGCGAGGAGGTTTTCGAGGGGCCGCAATCGGTCGTCTTCGATGAGGCGGAGAACCGCATCCACGCTCAGAAATCGGTGCTCTTGTGGTGCTTCGGCCTGCTGGGATGATCTTGCGGGTTCCATTCGCGGCCGGGCGCACCCATATCAGCCGCGATGACCGACCGCGATAGATCCCGGCCGCAAACCGGCTTTGACCAGCTTCTGTCCTTCACCATTCCCGACCGCGATTGCCGCGGCAGGGCGGTGCGGCTCGGCCCTGTGCTCGATACGATCCTGGGCGCGCATGATTATCCGCCGGCGATAAAGCTCGTACTGGCTGAGGCGGTCGTGTTGGCGGCCTTGATGGGGGGATTGCTCAAGGAAGAGGGCGACCAGCTCACCATGCAGGCGCAGTCGCGGGGCGGTGTGATCGGCCTGCTGGTCTGCGATTATCGCAATGGCGAGTTGCGCGGTTATGTCCAGCACGACCCGGCCGAATTCGATACACTTGGCTCCGACCCGACCCTGCCCGAATTGTTCGGTGAAGGTCACCTGGCGATCACCTTCGATATCGCCAGGACAGGCCTGCGTTATCAGGGCGTGGTTCCGCTGGAAGGAGAATCGCTGACCGAAGCAGTGCAGGCCTATTTCCGGCAGAGCGAGCAGCTTCCGACCCTGATCAGGACGGCGATCAAGTCAGGCGCGGCCGGTAACATTGCCGGGGGCCTGCTGGTCCAGCATCTGCCCGAAGGCGAGGAAGGGCGCGAACGCTTGCACACGCGCCTCGACCATCCCGAATGGGAACATGTCTCCATCCTGGCGGAGAGCCTGCAGGACGAGGAAATCATTGACCCCGAACTGTCCCTGGAAACGCTCATCTGGCGCCTTTATCACGAGGAACGCGAGGTGCGCGTGGAACAGGGCGCGCATTTGTCGCGCGGTTGCCGCTGCACAACGCTGCACTTTGAAGAAGTCCTGTCGCGTTTTCCCAAGGAAGACCGGCGAGAAATGGCCAATGAGGAGGGCGTGATTCTGGTCGATTGCGAATTCTGCTCGAAACAGTTCGCCATACAGGATTAACGGCCAGAATTAACGACTCGTCGCTGGTAGAGGTCAATTTGCCGTTCATCTGGAAGCTGATAGACGTCCCATGTCTGATGTGATTGGAAGCGCCGTATGACTGTAGGGAAGTTCCTGCGACTGGTATTGTGGGCTGCCGCGGCAATTCTTGCCGCCGGCCTGCCAGCTGCTGCGCAGGCACCCGAGCTGGCCATGCTCGACAGCCTCAATCGCGGAAATTGGAATTTGCGCTTGCGCAGCGATGGCGGCCACCGCGACATATGCGTCCGATCTGGTCGCGAACTGATCCAGATCCAGCATAGCCAGTCCGGATGTGCGCATTTCGTGGTGCAGGATGATCCGACGGAAGTGACAGTGCAATACACTTGTCGCGGCGATGGCTATGGGCGGACGGTCATCCGCCGTGAAGGTAGCGGACTCATCCAGCTTCGCAGCCAGGGAATCAAGGACAGCACGCCCTTTTCGCTCGTCGGTGAGGCAAGGCATACCGGGCCCTGCAAGTAGATAATTGCCGAGGGCACTTGCCCTTGGCGCGCCAGCTGCCTAGCCGTGCCGCATGGCAGAGAATCTTCGCAAGGCTGTGATCCTTCTTTCCGGCGGCCTCGATTCCATGGTTGCCGGCGGGATCGCGCGCGAGCAGGGTTTTGCCATCAATGCTCTGACGGTGGATTACAACCAGCGGCACCGGAAAGAGATCGAATCCGCGCGTGAGATTGCGCGAGCGCTGGGAGCGGCGCGCCATGTGGTCATGCCGCTTGATCTCAGCCAGTTCGGCGGGTCCGCGCTGACGGACGACATCGACGTGCCGAAGACCGGCGTCGGAGAAGGCATACCGGTAACCTATGTCCCGGCGCGCAATCTCGTCTTCCTCTCGCTCACACTCGCATGGGCAGAGGCGATCGGCGCGCATGACATCTTCATCGGCGTGAATGCGCTCGATTATTCGGGTTACCCTGATTGTCGACCCGATTTCATCGCCAGTTTTCAGGAGACCGCGCGGCTGGCCACGCGTGACGGGGTTGAGGGCAGGCCCTTCACCATCCATGCCCCGCTCCAGCACTGGGGGAAGGCGCGGATCGCTGCGGAGGCGCAGCGTCTTGGGCTCGATCCGGCGTTGAGTTGGTCGTGCTATGACCCTGCAGAAGACGGCCGCGCCTGCGGCCTGTGCGATAGTTGTCGCCTGCGCCAGAAAGGTTTCGAGGAAGCCGGGTTGGTGGATACAACTCGCTACGTTGCCTTGCCTGACGACGCGTGATGTCAGCTGCGGAGGGGGAACAGCAAAGCCAGAAGGTGCCAGCTTACAGCTGGTATGCGCTGGGCGTGCTGTTCTTCGTCTATCTGCTGAACTTCGTCGACCGGCAGATCCTGTCGATCCTCGCCAATGACATCCGTGCAGACCTGGGCATCGACGATGCGCAACTTGGCTTCCTCTACGGGACCGCATTTGCGATATTCTATGCGCTGTTCGGAATTCCGCTCGGTCGCTTTGCCGATAGCGTACCGCGCCTGCGGCTGCTGAGCGCAGGGCTGGCCCTATGGTCGGCCATGACCATGCTTTCGGGCTTTGCGCGCAACATGGGCACGCTCGTGTTTGCCAGGATCGGCGTCGGTGTGGGAGAGGCCTCCGCCAATCCATGCGCCTATTCGCTGATATCAGACTGGTTTCCCAAGCATGTCAGGGCGACAGCCATTTCCATCTATTCGGCAGGCCTGTTCCTGGGCAGCGGCCTTTCACTCATTATCGGCGGCGCCATCGTGGAAAGCTGGAATGCGGCCTATCCGGGCGGTGGGCCCATGGGGCTGGCGGGCTGGCAGGCGGCTTTTATCATCGTGGGTGCGCCCGGCCTCGCGCTGGCTATTTGGGTACTGACGCTGCGTGAGCCCCAACGAGGCGTCATGGACGGGTTTGTGCCGAAAGGCGATCGAGCACATGGTTGGGGCAGCTTCCTCTCGCAGGTCGTCGAGATCGTGCCTCCGCTTACATTCTTGGCGGCGCTACGGCGTGGTCTCGGTGCTTTCGTGGCCAATGTCTCGGCCGCCGCCTTGTTGGCGGTGCTGGCATTTCTGACGTCGAAGACCTTCGGCAACGGGGAACAATTCTGGTTCGTCGCCATCGGTTTTTACGCGGTATTCAGCTGGGCGAGCACCTTGAAGTCGCAGGACGCCGAATGTTTCGCAATGACGTGGAAGTCCAGGGCATTCATGGGCGTGGTGGCGCTTTACGGCGCGGTCTCCTACATCGGCTACACAATCACCTATTGGGCCGCGCCCTACGCAGAGCGGACTTTCCTGCTCAGCAAGACGGATCTGGGGCTGATGGTTGGGGCGCCCAATGCAGTTGGCGGCTTTCTTGGCGTCATCGCCGGGGGCTGGCTGGCGGACAGGCTGGTGCGGCGCTTCGCATCAGGCAGAGCCATGGTGGCTGGCGTTCCGCTTCTAGCGAGCATTCCGCTTTTGCTTGTAGGCTATACGACCAGTTCGGTTGCGACATTCGTCATCTGCAACTTCCTCGCCAATATGGCGACCGCATCGGCGCTGGGTGCCTGTGCCGCTGCCAGCCAGGCAATCGTATTGCCGCGTATGCGGGGAACGGCCGCCGCAATCTTCCTGCTCGGCCCCACGTTGATCGGGCTGGCCTTCGGACCTTTCGTGGCGGGCTATATCTCGGAAGTGGCGGGAAGTCTTGGCGTGGGCGTGGTGGCCTCGCTCGTCGCAGTGATACCTGGATTGTTGGCGCTGGGCCTGGTGGTGCGGACCTATGGCGATGCGGCGGCGCGCCTTGGGGCTGGGCCTGGCCTACACTGAGGGAAGAATTCCGCCGGCGACAAGCGCGGCAACCAGCCCGGAAATGGCTGCGCGTGCCTCTGTGTCGACAACCGTACCACCCGAGGGCTCTGTGACGGAACTCGCCGCCGTCCAGCCATCGACGTAGCGTTTTACCTGCCCCGCGGACTGGTCGAGCACGGCCATGCCATTTCGCGGCGCGGCGAAAAGCCAGTTGCCCGATTGCCTGCCCGCGATGGAGCCGGCCTGCCCCGTCCAGTCGCC
>JAHEBH010000075.1:0-1832 GCA_024642335.1 Erythrobacter sp.
CCACTTTGACGAGCCTGCGAAACGCGCCTAACCCTCTGCGGGGACACGGTATTCCGTGTCCCCGCTAGCACAGTGAGGCGGAAGAAGATGTTCCTATTTGGGGATTTAGTAAAGTGTTACCGTAATCAAGGGACCGCAATTAAGTATACTGTCCCGGGAACCCGCCCGGTTCCTCGTGGTGAACCCTTCACCGACCATCAAGGGCCGCGTTGAGCAGTTCTGCAATGTCTGGAGAGATCACAAGGTCACGATCCATCGCGGTTCCGGAGTTGGTGCGGACTGAACCTCACAAGCGAAGCAGCCATTTCGTAGGATGCAATCGCAAATGGTGGATGGCCGCAAGCGGACGAGCGGAAAGTGCTGGCGCAGTCAGCTCGGCCATTTCTTTCCGATGATCCTGTTTTCCCTTCTACTGGCCCGACTCCAGCCAACCCTGAGTTTCTGCACCAACGTTTCGCGATTTCCGAAGACCTCCTCATTCGTCAATCGCAGGAGCGTGATATCGAAGCGGTCACAGTCAGCCTGCTTGTGACTGTCCCTCGCGCGCTGCTCGTTCGAGTCATGGGAAGGACCATCGACTTCGATCCCGAGCCGGATCTCGGGGAAGAAGAAATCTAGGATCCACTTGCCGCTGATGACATGTTGTTGTCGGAAACGACCTCGAAGAACCCCGTTATTCAATCCCCGCAGAATGTGAGCGAGCTGCCGTTCTGCCGCGGTCGGCGCCTTTCGATTTGCTAAGGCATATCTTTTTATCGCGCTTGATTGGTAATGCGGCTCCAGAGCGCTCGGTTCTCCCACCACACCTGGAAGGGAAAGACGGGAGAAGGAGACAGTGGTGGCCTTCGGGCACCTCGACTTCTCGCCCTTCCTCTTTGCTGCCTGGCGAGGCTTCGAGGGATGACGGTTCTGATACCTCATCATGGAGATCTACCCTTTCTGGCCCGGAATCCTCCTGCAGTCTGGTTACTCAGACGCGCAACAGCCTTTTCCTGTCGTGTGCGGATGCATGATAGGCCGTCACTACCAGAACTTCCGGGAACTTCCGGGGACAGGGGAACTTCCGGGGACAGGGGGAACTTCCGGGGACAGTATACTTAACTCTTGCCATCCCGACCGCCCGCCTTTGGTTTTGGCCCGGGTTTTGCCGGGCGCATGCGATAGCCGAGGGCGCGCTCTTGTTCGATGATCCATTCCTCTGCGCCCAGCGGGCGTCCGGTGCGCAGGCGCGCCTCGATCGTTTCCGCGATCGCCTCGCCTTCCTCGTCCAGCTCTGCAGCTTGCAGGCCGCGCCGCAGCATCGCGCGCCATCTGGGCACGATGCCCGCCAGAGCCGCAATGTCAGTCAGCGGATCGTCCTTCACGCGGCGCCTTGCAAGGTGTGATCGCGCGCTCGACCAGCGCCAGTCGCCCGCCTCCTCCACCAAGCCCGCCGCGACGGGATTGTTCTCGACATAGCACACCGCCGCCATCAGATGCGCGTCATCCATCGGGTAGCTGGCGAAGCGGCCCTGGAACAGGTGGCCGCTCCAGCCCTCACGGAAATTGACCATGCGGGTATAGCGGCGATGCGCCTCACCCAGCGTCGCACGCAACCCATCCTCGTCCGGCGGGACCAGGATGAGGTGGACGTGGTTATCCATCAGGCACCAGGCGATGCACCGCGTGCCCGATCCTTCCGCCGCTTCGGCGACCAGGTGCAGATACTCCAGCCGGTCGTCATCGGAAAAGAACACCGGCAAGCGGCGATTGCCGCGCTGGGTTATGTGGTGCGGAACATGCGGAATGACGATGCGAGGGAGACGAGCCATTTGGCGAGACTAGCGCTCAGC
>JAHEBH010000075.1:1932-9148 GCA_024642335.1 Erythrobacter sp.
GGCTGGTAGTCCTCATCCTCCAGCGAGAGGATATAGTTCGCCAGCGCTGCCACCTCGTCAGGCTCGAGGTAGAAATCCATATCCTCGGGATAATTGTGCGCATCGCGCAGCCAGTTGGTGAGCGAGGCGGGCGTCACCCCTTCCCGGTTGGCGATGCTCGGGAATTCGGGAGCTTGCGGATTGGGCGAAAGGCCGAAGCGTTCGATCGAATGGCACCCGCCGCAGGCCGCCTGTGCCAGCGCATGCGTGTCTCCGCCCCGGCGCGCGGCCTCTACGGTGCCCTCGCTGCCGGTGGTCTGGCATGCCGACAGGGCGAGCAGCGCGATGGTGGATGCCAGCACCCTCATCGTTGCGTGTCCACCCAGACGTCGCGATCGAGCACCCAGCCTTCGGCATCGAGCACCCAGATATGGGCAAAGCGTCCGCCGCCCAGAGGCACGCCGCTGTCGCGGTCGAGCACCTGGTAATTGCCGTGGACCAGCATCATCTCGCTATCGACCACCGAATCGGTCACGTTGAGCACGGTGATCGGGTTGAAGCGGCTCATGTCCGCCGCCCAGTAATCGCGGATCGATTCCCGGCCGATGAAGCGGCCTTCCTCGTGGATATAGAGCTCTGCCGTGTCGGCATAGAGCTCTGCCAGCGCGGGCACGTCCGCCTCGTTATAGGCGGCGGTCCAGCGGTTCGCGAGCGTCTGCACTTCCGGCGGGGCGTCCTGCGCGGCGGCGAATGCTGACAAGGAAGCTCCGGCGAGCGCGGCGGCGGTGGCGAATGTACGAAAAATCATGGTGATCCTCCCATAATGACCATGCTATCATGCAGGGGGCATCACCAGTTCACATTGACACCCGTCAATAGGGCGGCTGGTGCTGTCCCCTGGGGCTGAGCGTGAAAATCTCGTTCCCCGTCTCGGTAATGCCGATCGAATGTTCGAACTGGGCCGACAGGCTCTTGTCGCGTGCCACCGCCGTCCAGCCGTCGCTGAGCATTTTCACATGCGGCTTGCCGAGGTTGATCATCGGTTCGATGGTCATGAACATGCCGGGCCTGATTTCAGGGCCAGTGCCGGCGCGGGCGGCATGCACCACTTCGGGCGCATCGTGGAACAGGCGGCCGAGGCCGTGGCCGCAAAACTCGCGCACCACGCCGTAACGGTGGCTTTCGGCATGTTCCTGGATTGCCGCGCCAATATCGCCCAGCCGCGCGCCGGGCTTGGCCTTTTCGATGCCGATCATCAGGCACTCGTAAGTCACTTCGACCAGCTTGCGCGCCTTCAGCGGCACATCGCCGACGAGGAACATGCGGCTGGTATCACCGTGCCATCCATCGAGCAGCGGGGTGACGTCGATATTCACGATATCGCCCGACTTGAGCTTCTTGGAACCGGGAATGCCGTGGCAGATCACATGGTTGATCGAGGTGCAGCAGCTATGCGTGAAACCGCGATAGCCCAATGTGGCGGGCACCGCACCGCCATCGAGCATCATGCCGCGTACGAAATCGTCCAGCTCTCCGGTAGTGACGCCGGGCACGACCTTTTCCGCCAGCGCATCGAGGATTTCGGCCGCAAGGCGCCCGGCCTTGCGCATGCCCTCGAACCCCTCGGGTCCGTGCAGCTTGATCGTGCCGTCGCGATAGACGGACATGTCGTTTGTGACGTGCTGATACTCAATCATGCGAAGCCATGTAGCGATTGAGCCGCCTAATTGCGAGCGGAGAAGGCGGAACGGCGCTCTTCCTTCACCGTCTCCAGCATGGCGCCCGTCATATCCAGCGTGAACTCATAGGACCCATCGGAATAGGGGCCGGCGACATAAGGCGCCATCATTACGCCGATGCGGTTGAAGCTGCGACCATTGGTGGAGCCGAGCAAGATTGTGGCTTCATCGAGCGCCACGCATTCATCGAAGGGATTGGCGGTCCCTTCCCCGACCGGTTCACCCCTGCGACTGGCACGCTCGCGGTTGAGCATATCGCACAGCCTCTCCTGCACCGCGGCGTCGAGTTCACCCACGGATTCGAAAAAGCTCTCGGGCTTGAGCGCCCTTTCCGCTTCCTTGTCCCACACCAGCGCATCGAAGCCGTAATTGCCATGCGCGCCGCCGGTATAGGTCGAAATGGCGGCCGAAAGACTGAGGTATCGCGGCGTATTGGCAACTACCCGCCAGATCACCTCGTTCGAATATTTGTTATAGGGGAAGCCGTTGTCTCGGGCATCGTCACGCGCCTCCGCACTCTGGCTTGCGAGTGTCGTGCGAAGACGGTCCAGCCGGCCATCGAGCAGGCTGGCGAGACCGGGGATATCGCCCGCCTCCTTGGGATAGGAATATTCGAACAGGAAATCGTCGGTTTCTTCCACCACCGCACGCGCACCTGCAGCCCGCGGCGTTTCGACGATTTCGCTCGCCGTCGCCTCCGGTGTGGCAGGTGGATTCGCGGGGGCACCACCCTCTTGGCAGGAAACCAGCAGGAGGCCTGCAGCCAGGCCCCAATAAACTCTAAGCATGATCCCTCGAGTGTCTTTCCAAATGCGTGCAGCGCAGGCATGAGGCAATTATGACGATAAACATTGATCTTATCCAGCCGGATCGTGGACAGAATGCCATTACAATCCATCTTGTCACCAAGGATGGCTGCGAGAGCTTTGCCAAAGGGTTGAGCGGGCCGCAACGTGCATCGTTCTCAGCGCAGAAATTTACCGGGGCACGCTTCCAGACCGCAATCATCCCCGATGGCGAGGCATGGTTTGCCGTGGGCGGCGTGAATGATGGAGACGCCCTCACCAGTTGGTGCCTTGCCAAGCTGGCGGAAAGCCTGCCTGCGGGCACCTATCGCCTCGCCGCTGGCGAACCCGGCGCTGCATTGCATGGCTGGCAGACCGCGCAATACGTCTTTGATCGCTACAAGAAGGATCAGGATGCCGAAGGCCCGCGCATCCTCCTCACCAGCGAGCCGGGGCGCATCGATGCCGCCGTGGCAGAAGCGCAGGCGGTCGCCCTGGTGCAGGACATGGTCAACACGCCTGCCGAGGACATGGGCCCCGAAGCGATCGAGGCGGAAGCAAAGAAGCTGGCCAAGGCGCATGGTGCCAAGCTGGATGTCGTGCGCGGGGATGCGCTGGCGACAGGCTTCCCGATGGTCCATGCCGTGGGCCGCGCCGCCGCGCGCGAGCATGCGCCGCGGCTGATCGAGCTCAACTGGGGCGATGACAAGCACCCCCGCGTCGCCATCGTGGGCAAGGGCGTGGCCTTCGATTCGGGCGGACTCGACATCAAGCCTGCGGCGGGCATGTTGCTGATGAAGAAGGATATGGGCGGCGCGGCGCATGCGCTGGCTCTTGCCCAGCTGATCATGCAGAGCGGCCTCAAGCTGCGCCTGCAATGCCTGGTCCCGGCAGTGGAGAATGCCATTGCAGGCAATGCCTTCCGCCCCGGCGACGTGCTTGCCAGCCGCAAGGGTCTGTCGGTCGAGATCGGCAATACCGATGCCGAAGGGCGGCTGATCCTGGGCGATGCGCTGGCCTATGCCAGCGAGAGCAAGCCCGATCTCGTGATTGATTTTGCCACGCTGACGGGTGCCGCCCGCGTGGCCCTGGGGCCCGATCTTCCTGCCCTTTTCACTAGGGCAGACGAAACCGCGGCGCAGATCATCGAAGCGGGCAAGGCCCACGATGACGCCCCCTGGCGCCTGCCGCTCCATGCCCCCTATGCCGAATGGCTGAAGTCCGACATTGCCGATCTCAACAACACCCATAGCAACAGCTATGCCGGGGCAAGCGTAGCCGCGAGCTTCCTCGACCGCTTTGTGGGCGAAGGGATCGAATGGGCGCATTTCGACACTTTTGCCTGGCGTCCCCTCGCCAAGCCCGGTCGTCCCAAGGGCGGTGCCGCGCTCGGCCTGCGCGCAGCCTTCCACCTGCTCAAGAAGCGTTTCGGCTAAGGATAGAGGCGGCGTCGTGCTTGCCCGATGGCGCGCCCGCGTCTAATCGCCGCCGGATGAATCACGAAGGTACCGATATTGCTGCATCCGCAGCGGGCGAGGACACCGGACTGTCGACCCGTGCACAAGGTCCCTTTGTGCTGTCCGGTCCAGCCAGCAAGCCCGACGAAACGCGCGTACCCTTGCGCGGCGACCTGGCGCATATCGGCCTGGCGGGGAAGTATTTCGTCCCGCATTATGCAGTTCCGCAGCCGCGCACCGTCATGCCGGGAGGCGCGCCCATGCGCGCAAAGCCGGATGAGGCTGCACCCGAACTCTGTACGCTGATGGAAGGCGATAGCTTCGAATTGCTCGATATCACCGGCAGCTGGGCATGGGGTTGCCTCTCGCTCGATGGCCCGGTCGGCTACATCCATGTCGACCGGCTGGAGCCGGTTTCCAAATGACCCACAGCGTCTTCATCGATGGCGGCGCCGGGACCACCGGCCTGGAAATCGCCGACCGGCTGGCAGGACGGCCCGAGTTCGAAATGATCGTGCTCGGCGATGCACGCCGCAAGGATTCCGCCGCACGCCGGGAAGCGCTGCACGCCGCCGATTTCGCCATACTCTGCCTGCATGACGATGCCGCGCGCGAAGCCGCGGCGCTGGCACAAGGCAGCAAGGTGCGGATCATCGATGCCTCCACCGCGCACCGCGTCACTCCCGGCTGGGTCTATGGCTTTCCCGAGATCGTCGGGCACGAACATGTGGCCACGGCAGCGCGTGTGTCGAACCCCGGATGCTACTCCACCGGCTTCATCGCGCTGGTGGCTCCGCTGGTGCGCGCGGGTTTGCTTCCTGCCGACTGGCCATACAGCTGCAATGCCGTGTCGGGCTATTCGGGCGGCGGCAAGGCACTGATCCAGCGGTTCGAGGAAGATCGCGACATCGCCTGGCGCGGCTATGCGCTGGCGCTGGGCCACAAGCACGTGCCCGAGATGCAGCTGCGCTGCGGTCTTGCCCATCCGCCGCTGTTCACCCCCGCCGTGATCCCCGCCCATCGCGGCATGGTGGTCGAAGTTCCGCTTCCGCTCGCGGCCATGAGCGGCGTTGGAACGGCTGCAGCCATGCGCGAATGGCTGGCCAATTTTTACGCCTCGAGTCCTGTCGTCCACGTGGTGGATGCGCCAGAGGACGGCGAGCTGTTGCTGCGTGCATCGGCCAGGCCTTCCGACCGGCTCGAACTCATGGTCCTGCCCAATGCGGATGGCACGCAGGTGAGGCTTGTTGCGGTACTGGACAACCTCGGCAAGGGAGCCAGCGGCGCGGCAGTGCAATCGCTCAACCTCATGGCGGGTTGCGCCGAAACTGCCGGCCTGCAGCTGTAGCTTTGCTGCACTGCCCATTTTTTGGGCACATGTTTGCCTCAATAACATGCAAGACGCCTGCAGCGGGCAGTGGCGAGCGCGCCGGAATGCACACATAAATGATCCGGCCCTCGTAATTCCGCCCTTTCGAAAAGCCGCATGATTGTTTACCCCTTCCGCCGAACCTTGGCATGATTCTTGAAACAGATTCTCCGAACGAGGAATTTTTTCTTCGAACGAAGAATTTCGAGATCTGGCCCGGGTTGGGGAAGGAACCCGGCACGACGTCGGGCCAGACAAGCGGGTATGACGTGAAAAAGATTGAAGCCATCATCAAGCCGTTCAAGCTGGACGAAGTGAAGGAAGCCCTGCACGAAGTGGGGGTATCGGGCATTACCGTGACAGAGGCGAAGGGTTTCGGCCGCCAGAAGGGCCATACCGAGCTGTATCGCGGCGCGGAATATGTCGTCGATTTCCTGCCCAAGGTGAAGCTTGAGATCGTTGTTGCCGACAATATGGCCGAAAGCGTGGTGGAAGCCATCGCCGGCGCCGCCAAGACCGGCCGGATCGGTGACGGCAAGATCTTTGTCTCCGACATTCAGAGTGCCCTGCGCATCCGCACGGGCGAGCAGGACGATTCCGCAATATAGCCAGTTTTCATTTCACCAGTTCGAGCCGGGACCGTCCGGCCAAACACAAACCGACAGAAGGTCATCCGATCAAGGAAGGAATAAACATGCCGAGTGCATCCGATATCGTAAAACGGATCAAGGACGAAGAAATCGAATGGGTCGATGTTCGCTTCACTGACCCCAAGGGCAAGTGGCAGCACCTGTCCATGTGCGCCGACGTTGTCGATGAAGACATGCTCGAAGAAGGCATGATGTTCGACGGTTCGTCGATCGAAGGCTGGAAGGCCATCAACGAATCCGACATGATCCTGAAGCCCGACCTGGACTCGGTCTATATCGATCCCTTCAGCGCCACGCCGATGATGATCATCAACTGCGACATCGTGGAGCCCTCCAACGGCGAACTCTACGGCCGCGATCCGCGCTCGACCGCCAAGCGTGCCGAAGCCTACCTCAAGACAACCGGCATCGGCGACACCGTGTTCGTCGGTCCGGAACCCGAGTTCTTCATGTTCGACGATGTCCGCTTCGAAGACGGCTATGCCGGTTCGGGCTTCGCCATCGACGATATCGAACTGCCGACCAACACCGGCAAGGAATATGAAGCCGGCAACCTCGGCCACCGTCCGCGTGCCAAGGGCGGCTATTTCCCCGTCGCTCCGGTTGACAGCTGCATGGACATCCGCGCCGAAATGGTCTCGACCATGCTGGAAATGGGCCTGCCGATGGACAAGCACCATCACGAAGTGGCCGCTGCGCAGCACGAGCTGGGCATCACCTTCGGCACGCTGGTGCAGACCGCTGACCGCGTGCAGGTGTACAAGTATGTCGTGCACCAGGTTGCCCATGCCTATGGCAAGACCGCAACCTTCATGCCCAAGCCGATCCGCATGGATAACGGTTCCGGCATGCACACGCACATGTCGATCTGGAAGGATGGCAAGCCCACTTTCGCGGGCAATGGCTATGCCGGCCTGTCCGAAACCTGCCTCTATTACATCGGCGGTGTGATCAAGCACGCCAAGGCCATCAACGCCTTCACCAACCCGACCACCAACAGCTACAAGCGCCTGGTGCCCGGCTTCGAAGCTCCCGTGCTGCTGGCCTATTCGGCCCGCAACCGTTCCGCTTCCTGCCGTATTCCCTACGGTTCGGGCGAAAAAGCGAAGCGCGTCGAGTTCCGCTTCCCCGATCCGCTGGCCAATCCGTACCTGGGCTTTGCTGCCCTGCTGATGGCCGGCATCGACGGCATCCAGAACAAGATCCACCCCGGCGAAGCCATGGACAAGAACCTCTA
>JAHEBH010000028.1 GCA_024642335.1 Erythrobacter sp.
TGCTCGGGTATCGACCTTACCCAACCGCTGACCGAGGCGGAGCTGGCGGAGATTACCGATGCCATGGATACCTATGGCGTCACCGTGTGGCGCAATACCGGCCTGACCGACGAACAACACGTCGAATTCAGCCGCAATTTCGGTTATCTGGAAAAGGTTCCCCAGCGCAAGGATGGGTCGAGGATGCGCCTGCCCTTCCGCGAACTGTTCGACGCCTCCAACCTCAATCTCGAGGGCGAGATCACCCGCGATCCGGCGGCGATCGAATATCGCAAGGGCGACCGGTTGTGGCACACAGACAGCGCCTTCCTCGAAAAGCGCACCTCCTATTCGATCCTGCTTGCGCATGAAGTGCCGCCCGAAGGCGCAGGGGGCGAAACATGGTTTGCCGATTCGCGCACAGCCTATGAGGATTTGCCGACCGAAACCAAGGATCTGATCGAGGATAAGGTAGGCATCAACACGCTGTGGTGGAGCCGCAAGAAGGCGGGGGCCGACATTCCCGAAGAGGAAATCGACCAGCGCCCCAAGGCCAGGCACCCCATCGTCCACACGCACAAGGGATCGGGCCGCAAGAGCCTGTTCATCGCTGCGCATACGATGGATATCGAAGGCATGGACAAGGAAGAGGGGCGCAAGCTGATCGCCGATCTCATCGCCCATACTACCCAGCCCAAATACACCTTCAGCCACAGCTGGCAGGTGGGCGATATGGTGATCTGGGACAATTTGTGCACCATGCATCGCGGCGGCGAATATGACTACAACGCCCACAAGCGCGACATGCGCCGAACCACCGTGCGCGAAGGCACCGAACCGCACCTGATGGAAACGGGCGACGATCCCTATACCGAGCTCTTCGCCAGGAGCCCGACCGCGGTCGATATCAACCGCGCGAGGGATGCGGGGCGTTAGCGGCTTCGCTCCTGACCGCTGCCACAGACCAAACGAAACGCCCGGCCCTCCACGCGGAGGACCGGGCGTTTGCTTGCGGGCTGGGGGAGTAGGGAGCGCCCGCGAGCCTGGTTCAGAAAAAGCAGGTGTGAAACATGGTCGCGCTCACGAACATGGCGCAAAACATGGCGACGAGGCGGGTGGACATATCGGTCATGGTCATTCTTCCTTGGAATTAGAGTTCAGTTGCGGTTGCTGCGGGTGAAAGGACGGAAGCGCTGGAACAGCTTGACCCCGAACCAGGCGGCGCCGGCATAGAGGATCAGCTCGGTCGCGCCTGCTCCACCGGCAAGAATAAGTGCCTTGGTCCTGAGGTCGGGTTCGAGGGTGGCCAGCGCGGCGAAAACGCCGATCCAGATGGCAACAATCAGGACAACTCCGCCGATCACGAAGGGCTTGTTGTTGCGGACCGGCTTGGGGCTTTCGATCTTGGTATTCATGTCTGCGTCTCCTTTCGTTGAGAACGCTGGACAGTCCGATCGGCCGCTACATTTATTACTGATTTTGTTGAAAAAAGATTTTGTAATAGATCCCGTTCCCGGGGGACTACCGATATATGGCGAGCACGATAGAGCACATTGTTGCCGAATACGGACAAGGCTTGCGCCGCGTCGCGGCAGCCTATGAGGCGGACGTGATGCTGCAGGAGGACCTGTTCCAGGAAATCCTTCTTGCCATCCATCAGGCCTTGCCTGCCCTGCGCGAGAAGGACCGGCTGGCACCCTATCTCTACCGCATCGCGCATAACCGTGCGGTCAGCCATGTGGCGCGCGCTATCAGCCGCAAGAAAGGTGAAGCCGGGGCCGCCGAAGAGGTGCAGGAGGGCGAGGAGCCCTCGCCGGAGAAGGTCATGATCGAGAACGAGCAGGCAAACCACCTGGCAAATGCGGTTCGCCGCCTGCCCCTGTCCTATCGGCAAGTGGTGACGCTTTATCTTGAGGACATGTCCTATGACGACATCGCAGAGGCGCTGGACATCACACAATCGAATGTCGGCGTGCGCATCAACCGCGCCAAACAGATGTTGAAGGAGATGCTGTCATGAGCAGCGACGATTTTCTCGATGACCTGAAAGGCGCATGGCAGAGCCGTGAAACAGATCTAGGCGACATTGCTGCCCGCGTTGCAGATGGCGAACGACAAATCCGCAAAGAGAAGGCAGGACGTCTCGGCTCGATTGTGGTCTGCAGCGGCGCATGCCTGTTCTTCGTTTACCTGAACTGGGTAAAGGGCGACCCGGCATTCCATCTCGCCGCTGTCGCCTTCTTGGTGGCAGGCTTGCTAGCAATCGGTGATTTTGTCTTTCTGCGCCGCAGCAAAGGTTCAGAGCTTTTGGAAGCGCCCGAAGATGTGCTGGCCGAAGCAGAGCGTCAGGCAATGATCGCATTGCGGTTGCTCGAAGCCAAACTTGCCTATGCAGTCTTGTTGCTTGTCTGTGCGATCATCTTGGCGGTCTTTGTCCTTGCGAAGATGACGAGCACTTGGAACGGGCTTTTCATTTCCGTAATTTGGGCCGCAGGGGCGGTAGGCGGATTTTTGTATTACCGCAGGAAAAAGAATACTGCCGACGGCGAACTTCGCGAGGTCAGAAGTTTGCGCGCCGATTTCCGGGGCGAGGGCTGAGCCACCGAACAAAACGCCCCGGGGTTTCCCCCGGGGCGCCCTATTTTCGTAACTGCCTTGCAGCTTAGAAGATGCGGCAAGCCGTTTCAGCAGGCGCAGCCAGCAGCTTTTCCAGCTCGGCATCCAGCTTGAGCAGCGTCAGCGAGCAGCCGGCCATTTCGATGGCGGTGCAATATTCGCCGACGTAGTTGCGGGCGATCGTCAGACCGCGATCGGCGCACAGCTGGGCAGCCTTGTTGTAGAGCACATAGAGCTCTGCCGGCGGGGTGCCGCCGAGGCCGTTGATCATCAGCGCCACGCGGTCGCCCGAATTGTAGGGCAGATCGTCCGCCACGGCGGTGAACAGGATCTCGGTGATCTCGTCGGCGCTCTTGATCTTGGTGCGTTCACGGCCCGGTTCGCCGTGGATGCCGACGCCGACTTCCATTTCATCGTCGCCGATGTCGAAGATCACGTCGCCCTTGGCCGGCGGGATGCAGCTGGTCAGCGCCAGGCCCATGGTGCGGACATTGTTGTTGACCTTGTCGGCCATGGCATGGACCGCGTCCAGATCGGCGCCGGTTTCGGCCAGCGCGCCGCAAGCCTTCATCACGAAGAAGTTGCCGGCCACGCCGCGGCGGCCCACGGTCCAGGTCGAATCCTGCACCGCAACGTCATCATTGATGATGAACTGCTTCAGCTTGATGCCTTCGGCTTCGGCCATTTCGCAGGCCATGTCCCAGGCCATGCGGTCACCCTGGTAGTTGTTGACCAGCACCAGCACGCCCGCATCGGTGGCGACCGACTTGATCGTTTCGTAACAGGCATCGACCGGCGGAGCGGCGAAGACCGGGCCCTGGCAGGCGGCGGTCAGCATGCCCGGGCCAACGGCCATGACGTGCGCCGGTTCGTGGCCGGAGCCCGAACCCTGCACGATGGCAACCTTGCTGGCATCGACATTCTTGCGCTTGATCAGCTGGAATTCCGGCATGGCTTCCAGCAGGTCCGGGTTGGCGGCGATCACGCCGGCCATGAACTCCGGTACGAAATTGGCGGGATCGTTGACGAACTTCTTCATGTCTCATTCCTCTCCGTGAAACAGGTGAATCGGGAAAACTTTAGCGGGCAAGCTCGGCGGCATTGGGCGTGTAGTCAACGCCATAATGCTTGCACCAGTCATAAAGGATGGTCGCAATTCCGACGATGCCAGGATCGGGCGTATTGGCGCTGCGCGCACCCACCTGGCTGGCCCGGCCACGATGCGCGACAGAAGAGCGCGTTTCGTCGATGGCCTTGTCCGCCTCTGCGGTAATGGCAGCAAGGACTGCGCCGAGGTCGGAGCCATCCATTTCCTGCATCTTCTCGTGGATCGGCCACAATGCGTCGAGCAGCGTCTTGTCGCCGCGCTTTGCCCCGCCGCGCGCGACAATGCCTTCAATGGCCGAGCCGAGCATGTCGGTCAGCTGCTGGTAGGTCACTTCCTCCAGCCCCTTGCCGACCATGCCTGCGCGCATGAAGCCAGTGCCCCAGATCGGGCCTGAAGAACCGCCGACATGCTTGGAGCAGATCATGGATATCTTCAGGAACATGGCGCCCACCGCGCTCTTGTCGATTTCAGGCAGGTCCTGCTTGATCACCTTGAAGCCGGTCGCGAGCGAGGTTCCGAAGTCACCGTCGCCGGCGAGGCCGTCAAGGTCGGAGAAATATTTCTCGTTGCGGATCACCGTATCGCAGGTGACGTCGAGAGCCTTTTCGATCTGGTCGATAGTAAGTGCAGACATGCGTTTTCTCTCCCTTACGCTGTCGCTGCCGCGTTCAGCGCGTTCAGGTCTTCCAAAGTGATGATGATGCCGGGCGCATCGCCCAGTTCGGGGACGACCTTCGCCGCCTCCGTGAAATCCTCTTCAGCAGTGTATGTGCTGGTGGTGATCAGCGTGGGAATGCCCGCGCCGGTAGACGCGAGAAGGCCGTTGCGGCTGTCTTCCACCACAATGCAGGCCGAAGCAGGCAGGCCAAGCGTTTCCAGCGCCATCAGGTAGATTTCCGGATCGGGCTTCTTCCTGGCTACGACATCGCCGGCATGGACGAATTCGAAGGCTGCCTTGCGCTCTGCCCCGAACAGGTCGAGCACGGCGTCGATGAACTTGGGGTTCGAGGTGGTGCACACGCCCAGCCGCACGCCGGCCGCCATCGCCTCGTCGATAATGCGCAAGATGCCCGGGCGAACGGGCAGGTCCTTGACGATGTCGGCGGTCATGGCCGTCTTGGTCTTGTGCAGGGCGGCGATCAGTTCCTGCTGCCCGCCATATTCGGCCACCTTGTCTTCCGGCCAGCCGAACTCCTCGAAATAGACCGTCATGCGTTCCTTGCCGCCAGCGGTGAGCAGCAGCCTGGCATAAAGCTCGACGCTCCACTCGGCGTCGATGCCGAAATCCTTGAAGGCCAGGTTGAAGCCCACGCGGTGGGCATCGCGTTCGGTATCAACCAGAACGCCGTCGCAATCGAAAATCAGTGCCTTGATCATTGGTACCGTACTCTCAACCCTTGCTGCCGAGGAATGCGGAGCCCTGGCCCTTGCCGCCGAACTTCTCGATAAAGTCAGCGAACATCGCCTTGCAGGCCTGGTACTGGGCATCGCCCACGCGCAGCGGTTCGAAGTCCTTCGGGTTGGCCAGGTGGTAGTCCACGAAGCTCTTGACCCACACGTGCTTGAGGTTGGTCGAAATGTTGATCTTGGCGGCGCCGCGCGCAATGGCAGCGGCGAAGGTTTCGTCCGAAAGGCCGGTTCCGCCATGCAGCGCCATCGGCGTTTTGGTGCGGGAGTTGATCGCGGCGATACGATCGAAATCGACAACCGGTTCACCCTTGTAATAGCCGTGCGCGGTGCCGACTGCGCAGGCGAAGGCGGACAGGTCCAGCGCATCGCAGAAACGGCCCGCATCCTCGGGATCGGTCAACACCGAATCCGCCTCGTCCACCACCATGTCGTCTTCCACGCCCATGATCTGGCCCAGTTCGGCTTCCATGCCGACATTGTACTTCTCGGCGATTGCGCGCACCTTCAGCGACTGGGCGAGGTTTTCCTCGAACGGCAGTTCCGAAGCATCAATCATGATGCTGGTCCAGCCGGCCTTGGCGCATTCCTCGATCATCGCGATGTCGTGGCAATGGTCCAGATGCAGCACCACCGGCACCGGCGAATCCTCGGCCACGGTGCGGACCCAGGAAACGATTTCCTTGTGGCTGAAATACTTGATGGTCTTGGAGCTGGTCTGGCAGATCACCGGAGCATTGAGACCTTCGGCCGCTTTCACCATCGCCTTGGTGGTGTTGTAATCGACCAGGTTGAATGCGGCGACGGCATAACCATTGTCCATGGCATGGCGTAGCAGCGGTTTCATATTGACCAGCGGCATGAAAAAGCTCCTTATTTGATCCCAGGCCCGCTCTAAGCTCCCCAGCGTGGCGGCCTTCACGAATCGGCTCCTTAGCCAGACTCTTCACCGCCCGCCACCCGTGAGTGGCGCCTTTGCCGGGAATAGCCGACGAATCGACCAGCGCGATCCGGATTCTTTCCTGTCAGGATTGTTAGCACATCGCGCAGCAGGGCCGCGATCCTTGTTGCTTTGCCAAGCCGGGGCGATAGGCTGGCGCGATCATGGATACACAACATCCGTCCGCCTCTGCAAGGCTTGCCGCCCTGTACCGCCTCGCGGGCAATCTGGCGCGCTATTCGGGAGTACACGGGTGGTTCGCCGGTGGATTGATGATCGTCGCGGCGCTGCTGGAGGGTGTGAGCCTTGTGCTGCTGATCCCGATCCTGGGAGTGCTGATAAACGGTCCGCTGGACAATCCGGCGGGCGAGCTGCTGGCGTTCTTCGGCGCCGCAACACCCGCCGCGCAATTGCAGTTCCTGCTTGCCGGATTCCTGCTTGCCGCGCTGCTGCGGGCGCAGGTCATCCATATGCGCGATCTGGCGCTCGCGCGCATTCAATATGGCTTTTCCGGCGCGCAAAGAAACGACGTTGTCGGCAGGCTGGCGCATGCCGGCTGGAGCAGGCTGGCGACGTTGAACCATGCCGAGGTCACGACACTGATCAACAGTGATGTCGGACTTTCGGTGGTCGCCGCCCAGTTCATGCTGCGCATGGCGGTTGGCGTGTTGCTGGTTGCGGTCAATAGCGTGATCGCATTCGCCCTTGCCCCGGACCTTGTGGCGCTGCTCTTCGTGTTCCTGGCAATGGGTGCCTTGTTCCTGTGGGCGACGCAGCGCGATGCGTTTGCCCTGGGCGGACATGCCCGCGATTCCGTGCAAGCCATGCTCGGTACGACGCAGAACCTGCTGTCGGGCCTGAAGACCGCGCTGGCGCAGCAACAGCAGGGCTGGTTCGTGCGCGAATTCCAGACGGTGCAGGCAGCGGTATTCGACAGCGAGTTTTCCTTCCAGCACAGCCAGTCGGGCGCGCGCAGGCTCTTTGCCATTGCCAGTGCGCTGGTGGCGACCGGGCTGGTCGCGGGGGGATTTTGGCTGGGCGTGGATCCCGCGAGCCTGGTCATCGTGGTGGCGATCCTCGCACGGCTGAGCTCGCCGGTGCTGCAATTGCAGCAGGGCGCACAGCAGATACTCTACTGCTTGCCGAGCGTGATTGCCGTGCAGAAATTGCAGCGGGACTTTCCGGCGGGGCCGCGTGCGGAAGAGGAACAGTCGGCGCGGCTCGGCGGCGAACTCATGCTCGATCTGGCGAGCTATCGTCATGCCGATGGGGGAGGGGTAGGCCCTGTCACCCTGACCATTCGCAAGGGCGAGTTTCTCGGCATTTCCGGCCCGACAGGTGCGGGCAAGAGCACGCTGGTGGATTTGCTGGCGGGCCTGCTGGTGCCGCAGCAGGGTCGCATGCTTGTCGCCGGCGCGGTGCTGGATGCACAGGGGTATGCAGCCTGGCGGCGCAACCTCGCCTATCTCGGCCAGCAGACGTTCCTCTTCAACGACAGCCTTCGCGCCAACCTCGCCTGGAGCGAGGAAGGTTGCAGCGAGGAGCGCATCTGGGCTGCGCTGGAACTGGCCGGTGCGGCAGAACTGGTGCGCGGGCTTGATCGGGGACTGGATACCCCGCTGGGAGAACAGGGCGTCTTGTTTTCCGGCGGTGAGCGGCAGCGCATCGCCCTGGCGCGGGCATTGCTCAGAAAGCCGGGTTTCCTGATCCTGGACGAGGCGACCAGCGCCATCGATATCGAGGCCGAAGAACAGCTGCTCGATCGCCTGCATTCTCTGGCCGATCGTCCGACCATTGTGATGGTCGCACATCGCCGCGAAAGCCTTGCCCGGTGTGACCGGGTGATAACGCTCGATGGCGGCAGGATAGTCTGAGATCGGCGAACAGCCTGCTTGCAACCATCCATGTTGCAGTGCAATAGGGCGGCCCATGAAGATCGCCATCGTCGATGAAAGCGCCGTACGCGCCTCGATTATCGAGGAGGGTCTGGCAGAGTTCGACGACCGCGAAGTCTATATCCTGACCGAGCGTCAGGGCTTGCTCGCCCGGATCGAGGAGATCGGTCCGGACATCGTGCTGATGGACCTGGGCAACCCTTCGCGTGACATGCTGGAGGAATATTTCGCCGTCAGCCGCGCCCTGGCGCGCCCCATCGCCATGTTTGTCGATGAAAGCGACGATGATGCCATTGCAGCGTCGATTGACGCAGGTGTTTCCGCCTATGTGGTGGATGGCCTTTCCAGCAATCGCATCAAGCCCCTGCTCGATCTGGCGGTGAGGCGGTTCAATGCCTTTGCCCGGCTGCAAAACGACCTGGCCGAAGCCAAGGGCAGACTGGCAGAGCGCGAGACGATCGATCGCGCAAAGCGCATCCTGATGGATAGCAAAAGGGTGAGCGAGCCCGAGGCCTATGCCGAATTGCGGCGCAAGGCCATGTCTTCGAACCGGCGCATTGTCGACATCGCGGAAGCGGTCGTCACGGCGCATGACCTGATGGGAGGTTGACGCGCATGGCGACGCGAGAGCTCACGATTGGTTTCCTGCCTCTGGTTGACGCCTGCCTGCCGATCCTGGCGCAGGAACACGGCTTTGCCGAAGAGGAGGGCCTGTCCCTCACCTTCGTGCGCGATGTCAGCTGGGCCACGGTGCTTGATCGCCTTCTTTACGGACACACCGACGCGTCCCACATGGTAGCACCGCTGGCCATTGCCACCACTCTGGGCAGGGGGCGTCCTCCGCAAAAGCTGGTTGCGCCCTTTGTGCTGGGCTTGAACGGCAATGCCATCACCCTTCGCAAGGCACTGGCCGAGAAGGTGTGCGAGCCGGGCAAGTTCGGCGATCCGCGAGAGGTAGGTGCAAAGTTCAAGCAGCAGGCCGACGCGGCGCTCGCGGCAGGACGCAAGCTGCGGCTGGGCGTGGTGCATCGTTATTCGAGCCACAATTACAAGCTGCGCTACTGGTTGGCCGAATGCGGCGTGCGGCCCGATGAGGATGTCGAAATCGTCACTGTAGCGCCGCCTTTCGTCGCCGACGCATTGGCCAATGGCGAGATCGACGGTGCCTGCGTGGGCGAACCGTGGAATTCGGTCTGCGTGGAACGCGATGTCGGCACCATCGTGCTTGCCACCGCGCAAATCTGGCGCCGCGGCGTCGAGAAGGTGCTGGCCTTGCGCGAAGACAGGCTGGAGGCGAAGCGCGAAGAAGTGGAGGCGCTTATTCGCGCCATGCGCAAGACCGGCGAGCATTTCGTCGATCCCGCAAACTGGGAACAGAATTCCCGCGTGTTGGCGAGCGAGAAATACCTTGCGGCAGATGAGCGGCTCGTGAGGCGGTCGATTTCGGACAGGCTGGTGCTGACCCATGGTGCAGAGCCGGTGCATTTCCCCGATTTCATGTTCCAGCATAGCGAGGCGGCCAATTTCCCGTGGATCAGCCAGGCAAGCTGGCTCTATTCGCAAATGGTTCGCTGGGATCAGCTCACCTATGATGCTGCCGAGGCCAGAATGGCAGCGCAGGTCTTCCGGCCCGACGTCTACCGCAGCGCAAAATCAGGAACGCCCGGGCCCATCCCGGCGGCCAATTCCAAGGTTGAAGGCAGTGTGACGCAATTGACCCAGGTGGGTACGCAGCAGGGATCTATCACTCTGTCAGACAACAGGTTTTTTGATGGCCGTACATTCGACCCGGAGGATGTGGAGGGCTATCTCGCCTCGCTCCCATAAGTGGAAAACTTTGCTGCACTGCAAAAAAGCTCTTTACTGTCACAGGTCGAATCGCTTATTCCGGTACCCGAACGGAGCAACTGCACCCGATGATGGGTGATCGCCGGAAGCTTCGAACTGTTTCAACATTGCGTGGCAACGTCGCCGCCCGATCTGGTTCCCCAGCGGTACCAAGTCGAGGCGGCTTTTTTGTTGTGCGTCGGACTGGAGATCAGATTTATGAGCCTTTCGCGCCGTGACTTTTCCAAACGCCTTTCCCTCGCTGCCATGGCCGGTATCGCCAGCCTTGCGCTGGTGTCCTGCGGATCGGGCAATGAGACATCGGGTGCGAACGTCGTCGCGGCCAACCTCGACGGTGCGATCGAGAAGCCCAACCTCAAACTGGGCTTCATCAAGCTGACCGACATGGCCCCGCTGGCGATCGCGCTGGAAAAGGGCTTCTTTGCCGAAGAGGGGCTGAATGTGCAGCTCGAACCGCAAGCCAACTGGAAGGTTCTGCTCGACGGTGTGATCGGCGGACAGCTCGACGGTGCGCACATGCTGGCAGGCCAGCCGCTGGCGGCAACCATCGGTTATGGCACGCAGGCAGACCTGATCGCGCCGCTCAGCCTCGATCTCAACGGCAATGCCATCACGCTTTCCAACCGCGTGTGGGACATGATCAAGGACGATCTTCCCAAGGGGTCTGACGGCCGCCCCGTCCACCCGATTTCGGCTTCCTACCTGAAGCCGGTGGTCGAACAGTTCGATGCGCAGGGCAAGCCCTTCAACATGGGCATGGTCTTCCCCGTCTCCACGCATAATTACGAGCTGCGTTACTGGCTTGCCGCAGGCGGTCTTAACCCCGGCTACTATACTACCGGAGACGTGTCCGGCACGGTTTCGGCAGAGGTCAAGCTTTCCGTTACCCCGCCGCCGCAGATGCCCGCCACGCTCGAGGCAGGAACCATCGAGGGCTATTGCGTGGGCGAGCCCTGGAACCAGCAGGCCGTCTTCATGGGCATTGGTGTGCCGGTGATCACCGACGATGAAATCTGGAACGACAATCCCGAAAAGGTTTTCGGCCTGCGCGAGGATTTCGCGGAGAAATATCCCGCCACCACGGCGGCCTTGCTGCGCGCCATTATCCGTGCGCAGGAATGGCTGGATGCGGATGGAGGTGCCAACCGTGCCGAAGCGGTCGAGATCCTCAGCCGTCCGAACTATGTTGGTGCCGATGCAGAAGTCATCGCCGCATCCATGACCGGTGTGTTCACTTTCGAGAAGGGCGACACGCGCCCGGCTGAAGGCTTCAACATCTTTTTCGATAAATTCGCCGGCTATCCCTATTATTCGGACGCCATCTGGTACCTCACGCAGATGCGCCGCTGGGGCCAGATCGCCGATGACAAGACCGACCAATGGTATTTCGAAACTGCTGCTGCGGTCTATCGCCCCGACCTTTACCTCGCCGCAGCCAACAAGCTGGTGGAAGGCGGCTTGATCGAGGAAAGCGATGTGCCGGAAACCGACGGTTTCCGCGCGCCGCAGAACGGCTTTATCGACGGCATCACCTATAATGGCCGCCAGCCCAACGATTACCTGTCGAAGTTCGCGATCGGCCTGCAACAAGGCCAGCGCGTGACGGCCTCGGGCGTCACGGGCAGCTAAGCGAAATGATGAGTGAAGGACATTCCCAGATGGCTACGGCTTATGCAGATTTGCAACCCCAGGAAGAGTTGGAGGACGGTGCCGTGACACCTCCAGAGCCTCAATCGGTTGCGGCGACAGCCGAGGTGAAGGTCGCTCCTATCAAGGAAAGCAAGCCCTCCTTCTTCGCTGCCAATCGCGACAAGATCATGCAGATGGTCGTCGCGCCAATGGCAGGCATCCTGATTTTCCTGGGCCTCTGGGCTGTCCTTGCACCGCAGGTTGATACATCCCTGGGCGCCTTGCCCGGACCGGTCGAGGTGGCTGGCCAGGGTGTAGCGCTGTTCGAGGAATGGTCCGCCGCGAACGAGGTGGAGGCGCAATTCTACGCAGACCAGGATGCGCGCAACGCCGCCTTTGTAGAGGCCGGAACGCCGGAACGCGCAACCGAGTTCGCTTATTCCGGCCCGCCGACTTTTCTCGACCAGGTTATCACCTCGCTGCAGACGGTGGCGCTGGGCTTTATCCTGGCGACGCTGGCGGCGGTGCCGATAGGCCTCGTCTGCGGACTTTCGCCCATCGTCAACGCGGCGATCAACCCGCTGGTGCAGATCATGAAACCGGTCAGCCCGCTGGCATGGCTGCCGATCGTGACCATGGTAATCTCCGCATTGGTAACCAGCGCGGAACCCTTGCTGCCCAAGGCCTTTATCATTTCTGCCTTGGTGGTGATGCTGTGCTCGCTCTGGCCAACGCTGATCAATACGGCGGTGGGCACGGCAAGCATCGACAAGGACCTGCTCAATGTCGGCCGCGTGCTCAGGCTCGGTTTTTTCGCCAAGTTGAGGCGGCTCGTGCTTCCGGCCTCACTTCCCTATATCTTCACCGGCATGCGCCTGTCGCTGGGCGTGGGCTGGATGGTGCTGATCGCGGCGGAAATGCTCGCGCAGAACCCCGGTCTCGGCAAGTTCGTGTGGGACGAGTTCCAGAACGGCTCCAGCCAGTCGCTCGCCCGCATCATGTTTGCAGTGGTTGTGATCGGCTTCATCGGCTTCGGTCTCGACCGGATCATGATGGCGCTGCAGGGCTTCGTTTCCAAGAACCGGACAGTGTGATCATGAGCGGCGCGGCAACCCCCATCCTTTCCCTGAAGGGCGTCAGCAAGAGCTACAAAGGCCAGGGCAGCGGAACCACCCATGTGCTGGACGGGATCGATATCGAAATCGCCGAAGGCGAATTCGTCGCGATCCTGGGTTTTTCCGGTGCCGGAAAGACCACGCTGGTCAATTCGATCGCCGGGCTGGTCGAACCCGACGCGGGCGAAATCCTGCTGAAGGGCAAGGCAATTGACGGGCCGGACAAGGATCGCGGCCTGGTCTTCCAGTCCTATTCGCTCTTCCCCTGGCTGACGGTGGAACAGAATGTCGCGCTGGCGGTGGACGCGGTGCACAAGGACAGGACCAAGGCCGAGCGCGAGGCGCTGGTCAGGCAGAAGGTCGAACTGGTGGGGCTGGGCCATGCGATGGACCGCAAGCCGGCGCAGCTTTCCGGCGGTATGCGCCAGCGGGTGGCGGTTGCCCGTGCGCTGTCGATGGAACCCGAAATCCTGCTGCTCGACGAGCCGCTCTCCGCGCTCGATGCACTCACGCGTGCCAAGCTGCAGGACGAGATCGAACGTATCCGCAAGGAAGAAGGGCGCACGATCCTGCTTGTCACCAACGATGTCGACGAGGCGCTGCTTCTGGCCGACCGTGTCGCGGTGCTTACCCCTTCGCCCGCGGCACGGATTGGCCAGATCTGGGATGTCGATGTCGCCCGCCCGCGCGATCGCGAGGCAGTGAATGACGACGTGCATTTCCAGAAGCTGCGCAAGGAAATCGTTTCCTATCTCGGCAAGCTCAACGACCAGAGCGGAAGCGTGGGCGAAAGCGCGGTCGACCTGCCCAATGTGACGCCGCTGGATCTTGCCAGTGCAGGCAAGGAAGGCCCGCCGCAGGCCTATCGCGATGCCGCCCGCAGTCCGGTCGAAAAGCGCTATCTGGAATTCTACAAGCTCGACAAGGTCTATCCCACGCCCAAAGGCCCGCTGACCGTGGTCGAGAATTTCAACCTGATCATGGACCAGGGCGAGTTCATCTCGCTGATCGGCCATTCGGGATGCGGCAAATCCACTGTGCTGACCATGGCAGCAGGACTGAACGAGATATCCAGCGGCGCCATCGTGCTCGACAATCGCGAGATCAGCGCGGCGGGGCCGGACAAGGCGGTGGTATTCCAGGCGCCGAGCCTGATGCCCTGGCTCACCGCGCGGCAGAATGTCTCGCTGGGTGTGGAGCGCGTCTATCCGCATGCAAGCCGGGCAGAGCGGCGCGATATCGTTGACTACTATCTCGACCGTGTCGGCCTGGTCGACTCCAAGGAAAAGATGGCGGCGGAAATGTCCAACGGCATGCGTCAGCGCGTGGGTATCGCCCGTGCCTTCGCGCTCAGTCCGCGCCTGCTGCTGCTCGACGAACCTTTCGGCATGCTCGACAGCCTGACGCGCTGGGACCTGCAGGATGTGCTGGTGGAAACCTGGAACCGCACCAAGGTCACCGCGATCATGGTGACGCACGATGTGGACGAGGCGATCCTGCTGGCGGACAAGGTGGTGATGATGACCAATGGCCCGCGCGCCACCATCGGCAAGGTGCTGGAAGTCGACCTGCCGCGTCCGCGCGATCGCAAGGCGCTGCTCGAGCATCCGAAATTCTATCAATACCGGCAGGAGGTGCTGCACTTCCTGGCGGAATATGACCACGGACCGGCCGCAAAGGCGGCCTGACGTTCAAGGCCTTTGGGGGAGGCCGGGGGCAGCAAGGGGGCTGCCTTCGTGAAGACCAACATAACCGGCTGCGGCCGGTGCCTGGCGGGCAACGGAGCTCGTCTCTCATTCCAATCCTGGAAGGCCACTCGCTGTGGCCGTTTGAGGGAGTATCCGTATGCGTTTGAAGACCTGCCTGCTCGCCGCAACCTGCATTGCCGCCACTTCCACCCCCGCCTTCGCCGCTCCGGGCGATCCGATCGTACTGGGCGACGATCTGGTCATGGACATCCTCGCCAATGCGCGTTTGCGTTATGAGACGGTCGATCAGGACAATGCCCTGGAAGATGCCGATGCCGTAACTTTGCGTGGACGCCTGGGTGTGGAATTTGCCACCAACGGCTTCAAACTGCTGGCCGAAGGCGAGGGCACGGTGGCCCTGGGTGACAATTACAACGACACCATTCCCGGCAATGGTGCGGAACCCTATTCGGTTGTTGCCGATCCCGAGAGCCTCGAACTCAACCGGCTGCAGCTTTCCTATACCGATACCGGCTTTACCGGCACCTTTGGCCGCCAGCGCATCAACATGGGCAACCAGCGCTTCATTGGTGCGGTTGGCTGGCGCCAGAACGAGCAGACGTTCGACGCGCTGCGGGTCCAGGTCGGAACCGGTCCTTTCAGTGCCGATGCCGCCTGGGCCATCTCGCAGCACACGATCTTTGGCCATGACAGCCCGAACCGGACATTCGATGGCGACTTCTACCTCCTGAACCTGCGCGGGGATTTCGACGTCATCGACGTCACGGCCTATTCCTACACCATCAACTACGACACGCGCGTCGCCTTCTCTAGCCAGACCTTCGGCCTGACGGCGAGCACCGAACTTCCGCTGGGAACGACCAAGCTCAACCTTTCGGCGAGCTATGCCACACAGTCCGATGCTGGCGGCAACCTGGCCGATTACAATGCGGACTATTTCGACGTATCGGCCAGCACGTCATACGCCGGTTTCACGCTCGCTCTGAACTACGAGGAACTGGGCAGCGATGGCGGTGTCGCCGCGTTCCAGACTCCGATGGCGACGCTCCACGCTTTCCAGGGCTGGGCGGACATCTTCCTCACCACGCCCAACGCCGGTGTGCGCGATTACAACGCCACGCTGCGCAAGCAGTTCTCCGTTCCGGGCATCGGCAATGTGACGGGGGCGGTCACCTATCACGACTTCGACAGCGACTTTGGGGGCGTCGATTACGGCTCCGAATGGGATGCCTCGCTGGGCTTCAAGCTGGGTCCGGTCAACCTGCTGGCGAAATACGCCAATTACGATGCCAACGCCCTTTCCGTGAATACGGAAAAGTTCTGGATACAGGCAGAGTACGGCTTCTGATTCAATGAGTTAAACCACCAGGACGGAGGGAAACATGTCCTATTTGCAACCAAGTGAGTTCGTCACCAAGCTGGTCGATGCTGGCGAAGCCAAGATCTTCATGTCGACCAAGGACACGCTGATCCGCGCCTATATGGCCGGTGCAACACTGGCGTTAGCCGCGGCCTTTGCGGTGACCATCAACGTCCAGACCGGCCAGCCGCTGGCGGGTGCCGTGCTGTTCCCGGTGGGCTTCTGCCTGCTCTACCTGCTCGGCTATGACCTGCTCACGGGCGTCTTCGTACTCTGCCCTCTCGCAGTCTGGGACAAGAGACCCGGATGTACCTGGGGAGGCGTCATGCGAAACTGGGGCCTGGTCTTCACCGGTAATTTCGCCGGTGCGCTGACTACTGCTGTGATGATGGCGATCTACTTCACCTATGGCTTCCAGACCGATCCTAGCCCGGTTGGCGAAACGCTGGCAGGCGTCGGTGTCGCGCGAACATTGGGCTACGAACAATACGGTGCAGCCGGCTGGATGACCATCTTCGTGCGCGGCATGCTGTGCAACTGGATGGTTTCGACTGGTGTTGTCGGTGCCCAGGTATCGACTAGCGTTTCGGGCAAGGTTCTTGCGATGTGGATGCCGATCATGCTGTTCTTCTACATGGTCTTCGAACACTCGATCGTAAACATGTTCCTGTTCCCGACCGCGCTGATGATGGGTGGTGACTTCACTATCGGTGACTACTTCTGGTGGAACGAAATCCCGACTGTGCTGGGCAACCTTGTGGGCGGCCTGACCTTCACTGGTCTGATGCTTTATTCCACCCACGTGAAGACGGGCGCATCACGCAAGGCGGCGTGATCGCAGGAGACATTCGTATCGACTGACCCCGATGCGATGGCGGAAGGCGGGCTTCGACGGACGGGCCCGCCTTCCATTCCTGAAAGAGCACCACTTTGATGCCAGTCATGGCCAAGCCACTTCTATCGATCTCGATTGGCCAGCATTCGACTGCCGGAGCCAAGTCCGAGAACCAGGATTTTCACGGCGCGCTCGTGCCCGAAGGGGCGGACCTTGCCAGCAAGGGCATTGCCTGCGTCATCGCCGACGGCATCTCCACCAGCCAGCGTGGGGCAGAAGCGGCCGAGATCACCGTCAAATCATTCCTCAGCGATTATTATTGCACTTCCGAAGGCTGGTCGGTCCGCAAGTCAGGCGAATGCGTGATCGGCGCCACCAACAGCTGGATGCATTCGGAAAATTCGCGCCAGCGCCCACGCGAGGAAGGCTTCGATCGCGAGGCGGCGGGCCTGATCTGCACATTGAGCGCTCTCGTGTTCAAATCGCGCATGGCGCATGTCTTCCACATCGGAGACGGGCAGGTGATGCGCCTCGCCGAAGACCGCTGCGATGTGCTGACCACTCCGCACCGCGTGTCGCTGGGCGGGGGTACGAGTTACCTTGGCCGCGCGCTGGGCATGAACCGCCATGTCGAAGTCGAGTATTGTCAGGCACCGTTGCAGGTGGGCGATATCTTCGTTCTTACCACAGACGGCGTGCATGAGCTTGTTGGCGAGGACGATGTTCGCAAGGCGATAGGCGTAACGGGCGATCTCGACGTAGCAGCCCGCGATCTGTGTGCTCTGGCACTGGAACGCGGCAGCACGGACAATCTCACCATCCAGCTTCTGCGTGTGGACGATCTCCCATTGGGCGAGGTGGAAGACCTGCTGGGGCAGGATACGCGCCTGCCGCCCGCACCTTTGCTCGAGGTTGGGCAAACATTCGAAGGTTACGCGATCCTCGAGAAAATCCACTCGGGCAATCGCAGCCATGCCTATCTGGCATGCGACCTGGCCGAGAATTCACCAGTGGTGATCAAGGTCCTGTCCACCGAGCAGACGCAAAACCCCGACGCGGTGGCGGCTTTGCTGCTGGAAGAATGGGTCATGCGGCGGCTCAGCCACCCCAATCTGCTGGCTGCCGCCCCCACTCATGCGCCGCGCCGCCATGTCTTCTGCGTCAGCAGGCTGGTGGAGGGCAAGAGTCTGTACAAAAGCCTGCTCGATAACGGGCCCATGCCGCTCTCGGTCGCAAGAAAGCTGGCCAGCCAGATCGCCGCGGGGCTGGAAGCCATGCACCGGCGCGAGATGCTGCACCGCGACCTGCGACCGCAGAACATCATCCTCAACGATCGCGGCCATGCCACCATCATCGATTTCGGATCAACGCAGGTCGCCGGGATCGACGAGGCCGTGCCGCGCGCGTTCGAGGACGCCGCCTTTGCCGGAACCATGCAATATTCCGCGCCCGAGCTCTTCCTGGGCGATCCCGCCAGCGTGCGCAGCGATATCTTCTCTTTGGGGGTGATCGTCTACCAGTTGCTGACGGGCGAATTGCCTTATGGCCCTCGCGTTTCGGCCGCCAGCACGCCCGCTGCGCAAAGGAAGCTACGCTACACACCAGCTACCACCCACAATCCCGACATTCCCGAATGGGTCGATGCCGCGATCGCGCGTGCCGTCTCGGTCGATCCGCGCCAGCGCTATGCCGAACCAGCGTTGTTCGTGGACGATCTGGCAGGGCCCAATCAGGAACTGCTCAAGGGAGCACATCTGCCGGCACTGCAACGCGGCTCGGTCCGCGTGTGGAAGCTCGTCTCCGCAGCGCTGGCCGCTGCACTCCTGATTTCGATTATCACCCGCCCGGATGTCTATTCGGGTCCAACCACTCCATCCGAGGAGCCAGCACCATGATGACCAAATCCGATGTCACTTGCCTGATCCGCGCCGCCAAGCGCGAAAAGAAGATTTCATGGGCGCAGATCGCCGAGGCTGCCGGGCAGAGCGAGATATTCGTTACCTCGGCCTGCCTGGGCATGAACTCGCTGCCGCCCGAACCGGCGGCAAAGGTGGCCGAATTGCTGGGCCTGCCGGATGAGGCTGTCACCGTGCTGACCGAATATCCGACCAAGCAGTTCGACAAGACCGTACCCACCGATCCCTGTCTCTATCGCTGGTATGAAATCACCGGCGTCTTTGGCGAAGCCTTCAAGGAAGTGGTGCAGGAGAAATTCGGCGACGGCATCATGAGCGCGATCGATTTCGACATGGAGATCGAAAAGGTCGAGCACCCTAAGGGCGACCGCGTGAAGGTGGTGATGACCGGCAAGTTCCTGCCCTACAAGAGCTGGTAGGGGGCGAACTGCCGTCTGCGGGCGGCAAGCCGTTTGCTGCAGTGCAAAAAAACAGGCTTGCCGCCACCGCATCGAATCGGTTATCAGGGTTTCAGCGAATGACATGCCCGTCCATTGAAGGACGATCAGGCACAATCGCAGACAGATCTAATCTCAACGTGGCAATGGCGCCGCCAGTCTAATCAGACTTGGCGGCTCTTTTGCGTGCGTTGTCGGCAAGGAAAGTGGACGATGAACGCCCCGACGAAGTTACCCCAACCGGCGAAGGAAAAGCTGGTTGTCATCGGCAACGGCATGGCCGGGTGCCGCGCTGTTGAGGAACTGCTGGAACGTGATCCGGACCGCTATTCGGTCACCATTTTCGGTGCCGAGCCGCGCGTGAATTACAACCGCATCATGCTTTCGCCGGTGCTCGCGGGCGAAAAGACATTCGACGAGATCGTGATCAATTCTGCCGAATGGTATGCAGAAAACGGCATCGAACTGGTCGGCGGGGATCCGGTGGAACAGATCGATCGGCAGGCGAAATCCATCATCGCGAAATCGGGCCGCGTGGAACCTTACGACAAGCTGCTGATCGCGACCGGTTCCGATCCCTTCATCATTCCAATCCCCGGCAACGACCTGGCGGGCGTGGTCACTTTCCGCGACCTCGACGATGTCGACAAGATGCTCGCCGCTGCACAGCAGGGCGGCGATGCGGTGGTGATCGGCGGTGGCCTATTGGGGCTGGAGGCTGCGCATGGCCTTTCGCTTCGCGGTATGAAGGTCACCGTCGTTCACCTCATGCCCGCGCTGATGGAACGCCAGCTGGATGAGGCCGCCGGATATTTGCTGCGGCAGGAACTCGAAAGTCGCGGACAGACCATCCTCACCAGCGCCAACACCAAGGTCATCCACGGTGTGGAGGGCAAGGTTGTCGGGATCGAGCTGGAAGACGGCACCAAGGTGAAGGCAGACATCGTGGTGATGGCCGCGGGCATCAAGCCATCCACCAGCCTTGCCCGATCGGCCGACCTGGAATGCGAACGCGGTATCGTGGTGGATGACAATATGGTCACCTCCGATTCCGATATCCTGGCAGTTGGCGAATGCGTTCAGCATCGCGGTACCTGCTACGGCCTCGTCGCGCCGCTGTGGGACATGTGCCGTTCACTGGCCGATTACCTGACCGGCGCGCCCAATGGCTATGAGGGATCGGTCACTTCGACCAAGCTCAAGGTGTCGGGGATCGATCTCTTCTCCGCTGGCGATTTCTCCGGCGGCGATGGCTGCGAGGATATCGTCATGCGCGATGCCGCGCGCGGTGTGTACAAGCGCGTGGTCCTGAAGGACGACAAGATCATCGGCGCCGTGCTCTATGGCGATACGGCGGACGGGAACTGGTATTTCGACCTCCTCAAGAAGGAGGAGGATGTCGCCGACATCCGTGAGGGGCTGATCTTCGGCCAGGCATTTGCCAGCGGAGGCGCCCTGGCGGACCCTAATGCCGCCGTTGCTGCCTTGTCGGATGATGCAGAAATCTGCGGCTGCAACGGCGTTTCCAAGGGCAAGGTCATCTCCTGCATCGCCAAGGGCGCGCACAGCGTGGATGCGGTGCGTTCCACCTGCAAGGCATCGGCCAGCTGCGGCAGCTGCACCAATCTGGTCGAGAGCCTGCTTGCGCTGACGCTGGGCGACGATGTGCAGACCGGTCCCAGGACGCTGTGCAAATGCACCAGCTTCACCCACGACGATGTGCGCCGCCTGATCCTGGAAAAGGAACTCAAGGTCATTCCAGAGGTCATGCAGGAACTGCACTGGACGACGCCTGAAGGCTGTGCATCCTGCCGCCCTGCGCTCAACTATTACCTGCTTTGCGCATGGCCGGGCGAATATGAGGATGATGAGAAGAGCCGCTACGTCAACGAGCGGCTGCATGCCAATATCCAGAAGGACGGCACCTATTCTGTCGTGCCGCGTATGTGGGGCGGCCTCACCACGCCCGACGAATTGCGCGCCATTGCCGATGCGGCGGAGAAATACGGCGCGCGCACGGTCAAGGTTACCGGCGGCCAGCGTATCGACCTGTTCGGCATCAAGAAGGAAGACCTGCCCGCGATCTGGGGGGACCTTAATGCTGCCGGCATGGTGTCCGGCCATGCCTATGGCAAGGCGCTGCGCACGGTGAAGACCTGCGTCGGCAGCGAATGGTGCCGCTTTGGAACACAGGACTCGACCGGCCTCGGCGTCAAGATAGAGAGGATGACCTGGGGCAGCTACATGCCGCACAAGTTCAAGATCGCCGTCAGCGGCTGCCCGCGCAATTGCGCCGAGGCGACGATCAAGGACTTCGGCGTGGTCTGCGTCGACAGCGGCTACGAACTGCATGTTGGCGGCAACGGCGGCATCCATGTCCGCGCGACCGACCTGCTCTGCAAGGTGGAGACCGAAGAGCAGGCGATGGAATATTGCGCCGCCTTCATCCAGCTCTACCGTGAAGACGCACATTACCTCGAACGCACGGCTCCCTGGCTCGAACGCAAGGGGCTGGACTGGATCAAGTCGCAGCTGTTCGACGATCCCGATGCGATCAAGAACTACGCCAAGCGTTTCCGCTTTTCGCAGAAGTTCTGGCAGGTCGATCCCTGGGCGAACCGCGCTGGCGGTGCGCATAAGGATTTGCACAGCCACCTTGCCGAAGTGCGCCCCCTTTCCATGGAGAATGCATGATGTCCGCGCCTGTCGGCACCTGGCTCGATATCGGGCCGACCACACAGATTGCCCCCGGTACCGCCCGCACCCTGCCCGTCGTGGGCGGGGAAGAGATCGCCGTCTTCCACACCATGCGCGGCGAATTCTACGCGCTGGTCAATTCCTGCCCGCACAAGCAGGGACCGCTCAGCCAGGGCATCGTCCATGGCGACACGGTGACATGCCCGCTGCACAACTGGCGCATCTCTCTGCGCACGGGCGAGGCGCAGGGCGATGACGAGGGCTGTACGCCCACCATCCCCCTCAAGGTGGATTCGGGACGGCTGTTCCTGCTGCGCGAGGCGGTCATCCCTTCCGGAAAGCCAAAGGCGGCCTGATAGATGAAGCCGCGCCCCGTCCGCACCACCTGCGCCTATTGCGGAGTAGGCTGCGGCATCGAGGCGACAGCCTCTGCAGGGCGATCGGTCACCATCAAGGGCGACAGGGCGCATCCCGCCAATCAGGGCAAATTGTGCTCCAAGGGCACCCATCTGGGCGAAACCGTGGGACCGGAAGGACGGCTGCTGCATCCCATGATCGGCGATGCGCAGGTGAGCTGGGACGTCGCGCTCGGTGAAGTCGCGGGTCGCATGCGCTCGGCGATCGAAGAGCATGGTCCTGATGCGGTGGCCTTCTATGTTTCGGGCCAGTTGCTGACCGAGGATTATTACGTCGCCAACAAGCTGCTGAAGGGCTTTGTCGGCTCGGCCAATATCGACACCAATTCGCGCCTGTGCATGGCGAGCGCGGTCGCCGCGCACAACCGAGCCTTTGGCGAGGATGTGGTGCCATGCTCTTACGAAGACCTCGACTGCGCCGATCTGATCGTGCTGGTGGGATCGAACACCGCCTGGTGCCATCCGGTCATCTGGCAGCGGATCGAGAAGCTGCGCGAAAGGCGCGGTGCCAGGCTGGTGGTGATCGACCCGCGCCGCACCGAAACGGCGGAGGGAGCTGACCTGCATATTCCCGTCGCTCCCGACGGCGATGTGGCGCTGTTCAACGCGCTGCTCGGCGCCATGCGCGACAAGGGCAGGCTGGACCGCAAGTTCATCGATGCGCAATGCGATGTGCCCGAAGCCTATATCGAAGGCCTCGATGCGGCGGCGCATGGCATTTCACCCGCGAAATTTGAAAAACTCGTCGCGCTTGTCGCCGATCGCGAGCGCATGGTCACGCTGTTCAGCCAAGGCGCCAACCAGTCCGTCTGCGGCACGGACAAGGGCAATTCCATCATCAATTTCCACCTCGCCACCGGCCGCATCAACCGGCTAGGCGCGGGGCCGTTCAGCATCACCGGCCAGCCCAATGCCATGGGCGGGCGCGAGGTGGGCGGGCTTGCGAACATGCTCGCCTGTCATCTGGGCTTTTCGCAGGGTGAACTGGATGCGGTTTCAACCTTCTGGGATGCGCCCAATCTCTGCACCGGCCCAGGCCTCAAGGCAGTGGACATGTTCCGCGCCGTGCACGACGGGCGGATCAAGTTCATCTGGGTGATGGCGACCAATCCGGCTGTCTCCATGCCCGATGCCGGCTTTGTCCGCGAGGCGCTGGCGCAGTGCCCCACCGTGGTGGTCTCCGATATCATCGCCGATACCGATACGGCGCGGCTCGCCCATATCCGCCTGCCCGCAATGGGCTGGGCGGAAAAGGATGGCACGGTCACCAATTCGGAACGTTTCATTTCCCGCCAGCGCGGCTTCCTGCCTGCACCGGGTGAGGCAAGAGCGGACTGGCGGATCATCTGCGATGTTGCGGGAAAGCTTGGCTTTGGCGAGGCGTTCGATTTCGCCAATAGTGCCGCTGTCTTCCGCGAATATGCGGGCATGACAGGGCTTGCTGGCGAGCATGGCAAGGTCCTCGACCTTACCCGATGGGCCGACTGCAGCGATGACGAATACGATGCGATGGAGCCCTTCCAATGGGGCGGCCGCCATCCGCTGAAGCAGGGCTTTTCTACGCCCAGCGGCAAGGCGCAGATCGTGCCGGTCCAATCGCCGGACAAGGCCGAACCGGAAGGCCGGTTTGTGCTCAACACAGGCCGCTATCGCGATCACTGGCACACGATGACGCGCACTGGCCTCAGCGCCACGCTGTCGATCCACCGCCGCGAGCCTTTGCTCGAGATCGCCCCTGCAGATGCGGAACGGGTGGGTGTGAAGGATGGCGGGCTGGCGCAGGTCTCCACCGCATATGGCCAGTCGCTTTACCGCGTTGCCATCAGCGAAGGACAGGTTGCAGGCCAGCTTTTCGTTCCCATGCATTTCACCGATGCCAATTCGCGCGGCGGACGCACGGGCAGGCTGGTACATCCGCTGACCGATCCGGTCTCCGGCCAGCCCGGCTTCAAGAATGTCCCCGCAGAGATAGAGCCATTTGCGCCCGACTGGCGGGCCTTTCTCCTTACGCGCGAGGAGCTGGAGCCGGCGTGTGAATACTGGGTCCGCGCACGGGTGAAGGACGGTTGGCTGACCGAAATTGCGGGAATGGGCGCGGTCGATGCCGATGCGCTGCTGCCCGCAGGAACTCGTCTCGAAGTCACCGATATCAAGCGCGGCATGCTGCGCGTTACCGTGCAGGACGAAGCGGGCGCATTGCTCGCCGCGCTTTTTGCAACCCGCACTGGCCAGCTGCCCGATCGCTACTGGATAACCCGGCAGTTTGCCGCACCCGAAGCCAGTACTGCGGAACTGGTCGCCGGTCGCCCCGCCACGCCCATGCCCGATCGCGGCAAGCTCGTCTGCCTGTGCCACGATGTCGGCGAAAAGACGATCGAGGCCGCCGTCGCCGAAGGGGGAGACAGCGTCGAGGCCGTGGGCAAGGCAACGTGCGCTGGCACCAATTGCGGCTCCTGCCGCCCCATCATCGCGCGGCTGATCGAAAGGCAGCGTGCATTCCTGAACGAGGCAGCGGAATGATCGAAACAGGCGAAGTCTGGCTGGTGGGCGCAGGCCCGGGCGATCCCGACCTGCTGACGCGCAAGGCAGAAAAGCTCATCTGCGCGGCGAGCGTGATCTTCTACGATGCGCTGGTGGGGCCAGGCGTGCTCGCCTTGGTGCCCGCGCACGTGCGGCTGGTTCCTGTGGGCAAACGCGCCGGGCGGCACTCGAAGGACCAGCAGACCATCGATGCGCTCATTGTCGAAGCAGCGCTGGCAGGCGAGAAGGTCGTGCGCCTCAAAGGCGGTGACCCCTCGATCTTCGGCCGCGCGATGGAAGAGCTGAACGCCTGCCGCGATGCGGGCATACCCGTGCGCATCTGTCCCGGTGTCACGGCGGCGAGCGCGGCATCGGCGAGCCTGGGCATGTCGCTGACATTGCGTGGGCTCGCCCGGCGGCTCACCTTCGTCACCGCGCATACGCAGAGGGGCAAGGTGCTCGCGCTCGACTGGCAGGCGCTGGCCGATCCCGAAGCGACGCTGGCCATCTATATGGGCAAGTCCGCCGCGGCGCAGATCGCCGAGGGGCTGATTGCGGCGGGCCTGCCGGGCCGCACGCCCGTCGCGCTGGTGGAAAACGCCAGCCTCGATGGCGAGGCAAGCTTTGTCACACGGCTGGACCTGTTGCCGCTTGCCGCGAAAACTGCCGTGGGCGATGGGCCTGCCCTGCTGCTGATCGGCGAGGCGATCGGTGCCGCCGCCAAGGCGCAGAACAAGGCCAGCCTGCAAAGCGCCGATTTCGACCCGCAGCGATAGGACCTTCCACGAAGGATTGACCGCCCGGCAAGCAAGTGGCAATCGCGCCTCTCGCCCACGCGGGTGTAGCTCAATGGCAGAGCAGCAGCTTCCCAAGCTGACGACGAGGGTTCGATTCCCTTCACCCGCTCCAGCTTCTCCGTAGTGATGGAGCGCGCGATGTATGCCTTCTTCCTCAGCTTTGCGGCATGTCTGATGGCCACAATGGCCGGACGCGAGCAATTGCGAGTGGCGCGGCTGGCGAGTGTATTGGGCGCGCGCGCAGGCTTGCTTGTGGCAGTCGGGATTTCCGTGGCCGTCACCAGTGCCATTTCCGCATGGGCCGGGACGCTGCTTCTGCCTGTTCTGCCGGATTCTGCCAGATCCACGGTCATCGCCACCGCCTTGCTGCTCGCCTCTCTGCAGCTTGCAGTGCTGCGTGCCAAGCCCGCCCCGAAGGAACCGACCTGGTCCTTCGGGGCGATCCTGATGGTGCTGACTGCTGCGCAAATCTGCGATGCTCCGCGCCTCTTGATGTTGGCCATATTGTTGCAAACAGGCGATGTCATTCCTGTCGCAGCGGGCGGGGCCTTGGGCAGCGGATTGGCTCTGCTCGCCGGCTGCTGCACTGGCGACCAATGGGAATTGCGCGTCCCGCATCGCATATTTTCCCGGGCTGTCGCCGCGCTGTTGCTGATTACCGGCCTTTTGATCGGGTCGTCAGTCCTTTAGGACATGCTGCATGAGCAGGATTCACTTTGTCGAGAATGCCTCCAGCGCGGACATTGCCGCATGGGTTGAGGCAAGGCTGGGCGATGCACTGGCCGCCAGCGATGGCACGATTGCCATTGCCGTGCCGGGCGGATCATCTCCCTTTCCGATCTTCGAGGAACTGGCGAAGAGCGCCCTCGACTGGACGCGAGTTGCAATCTGGCCGGGGGATGACCGGCTGGTGCCCGAGGATCACGCTGCGAGCAATGTCGGCAAGATCCGCGCGATCCTGGAACCGGCTGGCGCGCAGATCGTGCCGCTGACCGAGGATTCCCGGCCGCCGCATTTCGCGCTTACCTGGCTGGGCATGGGGGCTGACGGGCATATCGCCAGCCTCTTCCCCAACACCGATCCGCAAGCGGATGATCCGCAAATGGTCCGGCGCCTGACACCCGACCCGCTCCCGCCCGAAGCTCCCTTTGATCGTGTGACGCTGACCATTCCTGCCCTGCTAGACAGCGATGCGCTGATGTTCGTTATCCGCGGAGAAGAGAAGCGCGCGGTATTCGATGCAGCCGTGGCGGGTGAGCATGACCTGCCCGTGGTGCGCCTGCTGCGCGCCGCAAGTCAGGAAGTGACCTGTTTCACCTAGAGCAACGACAATTGTGCGGTGTCCTGCGGCGGCTCTGCCGCTTCCTTTCCGTCGCTATCGAGATTGCTCAGCGTCAGCCCCATCAGGCGGATGGGCATGGGCAGGGGCATTTCGTCTTCGAGGATTTCGCGTGCCATCCGGGCGAAGGTCTGCCGGTCGGGTATCGCATGCGGCAATGATCGTGACCGGGTGGCGAGCTGGAAGTCGTTGTACTTGAGCTTGAGCGTCACCGTGCGCCCCTGCGCCTGCTTCTCGGCGATCCGCTCCCATACGATGCCGATGATCCGCTCCAGCGTATCGCGCAAAGCATCGGGATCGGAAATATCCTCACCGAAGGTCCGTTCCCCGCCGATGGACTTGCGGATGCGATTGGATCGCACGGGGCGCAGGTCAATCCCGCGTGCTGCGCGGAACAAATACTCGCCGAAACTGCCGAAATGCTGGCGCAGCCAGTCGGCATCCTTCGCCGCCAGATCGGCCCCGGTGGCAATACCCAGCTTCGCCATCTTCTCCGCGCCTTTTGGCCCGATGCCGTGGAAACGCCGCACCGGCAGCGACTGGACGAAGGCGGCGCCCTGTCCCGGCCTGATCACGCACAGCCCGTCGGGCTTGTTCTGGTCGCTCGCCAGCTTGGCGAGGAACTTGTTGTAGGACACGCCCGCGCTGGCGGTGAGCTGCGTCTCCTCGCGGATGCGGGCGCGGATCAGCTCGGCGATGCGCGTGGCAGAGCCGATGCCGCGAATGTCATCGGTGACGTCGAGATAGGCTTCGTCCAGGCTCAGCGGTTCGACCTGCGGGGTGTAGTGGCGGAAGATGGCGCGGATCTGGCGGGAGACTTCCTGGTACACCTCGAAACGGTGCCTCACGAAGATCAGGTCGGGGCATTTCCGCCTGGCGGTGACCGAAGGCATGGCGCTACGCACGCCGAACTTGCGCGCTTCATAGCTGGCGGCCGCCACCACGCCGCGCCCGCCTGCGCCGCCCACGGCCACCGGCTTGCCGCGCAGATCGGGATTGTCGCGCTGTTCCACGCTGGCGAAGAAGGCATCCATATCGACATGGATGATCTTGCGCAGGCCCTGCGCCTCATCCCCGTCATCGTCACGTTCTGCGCCGTTCGTCATGCGGCAAGGATAGTAGGCAGCAGCGTGTCCGTCATCCCGCTTGGTGCCGGACAATGTCAACAAAGTCTCTTTTCGCAACGCAACATAGCGGCTAGGGCGCCTCCCATGACCTCTCCAGCTTCGCCTCTCGATTCCATACACATGGGCAAGCGCGAGCTGATCGTGCTGCTGGCGCTGTTGATGAGCCTCAATGCGCTGTCGATCGATGCCATGCTGCCCGCGCTCGACGACATGGCGCATGAACTGGGCGTTTTGGACGGCAACCGCAGGCAATTGGTGGTGGCGGTCTATTCGATTGCCATGGGCATCGGCTGCCTGGTGCCGGGCTCCTATGCCGACCGATATGGACGCAGGCCGATCCTGCTCCTCTCGCTCGCCTGTTACACTGGTTTTGCCCTGCTTGTGGCGATGCTGCACGATTTCGAGATGCTGTTGTGGGCGCGCGGTATCGGCGGCGTGCTGGGCGCGGGACTGATGGTGGCGCCAATGGCTATCGTGCGCGACCTTTATGACGGCGACCGCATGGCGCGGCTCATGAGCGTGATTGCCGCCGTCTTTATCACGGTTCCCGTGATTGCACCCAGCCTGGGACAGGCGGTGTTGCTGGTGGCGGGATGGCGCTGGATCTTCGTGGCGCTTGCCGGCATTGGCCTGATCGCGGCGGCCTGGGTCTATTTCCGTCTGCCCGAGACGCTTGCGCCGGAAAACCGGCAGGACATCAACCTTCCGGTGATCGCGCGCAACATGGCGGCGGCGCTCGCGAACCGCCAGTCGATCGGTTACGTGTTCGGAACCATGCTCGTGATGGGCGGGGTGTTCGGTTACGTGAACACCGCGCAGCAGCTCTATACCGAGGATTTCCACGTCGGCGAAGCGATGTTCCCCATCGTCTTCGGCAGCACGGCGGCGATGATGGCAGTGGCCAATATCACCAACTCGCGCATCGTCATGCGCTTTGGCGCGCGGCGCGTGTCGCATAGCGGCGTGCTGGTATTCATCACGGTCGCCGCGGTGCAAGTCTGGGCGGCGCACTACCGGCCCGGGCAGCTCGCCTGGTTCCTGCCGCTGACCGCGATCAACCTCGGCCTGCTCGGATTCCTGGGGGCCAATTTCGGCTCCATTGCGATGCAGCCCTTTGCGCATATCGCGGGTGCGGCGTCGAGCGTGCAGAGCTTCTTCCGCATGTTTGGCGCGGCCATGGTCGGGCTGGTGATCGGCCAGTTCTTTGATGGCACGGCCAGACCTTTTGCATGGGCGCTGCTGATCTGTTCTACCATGGCGCTGCTTTTCGTGCTCTATAGCGAGAAAGGCGTGCTGTTCCGCCGCCTCAATGTGAAACCGCCGCAGGAGCGTATCGTCCCGTGACCCAATCATATGACCTCATCGTCATCGGCGGCGGGGTCAATGGTGCGGGCGTGGCGCGCGATGCGGCGGGCAGGGGCGCGAAGGTCCTGCTTCTCGAAGCGCACGATCTGGCGAGCGGAACCTCGAGCAAGTCCACCAAGCTGGTCCACGGCGGCTTGCGCTATCTCGAATATATGGAATTCGGCCTCGTGCGCGAGGCGCTGAACGAGCGCGAGACGTTGTGGCAGATCGCTCCGCACATCATCCGCCCGATGCGCTTTGTCCTGCCGGTCAACGCGGCGATGCGGGCGCACTGGAAACTGCGGGCGGGACTGTTCCTCTATGACCATATCGGCGGCAAGGGTACGCTACCCGATAGCGAAGCGATCAATCTGGAGAAACACCCGGCGGGCAGGCCGCTGGAGGCGGGTGTCACCAGCGGGTTCGAATATTCGGATGGCTGGGTCGACGATGCGCGGCTGGTGGTGCTCAATGCAGTGGATGCGAAGAACCGCGGGGCCGAGATCCGCACGCGCTGCAAAGTCACCTCGCTCAAGCGCAAGGGCGACCTGTGGCAGGTCAAGGCGGGAAAAGAGAGCTTCACTGCGCGCGCGGTGGTGAATGCCGCAGGTCCCGCAGTGGACGATCTGGCGAAGCTGGCGGGAACCACGCCCAAATATGGCATCCGCCGCGTGCGCGGATCGCACATCGTGGTGCCCAGGATGTTTACCCACGATTTCGCCTATATTCTGCAGCAGCCCGATACGCGTATCTGCTTCGCCATTCCCTATGAAGGCGATTACACGCTGATCGGCACGACCGATGCCGATCATGACGGCTCGCTCGACAAGGTCGAGGCCGATGCCGGCGAAATCCGTTACCTCTGCGATGCAGTGAACCGCTATTTCGAAAAGGACATCGCGCCTGATGACGTGGTCTGGTCCTATTCCGGGGTGCGGGCGCTGGTCGATTTCGGCAAGGACCGGCTAGAGGCGGCCACGCGCGGTTACCGGCTGGTGATGAGCGATGCAGACGAGGGCGCGCCGCTGCTGGGCATTTATGGCGGCAAGATCACCTCCTATCGCCACGTCGCCGAAGAGGTGGTGGACATGCTCGCAAAACGCATGCCTGATGTTCTCACTGGCAAGAAATGGACCGCGACAGAATCCCTGCCCGGCGGCGATTTCCCGCGCGATGCGCAGGGCCTGCTGATGGGCGAGCTGCGCGGTGAATACCCCTTCCTGTCGAAACAGGACGCGATCCGCATTTCGCGTGCCTATGGCCTTGATGCCGTGCGTTGGCTGGGCGACGCCACGAGCTGGCTCGATCTGGGCCGCAATTTCGGCTGTGGCCTGAGCGAGGCGGAAGTGACCCATCTGCGCGAGAAGGAATGGGCGATCACGGCAGAAGACGTGCTCTGGCGCCGTACCAAGCTTGGCCTGCATATGGATGAGAGCGAGCAGGCGGCCCTGAAGGAATTTATGGGCGGTTAGCTGGGTTCCTCCCTGTCGCGTAGCGATGGGGAGGTGGCAGCGCAACGCGCTGACGGAGGGGCTTTGGTCGGAGAGCGCTCGATTGCCCCTCCACCGCCTGCGGCGGTTCCCCTCCCCATTCCTGTGGAACGGGGAGGAATATGCTCAACTCCGCGCCAACTTCTCCAATTCACCACGCGTCCAGCGCGGCATTTCATCGACAGGCGCCGGATCGCGCATGGCATCGCGCAGGCCCTGCCACAGGAATGCTAGCTTTTGCCGCTTGGAAGTGTGCACGCGGTGGTCCCAGGCATGGGTGCCCAGCGCGCGCACTTCGCGCCCGATTGCGCCATAGATATGCGCAGCGGAAAGGACCGCCCAGCGATGGCGGAAGCGCAGTCTGGCTGCACCCAGCCGCGCGGCGGCTTCGTGTTGTTCGGCCAGATCGACCAGGCGTTGCACCAGCTGCACCAGCTGCGCACGATATTGCGGCTTCATGTGCTGGCCGGGCGGGATGTCCGCCTCCACCAGCCATTCGACAGGCAGGTAGCAGCGGCCTGCCGCGTCATCCTCCCTCACGTCGCGGGCGATATTGTTGAGCTGGAAGGCGAGGCCGAGGTCGCAGGCGCGGTCCAGCGTATCGCTGTCCTCTGCTGCAACGCCCATCACACGCGCCATCATCACGCCCACCGCACCGGCGACATGGAAGCAATAGCGCATGAGGTCGCCTTCACTGCGCGGCCGCCAGCCTTGCGCGTCGAGCACGAAACCGTCGATCACGTCGTCGGCCATCTGCGCGGTCAGCCCGCATTCGCCGGCGACGATGCCCAATGCATCGAAGGCCGGATCGCCCGTCTCATCCCCCGCAAGTGCGCGATGCGTGCGGCTGCGGATATCCCCGACGCGGGCCAGCGCGTCCTCGCCTTCGCCCTGCATTGCGCCGCCGTGATCCTGCCCGTCAGCCAGGTCGTCGCAGCGGCGGCACCAGGCATAGAGCAAGTGCGCCTGCTCGCGCGTTGCACGGTCGAACAGCATGGAAGCGGCAGCAAAGCTCTTCGATCCCTTGCGGATCGATTGCTGTGCCTGGCGGATGAGCTCAGAGCGCTGGGTCACAGATCCTCGCTGCGGATTTGCAGCACGGTCTTGATCGGAGCCGAATGGGCCATCGCCTCCAGCAGTTCCCCGATGCTGGTGGCATCGATGATTATGCCGCGATGCGGTTCGCGCACGAAGCCCTCTGCCGCCATCCTGCGGTTGAAGCTGAGAAGCTCGTCATAGAAGCCGAAGGCGTTGAGCAGCCCCACCGGACTGGTGTGATAGCCCAGCTGCGCCCAGCTGACCGCCTCCCACAATTCGTCCATCGTGCCCACGCCGCCGGGCAGCGTTACGAAGCCGTCGGAAAGATCAGTAAAGGCCTGCTTGCGCTCGTGCATGGTCTCGACCACGTGCAGCTCGCTGCAGCCCAGATGCGCCAGTTCGTGGCCCTTCAGTGCATTGGGGATCACGCCGATCACCTCTCCGCCTGCGGCCAAGGCGGCATCGGCCACCGCGCCCATCAGCCCCACCTTGCCGCCGCCATAGACCACGCCGATGCCCTTGCGCGCCAGCGCATCACCCACCTCGTTTGCCAGCGCGACATAGCGCGGATCGGCAGGCGTGGCGGAACCGCAATAGACGGCGAGGCGTTTGAAGCGGGAGATCAACTCAGATCACCGATCATCAGCCCCGCGGTCGCCTTGGCACTGCCAACCACGCCGGGAATGCCAGCTCCGGGGTGCGTGCCTGCGCCGACGAGGTAGAAATTCTTGATCACGTCGTCACGATTGTGGCCGCGGAACCAGGCGCTTTGGGTCAGCACCGGCTCAAGGCTGAAGGCGCTGCCGAGATGGGCGTTCAAATCATGGCTGAAGTCGCTTGGCGTATAATGAAAACTGGTCACGATCCGGTCATGGATATCGGGGATCAGGCGGCGGCCGACCTCGTCCAGTATCCGCTTTTCCAGCTGCGGGCCGACAACATCCCAATCGACAGAGAGCTTGCCCAGATGTGCCACCGGCACCAGCGCGTAGAAGGTGCTCTTGCCCTTGGGCGCCATCGCAGGATCGGTCACCGTGGGGTGGTGGAGGTAGATCGAGAAATCCTCCGGCAGCACGCCGCGATCATAGATGTCGTCGAGCAGGCCTTTGTAGCGCGGACCGAACAGGATCATGTGATGCGGGATGCCCGGCCATGTCCCCTCCACCCCGAAATGGACGACGAAGAGGCTGGGTGAGAAGCTCTTGCGGGCAAGGCCGCTCGCATATTTCTTGCCGCGAGGGCTGGAGCCCAGAAGGTCGCGGTAGGAGTGCATGATATCGGCATTGCTGGCCACCGCATCGAAGCGGCTTGCCCATCCCGATTGGGTTCGCACCGCGGTTGCGCGCTTGCCCTCTGTCTCCACCTTGATGACGGGATCGCCCAGCCTGATCGTGCCCCCCAGCCGCTCGAAATGACGGACCATGCCCGCAATCAGCCTGTTGGTGCCGCCGCGCGTCCACCACACGCCGCCATCCTTTTCCAGCTTGTGGATGAGTGCGTAGATGGAGCTGGTCTTCATCGGATTGCCGCCGACCAGCAAAGTATGGAAACTCAGCGCCTCGCGCAGTTTCTCGTTACGGATGAACTTGCTGACGATGGAATAGACGCTGCGCCAGGCCTGGTGCTTCATCAGCGCGGGAGCGGCCTTGATCATGGAACGGAAGTTGAGGAAGGGCACCGTGCCCAGCTTCACATAGCCTTCTTCATACACCCCGGCGGCATAATGCAGGAAAGCCTCGTAGCCCTGCACATCGGCAGGATCGAGCTTGCCGATTTCCTTGTGCAGGCTTGCTTCGTCATTCGAATAATCGAAGTTGGTCCCGTCCGGCCAGTTGAGGCGGTAGAAGGGCATGACGGGCAGCAGTTCCACGTCCTCGGCCATGTCGTGGCCGGTAAGTTCCCACAATTCCTTGAGGCAGGCCGGATCGGTGACGACGGTGGGCCCTGCATCGAAGGTGAAGCCGTCCTTCTGCCAGAAATAGGCGCGGCCGCCCGGCTTGTCGCGTCCTTCCACTACGGTGGTGGCGATGCCTGCGCTTTGCAGGCGGATGGCCAGCGCAAGCCCGCCGAAACCCGCACCGATGACACATGCTGAACGGCCTTCGGGAGATGTCATGGATGCTTGCTTTCAATGAGGGATGGACGCTTGCTGGCGAGTGCTCGCAGCGCACCGGAAATAGGCACGGGCGGGCGTCCGATCAACAGGCGCGCCTTATCTGCCAGTGTGGACTGTCCGGCATAGAAGCGCTCGATCAGATTGTCGGGCATGCGGTAGAAGCGCTGGAACACGCGGACGCGCCGTTCGGGCGCTGCGGCGCCGAACAGCATCGAACCGAGCAGGCGGTAGAATGCCATCGCGCTCCAGTGCTTGCGCGCGCGCGCCTCCATCTTTGCGGCGAGCTGGTCTCCGGGCAAATCGGCATCCTCGGCAATGGCCAGCGCGCATTGCACCGCGAAGGGAAGGGTGTAGCTCGTCAGCGGGTGGGTGAAGCCGCCGCGCGCGCCCAGCATGGTGACGCCCCCCATGCGGTTCTGCGCCTGGAAGCGCCCGAAATCGCCGCCGGTAATCACCGGCAAAACACCCGTTTCGAAGCCCAGAATCTCGCCGTCCCAGCCATGCTCGCGGATATAGGCATCGATCCGGGCCGAAAGCGCCGGGCGATCGAGCGTGGGCGTGTCCTGGTAATAGGTATCCTCGACAAACAGCTCATGCGCGCTCAGCGGCAGGACATAGACGAAGCGGTAACCGTCCAGTTGCTCCACCCGCGCATCCATGATGGTGGGGCGGGCCAGCCCATGCGGCGTGGCGAGGCGGATATGGCGGCCCATGAAGACCTGCCATCCGCCCTGCAAGTGCGGCGTCGGGGCAAAACCGCGTGCGTCCACCACGGCCCGGGCGCTGATGCGCGTGCCGTCCTCCAGCGTGACTCCCGTCGCATCCAGCGCTGTGGCGCGTCGCCGCAGGACCAGCACCTCTTCCGGCAAGCTGCGCGCCAGTGCTTCGGCGAGGTCATGCGAGGACATCGAACAATAGGGCGTAGAGAGCTGCCTGCGGTAATCGGGGAAGGCGACTTCATTGCCGCTCTCCCATACGTTCCGGCGGATCGGGCCGAGCAGTTCTGCTCCTTCCTGGGAGAGGTCGCTGCCGAACCAGCTCCAGCGGTGGTTGCCGCCGATCGCTTCGCCCGCTTCTATCAGCCGCACGGTGATGTCGGGCCGTTGGCGGGCCAGCGCCAGCGCGGCAAGACTGCCCGACAGCCCGCCGCCAACAATGGCCAGATCGCAAGTGCGCCCATTCATGCGGAAAGGACTTAGCCGATTGAGCGCGCGGCGCAATCATGCCCATAAGGTCATGGTCGCGTAACTTTGCCCGGAGCTTCGAAAAATCCTGTTACCTTTCGCCAGCTTGGCTTAGTCAGCGGACTGGGACTGAGAGGGGAGTTCGATATTTGAAAGCGGGCAAGGCACTTTCGCCGCATCGCAAGGCGTGGTTCGCCGGTTTGGCGGTTTTTGTTATCGCCGTGGCCATCCTCTTCGCCATGGACCGTCCGCTGATGTGCGAATGCGGCACGGTGAAGCTGTGGCACGGTGTGGTCGAATCCTCCGAAAACTCGCAGCACATTACTGATTGGTACGCGCCCAGCCATTTCACCCACGGACTGATCATGGCCGGTGTCGCCTGGCTGCTGTGGCGCAAGTGGAACCTGTTTGGCGGTGCGCCCTCCCGCTGGGCGCTGCCGATCGCGGTTTTCGTGGAATCCGCATGGGAAATTGCCGAGAACACGCCGCTCATCATCAACCGCTACCGCGAGGTGACGATCAGCTGGGGTTACAGCGGCGATTCCATCGTCAATTCGGCATCGGATATCGGCTGGATGACCCTGGGCTTCCTGCTCGCCCTCCGCCTGCCCGCCTGGGCCACGGTGGCGCTCGGCCTGTTCCTCGAACTGCTGGCGCTGGCGGTGATCCGCGACAACCTCACACTCAACGTGCTGATGCTGCTCTATCCGATAGAGGCCGTGGCCGCATGGCAGGCGG
>JAHEBH010000076.1:0-5185 GCA_024642335.1 Erythrobacter sp.
CTGCAAGTGCGCGAGGGGAACCCTGTAACCGGCTTCTACGAGCAGCTCGGTTACGAGGTCGAGCCGCGCACCAGCATGGGCAAGTCGATCTAGTCCGCCAGCCCCAGCAGCACCTTCGTCGTCAGCTCCGGATCGTTCTCCATCACGAAATGGTTGGTGGCGGTTTCGTGATACTCTGCCCCCAGTGCCTTCGCCTTTTCGGCAAAGCGCGGGAAGGGTGTGGGCTGGTATCCGGTCGCGAAGATATAGCTCTTGCGCGGGATCAGGTCCTGCTCGCCCGATAGCGGGATAGCTTCTAGGAGCGTCAGCAGCGGCTGGTAGCCGCGCACGCCGGGCTGGACGGTGAATTCTCCCGGAAAGCCGATCGGCGTGACCATGCCGGGATTGTGGCGCTGGCTGTCCACATACCAGTTGTGTTCGAAGTGGCCGGTGATGTCCCACAGGCTCTGGTCGTCATCGGGCCAGAAGGCATCGATGTAGCAAATCGCATCGATGCGCTTGCCCAGGCGCGAGGCGATTCCGGTGATGATCATGCCGCCATAGGAATGCCCAGCCAGGATGAAGCGGTCGAAGCCCGCCGCCTCCACCTGCTCGCACACATCGTCGATATGATCGGACAGGGTGATGCCGGGATGGAGCTCGTCCTGCCGGCTGCCCAGGCCGCGCAGTGTGCAGTTGATGACTGAATGACCGGCAGCCTCCAGCCGGGCGGGCACTTCTCCATAAGTGTGATTGCCGCCCCAGGCGCCGTGAACCAGAACGAAATTAGCCAATGCTGCTCTCCCTTCACCCCCGTATTAGCTGCGCCAACGAAAAAGGGGAGCCACCGCGCGGTAGCTCCCCCAATTCTGTTCAGCCGATTGGCTTCGAAGAAGATCAGGCCTTCTTCGTGGTACGCCAGCCGGTTGCGTAGGTGTCGGCAGCCATCTGGCCGTAGGGCACCGGCGAGACGATGACCTTGACGTCGAGCTGCTTGTGCTTCTCGACAGTGGTCTTGGCGGTGCCGCCGTTTTCTTCACCCCAGGTGAGGGCCAGTTCGGTGCCCAGCGGAACGTCAGCGTCAACGAAGCCGAGCGACAGGGCCTTCTTCTCGTTGAACGAGTAGCCGGTGAACATCGACTTGCCGATCACGGTGCCGTCTGCGTCCTTCACAGCGTCGAAGCTGGAGTTGCCGTAGTTGGCCAGCGGCAGGTCGAAGAACTTGTACTGTTCGCCTTCCGGATCGAACATGGAACCGACGATCTTCTTCATGTCGTCGGCATTCCACTCGAAGGTCACCTTCTTGTGTGCCGTGGAGGTGCCGTCTTCTTCCATCTTCTTCAGTGCGTCGGCACCGATGAAGTCGTGGTCGAACTTGACGAACGGACCATAGCCCAGCTGATACGGGTTGGTGTAATAGTCTTCGATGCTGTCGCCAACGAACGAACCGGCGATCGATCCGGTGGCTTCGTAGCCATTGGCCGGCAGCCAGTTGCGGTAATCTTCGAGCTCGTCACCCGAGTAGATCGGAGGCAGCGGGCTGGGGATCCAGCCGGATTCCAGCGTGTTCGAAGGATAGGCGCGCGAACCGACCGGGATCAGGCCGAATTCTTCACCGGCTTCGAGGATCTTCTCGCGAACATATTCCTGCTCGTCATAGGGACCCCAGATTTCGAGGCCCGGCGAACCGGCCATGCCGTGACGCAGCGTGCGAATCGTCTTGTCGCCGATCTTCATGGTCGACATGTTGAAGAACTTCAGCTTGTCGAGCGGAGCGCCGTTCAGCTTTTCGATCACGTCCCAGGCGCGCGGGCCCTGGATCTGGAAGCGCCAGGAAATACGCGTGACGGGCTTGCCCATCGGGCGCGAGGGCGAGCGCGGATCGTTGATGATGTCAACGTTGTACTTGCCCTTTTCGGCCTGGAACATCAGCCAGTTTGCAGCAGGTGCGCGGCCGACATAGACATATTCTTCTTCAGCAAGGCGGAAGATGATGCCGTCACCGATCACGTGGCCATAAGGCGTCGTGGGGACGTACTGCTTGGCCTTGTTGACTTCCCAACCCTTGGACGAGTTGACCATCGTGTCGGACAGCAGCTTGCCGGCGTCCGGGCCGCTGATGTACAGGTCAAACATGTGGTGCGACTGGTCGAACAGCACGGCGCCATGCTGCCATGCCCACTGCTCGTCACGCCAGTTGGAGAATTCCGGAGCAACAACCGGGTACACATATGCACCGATCTTGTTGTTGCGCAGCTGGCCGACGATATCGCCGTTTGCACCAGCCAGAACTTCGTTGAGATTCTTAGCCATCGAACTTCCTCTCACTTGTGAAAGAATCATATATGCGAAATTTGTATGCGGCACATACAATATTGGGCTACGGGTGCAAGCGATAAGGGACATATTGTGACAGGAGGCTGTGCATGAAGGTGGAAGCGCTAGACCATGTGAACATCATCACCGATGATCTGGACAGCACAGCCCGTTTCTATGCAGACCTTCTTGGCCTTGAACGCCGCGATGGACCACCGCCGCTGACGCCCACTACAGCCCAATGGATGTACGACGCTGAAGGCCGCGCGATCATCCATATCAACTCGCTCGATTGCGTGCGGGCCTATGACCGCGAGATCACGCCGGGAGAGCTGACGGGGGCGCTGCATCATGTGGCGCTGCGCCTCTCCGGTTACGAGGAAACCAGGGCACGGCTCGATGCGCGCGGGGCGGACTACCAGGAGAATCTGGTCGCAGCGATCGGCCTGCGGCAGATCTTCACCGCCGACCCCAACAATGTGCTGCTGGAGCTGAACTTCTTCGGTGAGTGAGGTCCTGATGACGCAAGGAATCGAAGAGTTCGCGCGGCGCTATATCAGCGCACAGAAAGATGCCTGGGAGCGTGGCGACTTTTCCGGGCTGCATGTGCTTGAGCACGCCGACGTCACATTCACGAATATCAACGGCACGGTGTTCAACGGGCGGGAAGCGCATTTCGCGGTCATCGAAGGAATGAAGGCCAGCTTCGGCAACGCAAAAATCACGCAAGAATGGCGCTATCTCATGGGGGACGGGAGTGTATTCTCACTATCCTACGAATGGGTGGTCGCTACGCCCGAACAGCCCACTGTCTTCGCCGGAATTCTTGTCGGTCGTGTTGACGACGGAATGTTGGTCGAGGAGTGGGGCGCAAACTATCTTGTAGGCGCGTGACAGACACCCGCAGCATGCTGACAATACGCTCCGCCACCCCCGCCGACGTACCGCAGATCCTCGCCTTTGTCCGCGAGCTGGCGGAGTTCGAGCGCGAGCCCGATGCCGTGGTGGCGACCGAGGCCATGCTGGAGCATGCCTTGTTCGAAGAAGGATCGGCCGAGGCGCTGATGGCGGAAGTGGATGGCGCGCCGGTTGCGTTCGCGCTCTTCTTTCACAATTTTTCGACCTGGACGGGCAAGAAGGGCCTCTATCTCGAAGACCTCTATGTCACGCCTTCTGCGCGCGGGCAGGGCGTGGGCGCGGCACTGCTCGCGCATCTGGCTGGCATTGCGCTGGACCGCGATTGCGCGCGCTTCGAATGGTCGGTGCTCGACTGGAACCAGCCTGCCATCGATCTCTATCGCAAGATCGGCGCGGTCGGCATGGACGAATGGCGCATCCAACGGATCACCGGGGATGCGTTGAGGATTCTCGCCGGGCGCTAAGCCATCAAAGGCAAAAGGGGCGACCCGCAGGCCGCCCCCAAAGCAATATCCTATTCAGTTGCGGCTTCGGCTTCAGCCTCGGCCACGACAGGAGCAACCATCACGGTTGCGCCCTCATCCGGCGTGGCGCCGAAGGAACCGTCCTCCGAACGCGCTCCTTCGATGAAGCACATGGGCGTGCGGCCCTCGGTGGTCGGTTCGAAACAGGTCTTGCTGCCGCTTACGCGCCAGGTGCCTTCTTCGATCACGGCACCATCTGCATCGGTATCCGTATAGGTGTAATCGGCGCGAAGCTCGGACAGTGTGACCGTGCCGTCGGCCGCGGTTGCGGCGTAGACGCCCATGGGCGAGCCGTTGGCGGTGGTAACTTCAACCGGTGTTTCCTCAACCGGAGCTTCCTCTGCCGGTTCGCTCGAACAACCCGCCAGAACCAGCGGTGCGGCAATCAACATCCAATTACGCATAAAGCATTTCCCCCTTGTCAGTACGCCCCCAGACGGGTGGATACCACGGGACCTTGCAAAGCGAAAACACATTCCAGTTGGAACCATCTTGCAGTCCACAGCTAGATTGTCCGGCTGTCATATGCCCACTGCAGCAGGGCCTGCCTCTGTCGCGGGCGGCAGAAGGGGTCGCCCGGTTCACAATTCCTCTGCACTTGGGCCACATGGCGGCGGAAGGCCTTCCAGCGCGCGATCTGCCGCTCGTCCTCACCATCTTCCATTCGGCGTCCGGAGTAATAGCGGCAATACCACTGGAACCAGCCGCGCGGATCGTCGGGATGGATCCAGCCTTTTTCAAGCCAATAGGAAAGTGGTTTGCTGGCGAGGACCCCGAAATAGTTGAGCGCCTTGTCTGCCTTTCCGCTGGCGAGCCTGGCGCTGGCGAACCATTCGGCGGGAAATTCCGCGCGGCAGTCGGTCATATATTTACCGCCGAACACACCCAGCTCAAGCATTTCGGCTGGCGTCAGTTCGGGCCGGAAATCCTCCGCGAAATCCGCACCCGAGCCTGCAACACGGTCATAGCAATAGCCCTGCTGCATGCGGTCATGCACGATGATCGTGGTGCGCTTGGTCATCAGCTCAATCTAGGGACGACAGAGCCTTGCTGCCAAGCGCTATCCGGCTTCCGGGCCTGCCCGCATGGGCCTGACGGTCAGTGGTTCGCCCCCGTCCGGGGTGGCCATGTAGGTGCCATCCTCATAAAGGGCGCTTTCCGTGTAGCAAAGCGGCTCCGCACCGGGGCTCTGCACCCTGAAACAGGTCTTGCCGTCAACCACTTGCAACGTGCCTTGCGCCGCATTGGTTCCCTCGGGCGTAATCTGCGAATAGGTTCCATCGGCATAGAGTGTGACGATCGATACCGTCCCGTCCGCAGCGGAAACTTCGTATACTCCGGCAGGCGAGCCATTCGCAGTAACGAAAGCCGCATCCGGCTCCGGTTCGACGGATTCTTCAGCCTGCTCTACCGAACAGGCAGTCAGCAGCAATGTCGTTGCCACAAGA
>JAHEBH010000076.1:5285-8859 GCA_024642335.1 Erythrobacter sp.
GGTCAGAACGGCGCCCCGCCCGATGTGGTCGTGCGATACATCTCGCGGCGGAAGCCGTCGTAATCGTTCGGGCCCAGATGCATGGTGGCGGCGTTGTCCCACATGCAGACCATGCCCGGCTTCCAGCGCAGGCGGCAGGTGAAGGCATGCTGGATGGTGTGTTGCACAAGGTAATCGATCAGCGGCTTGGCCTCATGCGTGGTCATGCCCTCAATGCCCGCGGCGTAGGTGTCGCAGATATAGAGCGATGGCTCGCCTGTTTCCGGATGCGTGCGCACCAGCGGGTGGTAGCTGCCCTTCAGGCCCTGCTCGCGCTTTTCCACCGTGCCGAAATCGATCGGCTCGCCGCGCAGGAAGGCTTGCGTCGAGAAATTGTTCGCTGCGCTCATATGCACGCGCAGGCCCCGCAGCATGTCCTGATAGGTCTTGCTCAGATGACGGTAGGCCAGTGCGCAATTGGCCCAGGTTGTATCGCCGCCATAGGGCGGGCCTTCCACCTGGCGCAGGAAGGTGATGCTGGGCGGTTCTGGCAGGAAGGGGCTGTCGGTATGCCAGCCGCCACCGAACAGGCTGGGCGTGACCTCGTCCGCCTCCTTGATGATCGGATGCACCTCGCGGTGGCCCGGCACGCCCTGCGTATAGGCATCCACGGCAAAGGGGCCGAGCCGGGCGGCGAATTCCTCATGCTCGGCATGGGAAAGGTGCTGGTCGCGCAGGTACAGCATCTTGTGTTTCCACAGTGCCTGCTTGAGCGACGCCACACCTTCGTCCGAAAGCTCGGGCAGGCGCACGCCCACCACTTCTGCACCCATGGCAGCGGCCAGCGGCTCGCAGGTGAAATGGTTTGACTGGAACGGGTGGTTATCGAAATCCCCGCAGGGGCTGACGCGTACTTGCCACATATGTCTCTCCACATATTGCCCCCTCTTCTTCAGAGGAGGGGGTTGGGGGCGGTGCCCTGTATCCGACGATGCCTGCGGCCTCGCAACCACCCCTCTGATCCCCTCCTCTCAAAAGAAGGGGAAGACAAGGTTACAACTCGATCACCGTCTTGGCGAAACTTTCCGGTCCCCAGGCATGGGCATAGGCCTTGCCCGCCTGGTCGAAGGCGAAGCGTCCGCCGATCGGCGGCTCGATTGTGTTGGCAACGATAAAGGCGTTGAGGTCGCGCGCCATTTGCGCCGAGCCGACGAAGATGCCGCGCAGGGAACCGCCGGTCATCATCAGCGCATGCGGGCTGGGCGGTTCGCCTTGCGAAAGCACGCCGATCAGCGCGATCTCGCCTTCATTGGCGAGAGCCTGGAAGCTCTGGCCCAGCGTTCCCACGCCGCCGACTTCGACGATCTGGTCCGCGCCGCCGAACTGCTCCTTCACCGCAGCGCCCCATTTGGGTGTTTCCTTGTAGTTGATGACGTGATCGGCGCCGAGGCTCCTTGCCCTTGCGAGCTTCTCGTCCGAAGAGGAGGTCGCGATCACCTCCGCGCCCATCGCCTTGGCGAGCAGCAGCGCGATCATCGAGACGCCGCCCGTGCCGAGCACCAGCACCTTGTCTCCTGCCTTGACCGGACGTCCGCGGGTGAGCGCGTTCCATGCCGTCACTCCGGCGCAGGGCAGGCAGGCGGCCTGGGCATAGTCGAGGCTGCTCGCCATCTTGACTACGCCCTGTTCGGGCAGCACGACCTTCTCGGCCAACATGCCGGGGCCCATCCCGTCACCCAGAGCGCGGCCCATTTTTTGCGGACCGTCCACCCAGTCGAGGAAGAAGCTGCCCTGCACGCGGTCGCCCGGCTTCACGCTGGTGACGCCTGCGCCCACGGCCAGCACTTCGCCTGCCCCATCGGACAGGGGGATCGCAGGTTTTTGCAGTGCGCCGCCAAAGTAGTGACCGCTCGCCACCGCGAAATCGCGATAATTGATCGACCATGCGTGTGGGGCGATCAGGACCTCGCCCGGACCGGTCTCGGGATCGGGCAGATCCTCGGCGTAGAGCTTATCAAAACCATCGGACCCGGCGGGCAGCATCCATGCGCGCATTGCTGTGCTCCTCTTTTGCTTATCTTAGACTTCGATTGACTCTAGCACGCCGCCATCCACCGCCCAATCCTGGCCGGTGACGTGGCTGGCGGCATCGGACAGGAGGAAGCAGGCGACCTCGCCTAGTTCCTCGGGCGTGCCCATGCGCCTTTGCGGGACGCGGGCGGCAATCTTGCCCTTCTGCTCCTCGGGAATGCGCTCGAGCGCTTCGGTCACGATGAAGCCGGGGATGATGCAATTGGCGCGGATACCATGCGGCGCCATTTCCACCGCAATCGCGCGGGTGAGGCCGAGCACGCCATGCTTGGAGGCGACATAGGCGGGGTTCATCGCCATGCCGCGCTTTGAACCCATCGATCCGGTAACGAGGATGCAACCCTTGCCCGCTTCGATCATCGCGGGGATCACCTTTTGCGCGGCCCAGAACACGCTGGTCAGGTTGACCTTGATCGTCTCCGCAAAGACATCGGGATCGAAGGCGGTGAATGGCGTGAAGCCGCCGGTCAGCCCGGCATTGGCAAACAGCGCTTCCACCGGGCCGAAATGCGCCGCAGCACCGTCGAGCGCGGCTTCGAGCGCAGCCTTGTCGCCGACATCGGCGGCAAAGCCTGCTGCATTCGCGCCAAGTTCGGCACAGACTTCGTCCAGCACTTCCTTGCGCCGGGCGATCAGCGATACACGTGCGCCGCGTGCCACCAGCATCTTCGCGGCGACCAGGCCGATGCCCGATGATGCGCCGGTGACGCAGATATGCTTGCCGTTGAAATTCACTCTGCCTCTCCCGCCACGAATGCGGCCCATTTGTCCGCATTCGCATAGTCCATGGTGACCGGGTCCCACACCTTTTGCATAAGGGTGCGGGCCTCGGCTTCATTCATTCCACGCTCCCGGTGGTAGCGGCAAAAGAAGGCCGAGACACGCCAATTCATGATGCAATGGACATGCACCGGCGTCTCGTCCACCTCGAGTGCCGCCACGAAAGCGCGGTAGTGTGCATCCTGCGGCGCATCGAAGGGAACGGGAATATGCGTATAGGCTAGCCCTGCAGCTGTCATGACAGCTTCCGCGCCGGCCAGGGCCTCGGGATGGTCGGCGAGGGCAAGGTTGATCACGCGCTTGACGCCGATCTGCGCCAGCCTCTGCGGGTCGGACGGATCGAGCTTGCCCGATGTGGTGATGCGGTCCGACAGCCGCAGCCAGTTGCGGATGTCGTCAGGGTCGTTCACGCCAGCCCCAGGACCTTTGCTGCATTGTCCTTCATGATACCCGGCATCACCTCGTCACGGAAACCCACTTCCTTGGCCGCGGCCACCCACTTGTCCGGGTGGATCAGCGGAAAGTCCGTGCCGAACAGCATCTTATGCTTGAGCTGCGTGTTGGCGTAGGTGATCACCTGTTTGGGGAAGTATTTGGGGCTCCAGCCAGACAGGTCAATGTACACATTGGTCTTGTGCAGCGCCATGGACAGGCTCTGGTCCACCCAGGGCCAGCTGGGGTGGGCAAGGATGATCTTCATGTCGGGGAAATCGACCGCGACATC
>JAHEBH010000004.1 GCA_024642335.1 Erythrobacter sp.
AATTGCACTATGTGCATGACCTGGCCCGCGAGATGGGCGTCACGATCCACGAAGACCCGCTCTGGACACCGCCGCTCGACTGGTTTGCCGAAACACTCGCCAATGATCGCGACCTGCCGCCATTTCCCAATGGCGCCATTACCATCGGCATGAGCAGGCATATGGTGCGCGACGGCAGCCGCGTAGTGTTGAGCGGGCTTGGCGGAGATCAATGGCTCGACGGAACCTTCTTCTACTACGCGCAAATGTTGCGCGGCTTGCAGGCAGGCGCATTCTTGCGGGCGCTCCAGCGCGACCGATCAGCGTTTGGAATAAGCAGCGCCGCCAGAACGCTGGTGCATTACGGTATCTTACCCGTCCTGCCCGGTGCTATGAGCCAAGGTTTGCGCGCAGTGAAGCGCGCGGTCACAAAAGCAGTGCCGGGAGCCGCTTCAGCGCTCCGGCTCAGACCGGAGATGGAACAGGAACTGGCCCGGCGGGCAGAGCTCTATCGCGCCTCCCTGCCTGCTGACCGTCTTGCCGCCACCAAGCAGCAGAAGCTCGCCCACCCCTATTTCACCATGCAATATGACGTCACCGCACGGCAAATGGCTCATCTGGGCATGGAGATGCGCTTCCCCATGCACCAGCGCCAGTTCATCGAATTTTCCGCCACGACACCCGAACATATCCGCCTGCGCGGCGGTGTGCACAAGTTCGTCCACCGCAAGGCATTGCGCGACATCCTGCCCACCAGCATCGCCAATCGCATGGGCAAGGCCGAATTCAGCCACTCCTATTTCGAGCAGACAGAGGCCCTGCAGGTCCATTTTGCGGCAAACGGGCTGCACTCGCTGGAAAAACTGGCAGATGTTGCCGGTGCGTTAACCATTCTTGAAGACTTTTGCGGCAGTTCAATTGACAGTGAATCTTCCCAGGAAGTATGGGCAATCTTCGTTGTTTGTTTAATTTTGGGACACTTTGGGGCGGGCGTTGGGGGTACGCTGCCAGGAAGATTGCTTAGTAATGCAGAGTCGAGCGGATCAGAGGATGAGCTATGACCGGCCAGTTTTGACCGTTTATGGCTCAGTTCGCCACCTCACATGCGGCAGCGCAGGCCGTTGCCACGATGTTGGCACCAGAACCCGAATCTTCAACAATGGGGGCGGCACCTGCGGTGGTTAGATCCGGCGAATGGAGACAAACTGCTAAGGTAACAACGACGATGGTCGCAAACATCAAGAATGCCCAGTATTCCACGCCCCGATTGGCTGTGTATGGCTCCGTCCGCCACCTTACCTGTGGTAGCGCGGGCAACTGCACCGATGTCGCGTCCAAAACCAAGCTCTTCAACAATGGCGGAAATATTTGCGGCCCACAATAGGGCCTCCGTGCAGTTCGCCGCCTGGCCAACAAGATGCATGAATATCGATTGTTAGAAGCGCGGGACCAGGCCCTTTCGCCTGGCGAGCCCTATGACAGCTGGCGCAGCGCCGGAAGTGATCGCGCTGCGCTTTTCTTTCGTACTCCGCAGGGATTTCTTGTCCGCTTCCCGGGACAGGCCGATTTCACCATCGAAATCGAAGGGCGCGAGATTGCCTGCGCACCCGTTCCCTCTATCGCGGCCGAAGTTCCCGAAAGCCTGTTTCACAACGCCATCATCCCCTTGCTCGGCAATCACGATGGCGGCCTGTTCCTGCATGGCAGCGCGGTTTCGGTGGGCGCCAGGGCCATCGGCTTTCTCGCGCCCTCGCGGCGGGGCAAGACCACGCTCGCGGGCGGCTTTGCCAGGCAAGGCCACGCTTTCCTGACCGAAGACGTGCTCGAACTTTGCCTGAAAGACGGTGTCTACATGGTGCAGCCAAGCCGCCCGGTGCTGCGCCTGTTCGATGACAGCGCAGCCTATCTGCTGGGAGAGGCCAGCAAGCCCGGCGTCCGCGCGAAGAGGGAGATGGCAGCTGGAGATGCGCTGCCTTTCGAGAACAGGGAGATGCCCCTCTCTGCCCTCTACCTGCTTGGCACAGGTGAGAGGGGAAACATCGCTATCGAACAATTTGGCCCGGCCGCTGCCCTGGCCGAACTGATGCAGCATGGATTTATCCTTGATGTCGAGGACAAGCCGCGGCTCCGCAGGCACTTCGACCGGCTGGGCGAACTGGCCTCCAACGTCCCGGTCTTCACACTGGACTTCCCGCGCGACTATGCGCAGCTTCCCCGTGTGGTGGAGGGCATAGTGCGCCATGTGGAGGCGGCAGATGGAAGCAGGTGACGTTGTGCGCGTTTCGGAAGATGTGGTTGCGCGCGAGGTGGGCGGCGAGTTGGTGCTGATGCATCTCGACAGCGGCATCTATTTCGGCCTCAATGCCGTGGGCACGCGTGTGTGGGAGCTGCTGACGAAGGGCGAGCACTCCATCGCCGAGATATGCGCCATCATGTCCGGGGAATTCGATGCCGATCCTGCAGTGATCGAGGCAGACGTGCTGGCGTTGGCGGGCGAACTCGCCGACCACGGTCTCATCACGGCAAGCGAAGGCCGATCCGGCTGAGCGCTCCCGCCGCGAGGCGATAGGCGTAGAGCAGGGAAAGCGGCCAATCCTGCCTGCCGGGAAATCGCTGCCGCATATGCTCGGGCGAGGGCATGAGGTGAAGCGAGAGCAGTTCCCGCACATCGCCCGCCCCCCGTGCCGCGCTCAGATCCATGACCATGCGCCCCAGGGCCCCGCGCCTGGCCAGGTAGTCGGCAAATCGGCCCGCCTCACCGGTGGCCTCAAGCCGGGCCATGACACCTGCGGGAATTTCCGTGCCGCAGGAAGCGCGCGCGCCAGAAAGAAGACTTGCCACCATTGGCGCCAGCCCGCGCGATGTCGCAAGATCAACCAGCCGTTCCCAATCGGCATTCCCGAAAGACCTGGCCAGCAGATGGGCATCGTAGTGCCAGATCAGCCTGCTTTCTTCGAACAGCTTCTCCCCGCCTTCGAAATAGCCATGCACGCCATGCAGCGCCTGGTTGATGGCCCCGCGAAGCAGTGCGTGCACTGGCTCGATCATCCGCGCCGACGGAGCCAGCCTTGGCAGGGCGACCGCTCGCTCGAAACACTCCTCCACATCGAGCAAATGCCTGAGCGAGGGAGGCCCTGTGACCTCCCAGTGCAGGTCGACATAATGGATAAAGCCCTTGCCGCGTTGCTGGCGCCAGGTCTCCTGCCCGAAGTGATAATCGCCATGCGGTACAAGGCCCGCCTCGCGCAACGCCGCGCGCGCCGCGTCCAGTTGCGACCGCCGGACCAGCACGTCGCTGTCGCCGCGCTTGCGGATCGCCGGATCGTTATAGAGTGCATAGGCGAGTGCAGTTCCCTTGATCACCAGCGCATCGACCCCCGCTTCCGCAAGCTGGCCCAGAACCTTCACCATCATCCCGTGATGGGAGGACTCCCATATCCCCTGCAGCCTGCCTTCAGCACGAATTTCCTCGCGCAATGCCGCAAGCCAGCCGTGCATGGCGTCTTTCTCTGAACTCAGGGCAAGGGCGATGCCGTGGAAGCGAATCCGTTCGGCCAGTGCAGAGGTGTCTTCGGGCCACGCGAATGCGTCAGCCGACCGCCTCTCTCCCGGCCAGAGGGAAGCGGCCAGGAAGCGGTCGATCTCTCCCGTAGAGGGATTGGATGGCGCAGCGCTGTCACTCACCATGCCAGCCTTACGCTATGGCCCCAAGCCGTCAATCCACCCGCCATCGGCCTGTTCAAGCTCACACGCAGGCAATTGACGCCCCCCCTCATAGCTGCGATTCAACTGACCAGGGTTGGAACAGCGGGCAACGAGCAGCATTTTCATGAAACGATCCTCGTTGCTCAACCGGCAGATGCTGACTTGCAGGCACCTTGCGCCGACATCTCGAAACCGAAGACGGGTGACGATCGCGGGCGGCGCGGTAATGTGCCGGTGCCGACCTCAGCAGCGGACGAACAAGGTTGTCCCATGCGCCTGATCAGGAACAGCATCTACAGCTTTTCGGCACAGCTGATGCCGCTGCTGGTCGCGCTGGTCACCATCCCGCTCTACCTGTCCGAGATCGGGCTGGAACGCTATGGCGGCCTGTCCATCGCATGGCTGCTGATGGGATACTTCGGTACGGCCGATTTCGGCCTTGGTCGCGCCATCACTCGGCGCATCGCCTCCATGCCGGAATCCAGCGCGGCACAAAGGGCCGGTGCCGTTTGGTCGGCCCTGACCGGTATGCTGGGCCTGTCGCTGATAACCGGCGGGCTCGTCTGGCTGTCCGCCCATCTCTATTTCGGCGGGCCATTCCGGATCGGCGAAGACCTGCGCGCGGAATTGCTGGGTGCGAGCTGGATCCTCGCGCTGGCCATTCCCCTGATGGCCATTAACGGTGTCGCGGCGGGCGCGCTGATGGGCATGGAACGGTTCAGGCTCTCCTCCGCCAGCCAGATGATCAGCGGATCGGGCATGCAGATCTTCCCGCTAATGACAGCCATGCTGGTTTCACACGATCTGCGGCTGCTCATCGCCTCTGCCCTCGCCGCGCATGCCCTCAGCCTGTTGCCATCCGTTTGGGGATGCTGGCGATTGCTCCTGCGCCACCAGCCGTTTTCCTTTTCGGCGGCAGAGTTCGGCCAGCTGACGCGTTTTGGGGCATGGGTGATGGTATCCGCGCTGGTCGCACCCCTGATGATCTATGCCGATCGCCTTGTGATCGGCGCGGCCATGAATGCCACCGCCGTGGCGGCATATGCGATCGCGTTCCAGCTCACCTTCCGCATGCTGATTTTCCCGCGTTCGCTCGTCAACGCGCTGTTCCCCCGGCTTGCTTCGACAACGCATGACGAATCGCAAAGACTGAACCGGGATTTCTCCATCTTCGTCGGTCAGGCCTTTGCCATCCCGGTCATCGCGCTGATCGCGGCATTTGCTCCGTTCCTGTCGCTCTGGCTTGGCGAACAGCTGGATCCGCGCTCCATTGCAATAGGGCTGATCCTGCTGCCCGGTATCTGGCTGACGGCCATTACCATCATCCCCCATTCGCATGTCCAGGCGCGCGGCGATTCCCGCTACACCGCTTTGGTCCACCTGCTGCAATTGCCGCCCTATCTCGGCCTGCTCTGGTGGCTGGGGTCGCAATACGGACTTTCCGGGGTCGCTGCGGCATTTTCCCTGCGCTGCCTCGCAGAGCAGATCGTCTTCTACAAGAAAACGCAATTGACAGACCGGACAGTGTTCCTGGGCCTGTCAGTGCCAGCGCTGCTGATCCTCCTGGCCGTTCTTGTCGGCAGCCAGGTCCAGCAGTGGGAAACGGTACTTGGCGCGGGCGGTCTGCTTGCGCTGATTGCAGCTGCATTTGCCATTGTCGCCATGCCAAAGAGCATACGCACAGCCTTGCTGGCATCGCCGCTGGGAAGATATCTCCAGCCGATCCTGCGCTGAACGGGCTGTCCGCTCGATCCGAACTGTTTTACAGACAATGTTTGGACGAGGGCTTGCAGCGAGAAGGGAAGTAATGCGATCTGTCCAGGGTTCCAGAAACGAGGCCGGGAATGGGGGCTAGCGATGCCTGACATCGAAGGTGCGCGGTTCGCGCCAGGGCCGGACAGCACTGCAAGTGAAGGACGATACTCCGCCATAATGCGGATCGGCCCGCTTGCCATTCTTCTCGCCTCGATATTTATCATCGCGCCCGAGGTGAATTTCAGCTTCGGTGACCTGCTCTTCCCGCCCTACCGAACGCTCATCATTGTCCTGCTGATGGCGATCATACCGCAGCTTGCTCGCGGCCAGGTAAAGATGGGATTGCCTGACACCTTGGTGGGCATCTCGATCCTCTGGGTCTTTACATCCTTCCTCATCCATTACGGCTTTTCAGAAGGGATGGTGCGATCGAGCGCTGTCGCGATAGATACCGGCGGCGCCTATCTTATCGCGCGGTCATGCATCCGGACTTTCGCCGACCTGCGCAGGATCTTGGTTCTGCTCACCATACCGATGGCTTTCGCCGGCCTGATCATGGTGGCTGAAAGCGTGGGACACGTCCTTCTTTGGCGGCCTTTCCTTGCCTCTGTCTTTGGCCCGCTGAGCGCATTCTCCGAAGGAGAGGCCACCGGAGCGCTTCAACTCAACGCCGAAGTCAGGCTGGGGCTGCAGCGTGCGTATGGACCCTTCAGCCATCCCATCCTGGCCGGCATCATCCTGATCTCACCGCTCCCGCTTTTCTATCTCAGCGGACTGCGCTCTTGGCCGCGGGTGACCGGGACGCTCGTATCACTCCTCGGCTTCTTTTCGCTTTCCTCCGCCGCCATTCTTGCACTGATGGCCGGTATCGGGTCGATCGTGGTGAACTACCTTTTGCGCTTTGTTCGCGGCCTGGACTGGAGAGGGGTAACCGGCCTGCTGACACTCGCCTTGCTGATCGTTCAATGGGGATCCAATGGGGGTATCATCAACATCGTCTCGCGCATGACGTTGACGCCCGGGACGGCTTATTACCGGCAATTGATCTGGGAATATGGCTGGCAGTCGATGCTTGACAATCTCACGATCGGCATAGGCTACAGCAATTACAACCGGCCGAGCTGGATGACGACCAGCATCGATGCGCATTTCCTGGCACTGGGCATCCGCTTCGGATTTGTCATGCCTGTCTGCCTGCTGCTGGCCCTGTTCGCGATCATGATCGCGATCGGCCGTCGCAGCGCCCGGTGCGCCCCGCATGATCGAAATCTGCTGGTCGGCATGAACCTGACACTCGCCATCCTGCTGATCTCGGCAATGACGGTGACCTTCTTTTCGGAGGCCAACGTGTGGTTCATGGCATTCATGGGCATGGGCGCCGCACTGCTGCAAGCCCGCCCCGAAGGAAGTCGTCTGAACAGGACTGCTGCTCAAACGGCCCGCCTGCAGGACCCTGGCGAAGCGGTCCCGCAGGCGGTGTAGCTCTGCCTAACGTACTGCGCCGGCAGGCGCGGACAGACCTCGCTGGGCACCATTCAGGTCATACCGGACCACCGACGTCTTCGGATTCACCAGCAGCTCTCCTTGTGGCGTGAAATCGCCATTGGCCGCATCCGCGAACAGGCTGGCTGCACTTCCGCCAATCGTCGTGCCAGACGGCGTATTGGGTTTGCTCTCCTGCGCATGGTTCCCGGTGTAGACAATGTCAGGGTCGGGCGAGGCCGTGAACGAATAGAGGTGCTTGGTCACGTTGTTGGCAAACAGGCTGTATTGATCTCCCGTCAGATCCTCTCTCAAGAACACGGCCTGGGTGGCGAAGGAATTATGTGCCAGGACCATGTGGCTTTCCTGCTTCCTGAATTGTGAAGCGAGTACTCCCGGTTCGACATTATGGAAGGCATTGTTGAGAATGATGATGTCCTTCACTCCCGGCGTGCCGCCAAAGAAGATGTCCTGCACGTCGACCATTCCGGTCGACTTGTTGGCATAGACGATCATGTTTTCGGTAAAGACCGATCCGGTATCCTGCTGCTGGTTCCAGTCTGCATGGATATCGAAGGCTGTCGTGAGCGACAGAAGCGCAGACTTTACGTCGAGAGGTCCGAATGCGGTTCCGACGCCGCCCGGCAGCCCCAGGGCGAATGCTGCCCTACTATCGTCGAGCACGTTCGCGGAAAAGCCCGCATGCGTCTCGATCCAGTTGGCCAGTTCCTGCACCGTATAGGCCCCGCTGAATGGATCGAGCGTGCTCAGCTGCAAGGTGGCGCTGTTCGGACCCCAGGTCAGCGTGACGAGATTGCTGACAGAAATGGCCAGCGTCGCTGTGGCTTCCGCGCCCGTATAATGCACATCGAGCGCGTCGATATCTGCACGATAGGTGCCCACATCGAAATCGGTGACACGGTTGCCCACGACACAATCGCAATGGTTGAACAGGTCTGACCAGCATTGGTGGAAAGTGCATCCGCGCGCCAGGCGAGCATCAACGCCTGCCTGCCACATTGCCTCGAAATAGCATTCTGTCAGCCATGTATTGCCGCCGCGGAACAGAAAGACGACATCGTTACGCGGGCGTTTCTGGAAGAGCGAATAATTGCCGGCCGAATTGATGATGTTGACGCCATCGAACCACAGGAAAATGGGTTGCGAACTGAATATGTAGAATTCCTTGGCATACTGGAATTCGATGGTGATGTTCGCGCCCGAAAAGCGAAATGCACTGGTCTTGGGGTCGAAGTAGGGGTTTCCAACGCCGGTCAGAAACGGCGCGCTGTCCAGTGTCAGCGTTATCGGAACTGTTGCCTCCACAGCAAACACGCCATTGTGATAATAGCCCCAAAGCACGCTATCGAAAATGTGCTCGTCGCCTTCCGTAAAGGTGAAGCGCGGGAACTTGATGCTGTTGGAGCGGCAGTAGAATCCGGCCTTCCCGATCGTCTGGTAGCGCAGCCCGGCGATCTCCGGCTGCGATGGCGCAATTTCCAACTCAACATCGTAAAGTACGCTGTTGGGCAGGAACCGGTGCGGACCCGTGACGCGCTTCTGCATGGTCGCATCGCGCGGCACCGCTTCGACATACAGATGCGCTTCGCCATGCGTGCCGTTGTGCTGCAGCTCAGCCCACCAGCCGTAATAGGTGACCGGATTGCCGTTCGCATCTTCGAAGGTTCGGAAATGGGGATCTGTCACTTCCACGCTCGCACCTTCGTAATGGAAGATGACCTTCTCGACCCCCATGGTCTCCATCAGGGAGCCATTGTCATTGGCACCGGCCATGACGCCAACCACATAGCTGTCGGTGAAACGCTGGCGATCGGGCGTAAGCAGCTGCACCGCCGGCTTGGCGGTTGTACGCACAGGATCTGCCGGTACTTCGGCAAACCCGCTGCCGGCAATGCCGGTCCAGGCCGGATCGGGCGCAAGGCCGGCAATCTCCGGTGGGGGCGTCGAGCCGCCAGCCTGCCTGTGCCCTCGGCTTCCAAAGCCGAAACCGAAGCCGGGCATCAGGCCAGCCCGACGATATCGGAAGCCGTGGTCCCCGTCGCCAGCACGCGCGACACGCGGATGTCGAGGATGGCACCCTGCGGAACGTTACGGAAGGTCACCGGCACGGGATTGGCGAGCGTTTCCACCGCGACATCGCCGGAAGTGCCGACATAGAGGGCCTTGGTCGCCACCGCGACCTCCTGTGCATCGTCAGGCGTGATGGCATAGCAATGGTCGGCGGGGGCGGTCAGGCTGTCACCGGTTGACCTGAAGGGATCTTGAGGCATGCAAAACTCCGTCTTGAACAAATAGAGAACGCAGGCCTAAGGGGTACAGAAAGCTGTAGGAAAGGGGATTCTTGGCACCCGCCATGCACTTGCGCTGTTTCCTTCACCGGCACGCATTGTATGACTCGGGCCTTCGCTATCTTTGAAAGGCGCAAGGCGTTTGACGAGTGCAGTCGACATCACTGCCATCATGGTCAGCTACAACACGCGCGAGCTGACCCTGCGCGCGATCGAATCTCTGCTGGAACACGGCAGCGAAGCGCCCATCCAGGTGATCGTGTGGGACAATGCCTCCAGCGACGGTTCCGCCGATGCCATTGCCCGGCGTTTTCCCGATGTAGAACTGGTGCGAAGCGACGAAAATTGCGGTTTTGCCCGCGCCAACAACCGGGCCGCCGAGCACGCAAGGGGCGAGTATCTCCTGCTGCTCAATCCCGATACGGAAACCTTGCCCAATGCAGTGGATGCCCTGCTGGATTTTGCCCGCAAGCATCCGGAAGCGGGGATCGTCGGCGGCAGGACCTTGTTTGCCGACGGATCACTCAACCCCTCGTCATGCCTGGGCCGCATGACTTTGTGGAGCCTTGCCTGTTCCGCTCTCGGCCTGACCTATGCCTTCAACCACACCACACTGTTCAACCCGGAAGGGATCGGTGGCTGGCAACGCGACAGTGTGCGCCATGTCGATGTGGTGGTCGGATGCTTCCTGCTCATGCCCGCCGCGCTCTGGCGCAAGCTTGGCGGCTTTCGCGCGCACTATTTCATGTACGGAGAGGACAGCGATTTGTGCCTGCGCGCCGCAAAGCAGGGCTATCGTCCAATGATCACGCCGGACGCGCAGATCGTGCATCTGGCTGGGGCAGCTTCTCCGACAAGGCAGGGCAAGCTGGTCATGCTGATGCGCGGCAAGGCTACGCTGATCCGCGATCATTGGCATCCCGCACTTGTGTGGCCGGGGTTGGCACTGCTCTGGTTATGGGGCGGGACCCGGCGGCTGTTCTCCGCCCTCTTTCTGGACAGGGGGCGGTCTGCCATGTGGAAGGCGGTGTGGCGGCAGCGGCGCGAGTGGCTGTCCGGCTATCAGGAATAGGCGCCCGATCCTGCAGCCGTGCGCAGGCCTTGCGTAAAAACTTGCGCAATATGCGCACGGCGGAATTTTTGCGCTGCATCGCTTTGTTGCCAGTCGGCAAGGGCCGCCTTCAACTCCGCTTCTCCCTCCATCGCCCTGCGCATGGCATCCGCAATCGCGCGAGGATCTCGCGCATCGACCCTGATCGCGAAGGGAAGCCCATCGAAATAGCCGTCCACCGCAGCACCGGCTGGGTAGATGATCGGCGTTCCGGCAAACAGCGCTTCCACAAACACGAGGCCAAAGCTCTCGCGCAATGACGGCAGCACCAGCGCCACTGCGCCATTCAGCCTGGCGGCCATCTCCGCCCGGTCAAGCGGCCCGGCGAAGTGGATGCCATCAACCCGCCTCGCCAGACGTTCGCACTTTGCAAGTACCGCTGGCTCACCACCGCCGAACACCGTCAGTTCTGCCGAACCATCTTTCCGCAGAATGCGTATGGCTGCGACCATGCCCGGCAGGTTCTTCTGGCGGTAATTCCACAGATGGAATGCCGTCACAAAACCGTCACCCTTCTGTGTGGGAGCGACAGGTTCGTCCAGATCTGTGGGACATGGCAGGAAGGCATAGTCCTGCTCCCGCCGCCCCAGCCCTTCATCGACGATCGCCTTGGTCCAGGGGGCGAAGGCGAAGACATAATCGGCATGGTGGTAGATCTGCGAAAAACGCTCACGCAAGTCCGGGCGCATGGCAAGGATCCGGGCATCGGTATTGCCCTGCAGGCAAAGCGCATAGGGAATGCCGAGAACTGATGCCACACGCGCGACGACAACCCCCTCTATCGTCAGCTTGTGTCCCACCAGCAGATCCGGAATTTCGCCTTGCCGCAGTTGACCGGTGAGCCAATCCCCCAACTCGTCCAGCATGCTTGCATGCAATATGCCGCGCCCGGGCGCCTTGTAGCTGACACATTGCCCGAATTCGAATGGCTGCGCATCCAGCTGCAGCCTCGAACCTCTCCTGGCGGCAAGCATGCGCGCAATACCTGGCAAGCGGGGCGAAACGCGGTTCAGCGAATAGACGCGATGGTCGAAGAGTTCCGCCGTCTGCTGGATATGCGTACGAATGACATTGGTCTTGTCGGGCCTGACGGGGTCGGGGAAATCGCCCGTCACATGCACGATCTTGGGCGGAATGCTCACGCCTCTCCCGGTTCGTAGCGGTAATAGCGATACTGGTAATTGTAGTTCTCGCCGGCATCGAGCGGGCGGAACTTGGACAGGACGACACCGGCAATGCGCGCATTGGCCTCGCGCAGGCGGCGGATGGCAGCCTTGGTCTGCCCGAAATGCGCCCGGTTGGCTTCGACAATGAATATCACCGCATCGGCAAAGCGGGAAAGCAGCGGTGCATCGGCAATGCCCATCACAGGCGAGCTGTCCATGATGATCACGTCGTATTCGTCGCGTTCGCGGATGAGAAAATCATTGAGCAGGCCGGAAGACAAGATCTCCACCGGATTGGCCGGGATCTTGCCGACACCGAGAATATCGAGATTCTCGATCTTGCAGGGGTAAAGCGCCTCTTGCAGGGGCACGCGCCCGTGCAGGGCATCGACCAGTCCGCCGCTCGAACGGGCGGCCCCTGCAAGCTTGGCGACCGACGGACGGCGCAGGTCGAGATCGATCAGCAAGGTTCGCTTGCCCAGGCTCGCGTATTTCTGCGCCAGCGCGAATGCGGTGATGGTCTTGCCTTCGCCCGCCGCGGCGCTGGTGACCTGGATCACCGGCTTTTCGATGTCCTGCAGGGCGAAATCGAGCGTTGCCCTGATCGTCGAATAGGCCTCGCCAATCGGGCTGAACGGGTCGTTCAGCTCGTCAGATGCCAGCTGGGTTGCGATCGGAGTCTGGCCCAGCACCGGAAGCCTGACCTTGCGCTGCACATCCTCCATCGACCGCACGCGATCGTCGAGGATTTCACGCGACAGTGCCACAGCAACAGCAGCCGCGATGCCCAGCGCCAGCGCAATCACCAGGTTGCGGAACAGGCTGGGTGAAAATGGCGAGTCCGGAACCACGGCCGTGTCCAGCAGGGCAACATCGTTGGAGCGCAGGTTCGCGGCAGAGGAAATTTCGTTATAGCGCGCCAGCAGCACGGCCAGCTGGTTGCGCAAACCCTCCACTTCACGTTCCATGATAGTGTATGAAACCATTCGGTCCTGCTCATCCAGCGTGCGGGCCGAGAAGCGCGAAAGCTCCCGCTCAAAGGCCGCTTCCTGTGCCAGGGCAATTTCATAATCGCGGCGGAGGCCGGCCTTGATCTGCTCGGCCTGCGTTCCGATCTGCTCGCGAATGGGCGCGGCCCGTGCCAGCAGTTCCTGCACCTGCGGATGCTCATCACGATAGCGGACGCGCAGGTTGCGCAATTCCGCTTCCAGATCGGATAGATCCGATCGCAGTGCCTGGATGGTCAGGTCCTGCATCGCCTCCGGCAATTGTTCTGACGGCACCCGTGCCACGGAGTTCCAGCGCTGTTCGGCCGCGAGACGCAGCGAACGGGCCTCGACGAAGCGAAAATTCATTGCGCCAAGGTTGGCAGAATTCAGCGTCGCCCCGCTATCCCCAGAATCCACCTCTGATGGCCCTGTCGCAAGCGAGTTGCCGAAGATACGATTGCTGCGCGCATAGGAGTTCATCTCCACTTCGCTGCTGCGCAACCGTTCACGCACCTCCTCGATCTGGTCCTGCAGGTAGCTCAATGCATAGGAATTGGCCTCCAATCCCTCCGTGACGTTATATTCCAGGAATTGTTCGGCATATTCATTGGCGATCCGGGCGGCAAAATTCGGATCGGTGGAATAGAAGGTGATCATCAGGATGCGCCGCTCGATCGGAGCTTCAGCCTCCACCAATGCGCTCAGGACTGCGGCAGCGGTGGAACTACGTTCTTCCGCACTGAGCTTGGCCGCAGTTTCGCCCAGCAGGATCAGGTGGTCCTGTTCCTGCAGGGATTCCGCTACACGCAAGCCCATGCTCCGGCTTTCAATCACCTGCGCCAGCGTTTCCGAATAGCGGGCATATTCATTGCTGGTGACAAAGGGCTCGAGCTCCAGCCCTTCGACCACGCGATCGTTGGTCAGGTTCAGGCGCAAGCTGGCCGTGGCGCTGTACAGCGGGGTCGCGAGCAACGTTATGACAAGCCCCGCCAGAAGGGCGAAACCGATCAGTCCGGCAACGATATAGCGTTGGCGCCAGATTATGCCGCGGATGAGGCTGAAATCGATGGTAAAGTGTTCGGCAGGGTAGGCGGGATGGCTGCCATCTTCCGGCAGGTATCGATCCAGGAACCCTCCTCCCTCAGGCCGTTTGTCCGGAAAGGCGTTCATCACCTGCTTCTCCACGTATAGCTGGTGAAGAGCGCGAAGACAGGAATGGCCCCCAGGAAGTCCTGCCAGAACTGGGACAGCCCGTTTGTGCCGATAACGATCCTGTCACCGGGCATCAGGACCGGATCGAGCATGGTTCCCGCGCGCACAGCGGCATAATCGAACTTGGCGACCTGCACCCCCTCTTCCGTCTGGCGGAACACGGCGATGAGGGCGGTATTCGCCACGCGCGTCGGCCCCTTCGCCAGTGAAATGCCCCCGGACAGCCTTGTGCCCGGTGCAAAGGGATAGACCCCGGGCTCCTCCACCTGGCCATCCACGGTCACAAGGTGCGATGCATAATCGAGGACGTTAACCGTGACATCGGGATTGCGCAGATAGCTCGCGCCAAGCCGCTCTTCCAGTTCGGCTTCAAGCTCCAGCGGAGTAAGCCCGGCAACCTCCAGCGTCCCTACCAGCGGGAAGGATACGCGCCCTTCTGCGGAAACCGGCACATCCTGCAGGCTCAGGTCCTCTTCGCGGAAAACGGAGATGCTGAGCCGATCGGCCGGACGCAGCACATATTCCGCAGGCAGGCTGCTGCCGTAATCCTCTTGCCCCAGGGCAGCGACTGGCACTTCCACGGCAGGTCCCGGCAGTGCGTCGGGGGAGGTGGCGCACGCCCAAAGCCCGAGCGCCATAGCTCCCGGAAGGCAAGCTTTGATGAAGGTGCATGCTCGCACGTCGAGCCCCTCTCCCGTTTTGGACAAATCGCTGTCCCGCAACATGTCAGGCTTACCAGCTTGGCCATGATCGGCAAGTCGCGTCACTGCCCATTTCCGCATTTCCTGCTGCAATCGCACCTTCTCTGCGCTAGCGAGTGGAGATGGGAGGGGACATGTCGCTCGCAAGCCTGATCGCATGTGGCGTCTATGTGCTGGTGATCGCCCTGGTTTGGAGGGCGATACATGCGGCACGCGCGACGGGGCGGAGCCATGCCCGCGGGTGGCTTGCCGTGGTGGCAACGATCCTGGTCCTGCTGGCTGTGCGCGTGTTCCAGGGCGAAGACCTTGCCCGCCATTTCCTGCGCGAGATTGCCGCAAGCATGGGAAGCTATGACGACAGGTATCGGTGGCAGTTACCCCTGGCCGGAGTAATTGGCCTCGTGTTTCTGGCGATCCTTGTCGGGAGCTGGCGCAGCTTGCGCAGTTCGAAAGGAGACAGAGCCCTTCGCCTGCTTCGAATCGCTCAGATTGCGAGCCTTTGCTTCGCTCCGCTGTATGCCCTGCGGATACTGTCTCTCCATGCCACCGACGCATTCCTCTATGCCGGCCCTGTCCGCCCCAACTGGCTGCTGGAGATATCTCTCCTCCTGATGATCGCCGGGTCCAGCACAGCCTACGCCGCGCGCGTCCGCGCCAGTCCGAGAATTACGGGGGGCAGCGGCTCGTGACCGCCGGGCGTGCTCCGGTGATCTGCCTTGCAGCATCAGGCGGCGGCCATCTGCGCCAGATTCTCGACCTGCAACCCGCATGGTCGGAATACGCGCATTTTCTGGTCACCGAAGAGACGGCACTGGGCCGCTCCCTGTCGGACAAGTACCAGACCGAATTCGTGCCGCATTTTGCCCTTGGCCAGGCAAGGTTGGGCAAGACGTTCCCGATGCTGGGAGCTGCATGGAGTAGTCTGTGGCGATCGCTTGCAATTGTTCGCCGACGAAGGCCCGATGTCGTCATCACCACCGGGGCCGGATCGATGGTCTTCGTCCTTTTCTGGGCGCGGCTGTTCGGCGCGCGCGTCGTGATCATCGACAGCTTCGCGCGCTTCCGCCGCCCCAGCGCCTTCGCCCGGCTGGTTGGGCCGCTGGCACATCGCCGCTATGCTCAGTCAGCAGAATCCGCCCAGCATTGGCGCGGCGCACAGGCATTCGATCCACTCAAGGCAGCAGGCGGGGAAATGCCGGTGAAGGAAGACCTCCTGCTGGCCACAGTCGGTGCGACCCTGCCCTTTCCCCGGTTCGCGGAGCTTGTGGCCGAGGCGAAGCGGAGCGGGATGATTGCCGAACACGTCGTCCTGCAGATCGGCAAGGGCGCGTCGCCGCCCGATCCGTTGGAGGGGCTTGAAGTGATCGAAGAACTGCAGTTCGACGCCATGCTCGACCTGCTCCGCCGCGCAAGGACCGTGATCTGCCATGGCGGCACGGGCTCGATCATCACTGCGCTTCAGAACCACTGCCACACCATTGTGGTGCCGCGCCTGTTCGAACGCGGCGAACACTACGATGATCACCAGGCAGAAATTACCGAAAGTTTCGTCCAGCGTGGCCTTGTCCGCGCTGCGCACGACGCGGCATCGCTAAGGGAAGCGCTGGAGGCCCTCTCTCATGCCCGGCCGATCGCGATGACAACCGATTATTCCGCGCTCATCGATGAGCTTCGCGCCTATCTCGCCGATTGCTTTCGATAGGCCGGCGCCGGGCTAGTACGCCCGGTGGTGCACCAGCACGCGCAAGGTGGCAAGGATGATCCTGATATCCCCCCACAGGCTCCACTGGTTGAGATATTCGAAATCCGCCTGAAGCCGCTGGGATAGGTCGCCTTCCGTGTCGGTCGCGCCCCGCAGGCCGCGCACCTGGGCAAGGCCGGTGATGCCCGGACGCAGGCTGTGCCGTTCCCAGTACTTGCGATCGACTTGCCAGAACACCTTGTCCCCCGCCAGCGAACCAAGGGCATGCGGCCGTGGCCCGACCATACTCATGTCTCCACGCAAGACATTGTAAAGCTGAGGTAATTCATCGAGACTCGTGCGACGGAGAAAGCGCCCGATCCAGGTTACGCGCTTGTCCTGCCGCGCGGCCGAAACCGCACCATCGGCATCGGATGCAGCATCGCGCATGGTGCGGAACTTGTAGATTTCGAAGAAGCCGTTGCCCCGTCCCATGCGGCGCTGCTTGAAGAATACCGTTCCGCCATCCTCCAGCCGGATGGCCACGGCTATCAGCAGCATGACGGGTGCAGCAATGACCAGGGCAAGCGCGGAAAAGACCAGGTCGAACGCCCGCTTGGTAACGCGCGAGCGCAAACGCAAACGCCCGCTGGATACCAGCAGCGAGGTGATTCCCGCTTCGTCGCGATTGACGATGCCGATCGCCCCGATTTCATGCGCAAATTCGCTCACAAGTTCGCCATGCACGCCGGCGGCCTTGAGCGTATCGGCCCATGCCTTGCGCTCTGCCTCGCCGCAGCTGACAATCACCTCGTCCATGTTCCGCACATATTGGGCCAGCCGGTCCAGCGCATGCGGATCATCAATGCCGGGATGGAGGCCCTTGCGAGCAGCATCCACGACAAAAGCATAGGGGACCGTCACCGAAGGTCCGCCGGCCTCGATGATCAGGCGGTTGACAGACCTTTCACCCCAGATCGATTTCGCGACCCGGGCAACCACCCGCCGCGAGACTGCAATCAGCAGGCACGCCAGCAACAGCCCGGCAGTGAATGCGACGCGCGAAAACTCGGCATTGTACTTGGCAAAAAAGGCCAGGAAGTTGAGCAGCATTGCAGAAAGCACAAGCGCAACGAGTGCCTTGTTGCCCGCAAATCGCCAATCGGTGATCGCAACGCGCGAATAGGTCGAATTGTAGAAGGCGATGGTCAGAAAGACCGGAAGCAGCAGATAGGCCGGAAGCAGCGCATCGTAATATTCGCGCGTCCTGACATAGGCCGCACCGCTGAGCCAGAAACTGGCCAGGATGATACCGATGTCCAGCAAGACCATGGCAATATAGAAATGGAGCCGCCGCCCCTCCAACGAAACGCCAAAACCCTGCGCAGGAGGAAGCGGCCAGCGCTTGGCCGGTTCCGATAGAGGTCCGGGCCGAAGCGCCTCCGCGCCTTCCCCGGCCGACCCCTCTTGCGGGGCAGGAACTGGAACACTCACGCCGAGACCCTTCTTATTACTATTCGGCACTTATCCATTAACTACAGGATATCACGTAGGTTTGAGTCTTACCAGTGTCAGGCCCTTCAAAGGGCATTTCGGTGAAGAAAAGCGGTGATTTCGGCTGGGTTCAGCGCCGCACCGCCGCATAGCGGGCGATCTGGGTGAGCGATTGGGCCAGGAGCAGTTCCGCCGCCTGGCTGTTGGCCAGAAGGGCGCAATGCAGTTCGCTCAGCCGTTGCACCAGCCGGTCCAGTTTCCTGACCGGCCAGCGCCTCAGCTGGATGCCAAGGTCGCGCTTGTCGCGAAAGAACACCCGCTGCTGGTCGAGCAAGGCGTTGACATCGCCGCCCGGTTCCAGCCGCGCAGCAAGGCCGGCGATTTGCGCCGCCCGGCGTTCCAGCGCCAGCGCGACGCCGACGGGGTTGAGCCCAACCTCGCGCATGCGGCGCAGTTCCTGTGGCAGCTTGCGCACTTCACCGGAAAGCACGGCATTGACCAGCGGCATGAAGCCGTCTTCCTCGGTGCTTGCGCCAATCTCCTCATGCGCGGCGACATCGGCCAGCTTGGGCGACTGCGGCGAGGCATCGAGATAAAGCGCCAGCTTCTCCACTTCGGACTGGGCAAGGCGGATGTCGAGATTGGCTGCCCGCGCGATCCGCTCCGCCAGGTCCCCGCCCAACCGCAGGCCCGCCGCATCGGCCATCGAACGGACCTCAGCGGTGACAGAACGTATGTCAGGCGGGTGGAACATGGCCACAAGCCCGTCATCCCGGTCCAACAACAGCTTGGCCGTGCGCGATTTGTCGGTGGCCGATGTGGCAACAATGAAAACCGGGCAGGCGCCGCCCGTTTCGCCCAGTTCGGCCATCTCGAGGAAGGTCTTCACCGCATCATGCGCTTCCTCACCCGCCACGCGGGCAAGGATGTGCCGTGCATCGCCGAAAAGCGATGTCGAGCGCGCCTCATCCACCAACCGCACCGGATCGCCCTTCAGGTCGCCGCCCGACAGCTCCACCCGTTCACCGGCATCGGGCAACATGGCGATGGCCTTGGCGGCGGCGGCGGATGCGCCTGCCTCGTCAGGGCCGCAGAAGAACCAGATCGCGCATTTGCCTGCAGCGCGCTGCGCCACGGAGAGAAAGTCTCTCTGTGTCGCCTTCACTGCGGCTCGCTCAGCGCCAGGGTGAGGCGAGAGACGATGCGATCGGCCACCTGCCGGGCGAGGTTTTCCAGCGCGGTCTGTTCGGCGGCGATGGTGGCATATTCGGAGGAAACCACGTCGATACCGGCATCCGAACCGGCGGTGGCATCGACCATGATCATGCCGCTTTCCATATCCACCAGCTGGTAGCGCGCGCGCAGCGTTCGCCGCTCGCGTCCGATGGTGTCGTCGGTCAACAGGCCCAGGCCTTCGAGCTGGTCGTCAAGCAGGACGTCGAGCCGGTAGCGCGGGGCGGCACTGACCCCCGCCTGGCCCAACCGGTCGACCAGCGCATTGCGCACCAGCCAGCCTTCCTGCCCCTGGATCGTCGAAACTTCGACAGCAGCGAGGCCCTGCGCCACAGCGCCATCGGCGCCGCCTGCATAGATGGGCCGCAAGCCGCAAGCCGAAGTTGCCGCCAGCAGGCCAAGGGCCAGGCAAAGGCGCACGGGCCTCGTCATGTAACGATATTCACCAGCCTGCCGGGCACCACGATCACCTTTCGCACTTCAGCTCCATCGATCGAACGCTGGACCTTCTCGCTCGCCAGCGCAAGCGCCTCCAGCTCTTCCTTCGGCAGCCCCTTGGCGACAGTGAGCGTATCGCGCAACTTGCCCTTGTGTTGCACGGCAATGGTCACCTCGTCTTCGACCAGCAGCGCAGGATCGACTTCGGGCCATGCGGCCATAGCAGCCAATCCGTCATGGCCCAGCGCTTCCCATCCCTCTTCGGCAAGGTGCGGCATCATCGGCGAAACCATGAGCAGGATCGCGCGGATCGCTTCGTTGCGGCTGGCGGAGGGCTGAGTCTTCTCTAACGCCGAGGTAAGCTCGTAAAGCCGCGCTACCGCCTTGTTGAAAGACAGCGCCTCGATATCTGCAGAGACCGCATGCACGGTCTGGTGCGTCTTGCGGTCGAGCGCCTTGTCCTCGCCACTCGCATCGCCATCGAACTGCCCGAACAGCCGCCACAGGCGCTGGACGAACCGGCCACAACCCTCGATCCCGGCTTCGGACCACGGCAGGTCGCGCTCTGGCGGGCTGTCGGAGAGCATGAACCAGCGCACCGCATCAGCACCGTAATCGGCGATGATGTCTTCCGGGTCGACGACGTTCTTCTTCGACTTGGACATCTTGATGACCTTGCCGATGTCGACCTTCTGGCCATCCGCCTTCAGCACTGCGCCTTCGCTCGAACGTTCGACTTCACCCGGCGTGAAGTAAATCTCCCGCGGACCATCCCTGCGCGAATAGACTTCATGGGTGACCATGCCCTGCGTGAATAGCGAAGCGAAAGGCTCCTTGACCTCCACCAGCCCGCAATAGGCCAGCGCACGGGTCCAGAAGCGGGCGTAGAGCAGGTGCAGGATCGCATGCTCGATGCCGCCGATATATTGCTCGACCGGCAGCCATTGCGCGACTTCGGCCTTGTCGAACGGCTTGTCCGCAGGCTGGCTGGCGAAGCGCAGGAAATACCAGCTGGAATTGACGAAGGTGTCGAGCGTGTCGGTCTCGCGCCGCGCGGGCTTGCCGCAGGTCGGGCAGTCGGCATGCTTCCAGCTCGGATGGCGTTCCAGCGGATTGCCGGGAATGGAAAAGTCCACATCCTCGGGCAGCGTGACCGGAAGCTGGTCATTGGGAACGGGCACCACGCCGCAGGCGTCGCAATGGATGAAGGGAATGGGCGTGCCCCAATAACGCTGGCGCGAAACGCCCCAGTCGCGCAGCCGCCACACGGTCTTGCCCTCACCAGATTCGGCCGCCTCGATCCGTTTGATCACCTCGGCCTTGGCGTCGGCGACGCTCATGCCATCGAGGAAGCCGGAATTGACGCAAATGCCATCGCCCGCCTCGGCTTCGGTCAGCGGAGCAGCGGCCTGGTCGGCGCTGGCGGCGATGACACGCACGATCGGAAGGCCGTACTTGGTGGCGAAATCGAAGTCGCGCTGGTCATGGCCCGGCACAGCCATGATCGCGCCGGTGCCGTAATCCATCAACACGAAATTGGCGATGTAGACGGGCAGGTATTCGGCGGTGAACGGGTGCTTCGCGCCGATGCCGGTATCGAATCCGAGCTTTTCCGCCGTTTCCAGTTCCGCCGCCGTCGTGCCGCCCTGCTTGCACAGATCAATGAACTTGGCCGCATCGCAGTTGGTTGAGGCAACGCCTTGCGCCAGCGGATGATCGGCAGCGACAGCGACAAAGCTCGCGCCAAAAATCGTGTCCGGCCGCGTGGTGTAGACTTCCAGCTTCTCGCCATTGGACAGGTCGAAGGCGAACTGCAGGCCGGTACTCTTGCCGATCCAGTTCTCCTGCATCAGCCGGACCTTCTCGGGCCAGTTTTGAAGGTTCCCGAGACCGTCGAGCAGGTCCTGGGCAAAATGGGTGATCTTGAGGAACCACTGGTTGAGCTTGCGCTTCTCCACCAGCGCGCCCGAACGCCAGCCGCGGCCATCAACCACCTGCTCGTTCGCCAGCACGGTCATGTCGACCGGATCCCAGTTCACCGCGCTTGTCCGGCGATAGACGAGGCCCGCCTTGTAGAGCTCGAGGAACAAAGCCTGTTCATGGCCGTAATATTCGGGATCGCAGGTGGCGATCTCGCGGCTCCAGTCGAGCGCGAAGCCCAGCTGCTTCAGCTGGCGCTTCATCGTATCGATATTGTCGTGGGTCCAACCGGCTGGGTGGACGCCCTTTTCCATCGCCGCATTTTCCGCCGGCATGCCAAAGGCATCCCAGCCCATCGGGTGCAGCACCTCGTGCCCGCGCATCTTCTTGTAGCGCGCCAGCACGTCACCCATCGTGTAGTTGCGCACGTGGCCGATATGGATACGCCCGCTGGGATAGGGGAACATCTCCAGCACGTAGCTCTTCGGCTTGTCGCTATGGCTGTCCGCCTCGAAGCAGCGAGCATCGTCCCAGGCGGCTTGCCAACGAGAGTCTGCCTGCCCGGGGTCGAACCGGACATCGAATCGCGAATTGCTCATACGAATCGTCCTGCCGGCCCTGCGGATCAGCCGATGGCCGAGCGGCGCAAATCGCGGGCCTTGGTGAGGATGACATCCTCAAGCCGCTGCACGGTGGATGCCTGCACGGGCGCTTCGACCCACACGCCATCGCGCAGGACCTGGCGGCTGGCCGCAACGCGCAAGGCATCCGCGCGAAGATCCTGGTCAAGGATGGAAACCGAAAGCTTCACACGCTCGTTAGGGCTGTCGGGGTTGGCGTACCAATCGGTCACGATCACGCCGCCCGCACTGTCCGCCTGCGTCAGCGGCATGAAGGAAAGTGTCTCAAGGCTGGCGCGCCAGAGATAGGAATTCACGCCGATGTAGGTGATCTGCGACGCGGCAATGTCTGCACGAATGGCCTTGTCCCCGCCGCCGCCGCATGCGGCAACGCCAAGCGCCATCGTGCCCAGCGCCAGCCCGCGGAGCGCCTGCCTTGCGGTATTTTTGCCAGTAATTGCCAAGCGGGTATCGAAGATTGCCATTATCGGTCCTGTACTCACATCAAGGAAAGGCACGCGCGTGCCCACAGCGCCTCTATAACCCTCTTGCCGCAGGCGGCAAGGCGAAGCGCAAGCTCACCCCCAAATGCATTCAGGCGCCGTGAACCGCAGCTTAATCGCACGCTCATGTTGTGGAGCCTTGGCAACACTCGAAAAAAACGAAGCCCAGCCTTCCGCCCGCACTGGCAATGGGCTTGCAAACGTCCTACAAACCATCGCATTGGAGAGACTCGGCGGACAGTTGCGATCAGGATCTGTTCATAACTGCCGCGGCATGATGCCATGAAGTGTCGCAATGTGAGGTTTGCAAGACGTGGGCAAGGACAATGCATCGGGAATGAAGGGCCGCCTGGCCGTCGGCATTGCCGGCGCCGCGCTGGTCCTTGGCGTTCCCTCTGCGGGCCTTGCCGTTGGCCTCATTGATGATGGCGACGATTTTGCTTCACTGAAAAGTTTGACCACTTTTACGCCCGCTTCAGCGGATCCTGAGATGGCGCGCATGATGGAAGCACGTGGCGCGATGGCGGGCATGGTCCGCTTCACGCCTGCCGGACGGGACAGAAATGCCGATCGTGCCGTGACCGTGGCCGTTCGGGTCGATGGCGGGGCCGCGCAGGCCATCTCGGTCCGCAATGCGATCCAGGCCGTGCGCGAGCCTACGGCACAGGAAGCCGCACCGCGAATCGCTCCGACGCGTTACAATCTGGGCCTCGCCCGCGGTTATCGCAGCTTTGCGCAGGCACCTGCGCTGTCGCAACCGCTCAGCACCGCGGCCATTCCGGATCTTTCGAAATTCGAGCCCTCGCCCGGTGTGCGCCAGGAGCCAAGCCGCTTTGCAGCGCGAATCGAACTGGGCGAGGAAGAGCGTCCCAACACGCCTGCCAGACGATCCCTGGGTGCTGTGGGCGACCAGTCGCTTGATGTCGCAGGCAGCTATCGCCTGAGCCGCAATCTCGATGTGACCGCGGGCGTGCGTTACCAGCAGGACCGCAACCATCTGTCGCCGCTACCCAATCTGGAGCAGCTGGACAGCCAGGCCGTTTACGTGGGCACGCAATTCCGCTTCTGACCGGCGGGCTGGCTGCAACTCGGCCCAATCGCACCCCGCTTCGGCGGGGTTTTTCTTTGCCCACAATCCGCAGCCTGCCTAATACTGGCCGGTGAGGTCATACTCGATTCGAAGGAGACAATTTCTATGGCACGTGTCGCAGTCGTAACCGGTGGAACCAGGGGCATTGGCAGGGCAATTTGCGAGGCCCTGAAAGCGGACGGCATGACTGTGGTGGCCAATTACGCGGGCAATGAAGCCAAGGCCCGCGCCTTCACCGACGAGACGGGCATCCCCGCCTACAAGTTCAATGTCGGCAATTTCGAGGAAACGCAGGCCGGCTGCGCCAGGATCGCCGAAGAGGTCGGGCCGATCGACGTACTGGTCAACAATGCCGGCATCACGCGCGACGGGACGCTGCTGAAGATGAGCTATGACGACTGGACAGAAGTGCTGCGCATCAACCTTGGCGGCTGCTTCAACATGGCGAAGGCCTGCTTCCCGCATATGAAGGACCAGAAGTGGGGCCGCATCATAAATATCGGCTCGATCAACGGCCAGGCCGGACAATATGGCCAGGTCAACTATGCCGCTGCCAAGAGTGGTATCCACGGCTTCACCAAGGCTTTGGCGCAGGAAGGTGCGCGCTACGGCATCACCGTGAACGCCATCGCCCCGGGCTATATCGATACCGATATGGTCGCCGCTGTTCCCGAGAACGTGCTGGAAAAGATCGTCGCCAAGATCCCCGTCGGCCGCCTCGGCCATGCAAACGAAATCGCTCGCGGCGTGAGCTTCCTGGCATCCGAAGACGGCGGCTTCGTCACCGGGTCCACGCTGTCGATCAATGGCGGCCAGCACATGTATTGAGCCTTTCCGCGTGAACGACATCTATCATCCGCCCGTGAAGCATTCCGTCGAAATTGCCGGACACAAGACCTCGATCAGCCTGGAGCCGCTGTTCTGGGAGCTGCTGCAGGACGAGGCAAGCGCACGCGACATTCCGGTCAATGCGCTGATCGCCAGGATCGATGCCGAACGGATCAAGGCAGAAACGCCGCCCGGGCTTGCCAGCGCCATCCGGCTCTGGCTCATGACGCAACTGGTCGATGTGCGCATGACGGGTGCGTGACAATCACGGTTGACCGGCTCGGCGCACCCACTATCCCACTGCCCATGAGCGACAAGAAACCGATCCGCAAAGCCGTCTTCCCCGTTGCCGGGCTGGGCACGCGTTTCCTTCCCGCCACCAAGGCAATCCCGAAGGAGTTGCTTCCGATCGTCGACAGGCCGCTGATCCAGTATGCGGTAGACGAGGCGCGCGAAGCGGGGATCGAGCAGATGATCTTCGTCACCGGACGCGGCAAGACCGCGATCGTCGAACATTTCGATGTCGCCTACGAGCTCGAAACCACCATGACCGAACGCGGCAAGTCGCTCGATGTACTGGAAGCCACGCGTGCGACGCCCGGTGATATCATTACCGTGCGCCAGCAGGTTCCTCTGGGACTGGGCCATGCCATCTGGTGCGCGCGCGCCATCGTGGGGGACGAGCCCTTCGCCATCATGTTGCCCGACGAGCTGATGGTGGGCAAGCCCGGCGCCGGCTGCATGAAACAGATGGTCGATGCCTACAACCAGGTGGGCGGCAACCTCATCTCGGTGCTCGAAGTCCCGCATGATGAGGTCTCGAGCTATGGCGTGATCGATCCGGGCGCGACCAGCGGCGCACTGACCGAGGTAAAGGGCCTGGTCGAAAAGCCGCCGGTCGAAAAGGCCCCGTCAAACAAGATCATCTCGGGCCGCTACATCCTGCAACCCGAAGTGATGCGCACGCTGGAAAACCTGGGCAAGGGTGCCGGGGGCGAAATCCAGCTGACCGACGCCATGGCGCGCATGATCGGCAAGCAGCCCTTCCATGCGGTGACCTTCGACGGCCGCCGTTTCGATTGCGGCAGCAAGACCGGCTTCATCGAAGCGACGCTGGCCCTGGCGCTCGAGCGGCCCGACATGGGTGAAGATGTTCGCCGGATCGCCCAAAGATTGCTGGCGCAATAGGCGGCGGCAAGAAAAAAGGCGGCACAATCGCCGCCTCATTCCAATCGCCAATGTGCCGGAGAATTATTCCGGACCGCCCTGTGCGCCTTCGACCCGGTCGATAGAGGCGAATTGCGGCGTCATATAGGGCAGTGGATCGACCGATTCTTCCCCGACGCGCACTTCGTAATGCAGGTGCGGACCGGTGGATCGGCCGGTCGAGCCGACGTAGCCGATCAGGTCTCCCTTGCGCACCGCATCGCCTGCTTCAACAGTGTAGGAAGAAAGGTGGCCATAGCGCGTATGCAGTTCGCCGCCATGTTCGATGCGTACGAAGTTGCCATAGCTGCCGTACCATTCCGCCTGGCCCACACGGCCATCTGCCGTGGCATAAACCGGCGTACCGGTGGTTGCAGCCAGATCCACGCCATTATGCTGGCGACGCTGGCGCAGGATCGGATGGTTGCGATCACCATAGCCGCTGGTCATCCGCACACTTTCCACCGGCATGCGCGAGGGAACCGACACGGCCAGACGCGGCGCAGCGCGGATCATGCCAGTGGCGTCGATACGGCCACCATCGTCCAGCGCTTCCCAGCTGGCGAACAATTCGCGAAACTCTTCATCGCCGGAATCGGTAACGACAGCATCTGCGGCGTCGATCGCATTGGAAATCTGGATTGTTGCGGCGGGCATACCGTCATTGGCCAGGGCAGGCGTGCCGGTTGCGGCCGCAGCGGCAACAGCAAACAGAGCGGATTTGATGATCATACGATCCCTTTTGTTATCACCGCGCCCTGTAAGGCACCGTCCACTTCATCGCCCTTTCGCCTCTTTCGAGGCGCCCCATCAAAGGCTTTGTATCCAGGTTCGGACCTTTCCGTCCCTGATCCGTTTTCCTCGGTAAGGGGGCAAAGGTTAACTAGGCAAGTGCGCCATAGGCATCGCGCGACAAACCGGCAGCAAGACGCGCTGAGTCGTTGAACGGTGGCTTCAACCCGCCGCGGAAAAACTTCCGAACAAGATTTTTCCACCTTGTTTCAGCATTTTCGCCGGATTCGCGGCAGATTCGCGCGAAATGGCTTGATCCCACACGGACATGGCGGATTTCGTCGTCAAGGATTCGTTCGAGAATTTTCGCCCCGTTTTCATCACCTTGTGCGCGCACCCGATCGAGCGTGGCAGGCGTTACATCCAGCCCGCGCGCTTCGAGCACCATGGGCACGATAGCCAGGCGTGCGGCCAGATCATGGCGGGTATCATGCGCCGCGCTCCATAATCCGTCATGTGCAGGCAGGTCACCGTAGCTGGCGCCAAGCCGGTTCAGCTTTCGCTCGATCAGCGCAAAATGCATTGCCTCGTCCGCAGCGACATCGAGGAAGTCGGCGATGAATTGATCGTCCCTTTGCGCCCCGAAGCGCCCGGCCATGTCGAGTGCGAGGTCGATGGCGACAAATTCGATATGGGCGAGCGAATGCCACAGGGCGATACGGTTCTTCTGTGAAACGCCGCGCCCGCGCTTTGGCATGCGGCCGGGGGGAAGCAGTTCGAGCCGCTGCGGCCAGAGGGGCCGGTCGGGCATGGTCGCGGAAAAGCCCGTGACCAACCTTCCGCTGCGCCATTCACGCACCAGCTTGCGGGTCGCCATCACCTTGGCACGGGGTTCACCCGTCAGCAGGGTGGCGCGAATTGCCTGTGAAAGATCCCCCGTCATACCGCCGGCTCAGAGCGCCCTGGCGGCTTCCAGAACTTCGGCGGCATGGCCCTTCACCCGCACCTTTCGCCAGACGCGCGCGATCTTGCCTGTCTCATCGACCAGGTAGGTCGAACGTTCGATCCCCATATAGGTCCGGCCGTAATTCTGCTTCTCGGTCCACACGCCGAGCGCGTCCGACAGACCATTTTCCTCCGAATCACTAGCGAGCGGCGCCTTGAGATCGTGCTTGGCGATGAAATTCTGGTGCTTCTTGGGCGAGTCCTTGCTGATACCGAGCAGCCTAGTCCCCGCCGCTTCGAATTCGGGCGCGAGTGCGGAAAAGTCGATATTCTCCACGGTGCAGCCGGGCGTATTGTCCTTGGGATAGAAGAACAGCACCAGCTTGTGGCCGGCAAAGTCGGAAGGCTTCACGCTGCCGCCATCGGGGGTTTCCATCGCGATATCGGGCAGGCTGTCGCCGATGTCCGGACGGTTGCTCATGACTCAATCTCCAGTGTCTCGCCGAAATGTTCGGCCCATTGCGCGGCCACGGCCTGCCGCGCTTCTTCCAGGCGCTGCAACAGCGCCGCGTAACTGTCTTTCCCGCAAGCCTGTGCCAATGCAGCCTGTGCCGCAAGCGGCGGCTCCTGGCAGTCGGGGGCGAGCAGGCGCGACGATATCAGCAGCCGGGCCAGGGCGGAAAAATGTTCGCCAAAACCGGCCGGCAGCAGGCCCGCCTCGGTCAGCAAGGCAATACCGCCATCGATGCCGGGGGTGAGCGCAATTCTTTCGCGCAATTGCAGGTAATGGACGATGAACTCGCAATCGACCAGGCCCCCGCGCAGCAGCTTTGCATCCAGCGGCCCTTTGGGCTGCTTGTGCTGCGCCATATCGCCGCGCATCTTGAGCACATCGGCCTTGAGCTTTTCCGGATCGCGCGGCGTTTCCAGCACGTTGCGGATTATTCCCTGCAATTTCTCGCGCGCTTGCGGCGTGCCATAGAGCGGGCGGGAGCGGCACAGTGCCATGTGCTCCCATGTCCATGCATCCTCGTGCTGGTATTTGGCAAAGCTTTCCAGGCTCACGGCAAGCGGGCCCTGATTGCCCTGCGGACGCAATCTTGTGTCCACTTCGTAAAGCGCGCCTTCAGCCGTCGGGACGCTCAAGGCCGCGGTGACGCGCGTGGCGAGGCGGTTGAAATAGAGCGAAGTCGTGAGCGGCCTCGGGCCATCGGATTCCTTGCCTGCCTCGCCATCGAAGAGATAGACGACATCGAGGTCCGACGCATGCGTCAGCGCCCCGCCGCCGAACCTGCCGAGGCCGAGGACCAGCAATTCACTGCCATCGATTCGCCCGTGCTTGGCCTCGAACTCCGCAGTCGCGGCCGCCGCGCCGGTCTGCAGCGCGGCTTCGGCGAACCGGCACAGTCCTTCTGCGATATCGAGCGGATCGTGCGCGCCCTCGATCAACTGCACACCCAGCGCGAAGCGCCCGTCGCCTACCACCTGCCTGATGTGATCGAGCCGCGCTTCGTAATCATCGTCCTCGCTGGCAGCCATATGCGCCGCGAGTGCGGATACGCTGCCCGGCAGGTCGAGCGCGGTGGTATCGATCAGCGCATCGAGCAAGTCCGCCCGGCGCGCCAGTTCGTCGGCCAGCGGCGGTGCCAGGGTAAGGATCCGCAACACGCGTTCGAGCAGGCCCGGCCTCTGCTCAAACAAACGAAACAGGTTAATCGCTGTGGGCAAATGTGCCAAAAGGGTTTCCCAACGCGCCGTGGCGCGCTCCGGGTCGCTTGCCTGTGAGAGAGCCCTGAAAAGTTCGGGGGTTATGGCATCGAAAGCCAGCTGCGCCTCCGCACCCTTCAGGACACGGATACTCTCCTTCCAGTAGAGCACCTTCTTCGCGAATTCATCCGGAATGACCGGTGCATCGGCAGGCACGGCAACACTCGTCTGCCTGGCATCTTCTCCCAACAAGGCATCATACCGTTCCGCCACCGCGCCGCAGACCTGATCCAGTTCGGCGATCAGCGCCCCGCCATCGGCAAGCCCGTCAAGCTGCGCGACATTGTCCAGCGCATCCGCCTTGCCGGGCAATTCATGCGTCTGGTGGTCATTCACCATCTGCAGGCGATGTTCGACCTGCCGCAGCCGATCATAGGAATCCCCCAGCACGCGCGCGTCGCCGGCATCGATTATGCCTTCTGCTGCCAATGCATCCAACGCGGCGCGTGTACCCTTCATGCGCACCGATGGGAGGCGGCCACCATAGATCAGCTGGTGCGTCTGCGCGAAGAATTCCACTTCGCGAATCCCGCCACGCCCGCGCTTCAGGTCGAACCCGGGGCCGGGCTGCCTGGGACCGCTATAGGCCTGCCGGATCCGTGCGGTCAGCCGCCGGATTTCCTCGATCGCCGTGAAGTCCAGGCTCCGCCGCCAGACGAAGGGGCGCACCTGGTCGAGAAAGGCCTCTCCCGCCGCCAGATCGCCGCCAGCTGCGCGCGCACGGATATAGGCGGCCCGCTCCCACGCCAGCGCCGATGATTCATAGTGGCTCATGGCCCCGGCAAAGGATATCGCCAGCGGGCTGACCTCCGATGCCGGCCGCAGGCGCAGGTCCACGCGGAAGACATAGCCATCGCCCGTCTGGTGTGCGAGCAGCTCCACCAGTCCGCGGGCATAGCGTTGCGCCGCTTCTCCCGGCTCGTCCCGCTCACGGCGCGGCAGGGTTTCGGGATCGTACAGCAGGATCGGATCGATATCAGAGCTGTAGTTGAGCTCGCCCGCCCCCTGCTTTCCCAGCGCAATGGCGGAAAAGCCGCGCGGATCGGCATCAGGCACGCGCTTGGCAATCACCGCCTCGATCGCGCGGTCCAATGCGCGATCGGCAAGCGCGGAAAGTTCACCGGTCACTTTCAGCAGCGGGAAATGCCCCGCCAGATCGCCGATGCCCAGGACCAGCGCCAGGCCCAGCTTCTCCCGCCGAAGCGCACGGCCCACGTCCTCGTCCTCCACCGCAAGGGCGGCTCCGAGCGCGGCATCGGCCTGCCCCTCGGCCAGCATGGCGGCGAGGTCAGGCATTCGCTGCATCGCCAGCGCGAGATAGGGCGCATGATCGTGCGCGCGCCGGATTGCGTATTCCCAGTCAATCTGCATGCCCACATCCCTGCATCGCATTCACGCGCGGAGCAAGGTCGCGCTTGCAGCAAGAGCCATGCTTTGCCACAGCGCGCCCAAAGAAAGGCTGTCCGATAATGAACTACCGCATGCCCGCCGAATGGGCGCCGCAGGACTGGATCTGGATCGGCTTTCCCGCCGCCGCGGACTTGTGGGAGGATGACCTGGCTCCTGCGCAGGAGCAGGTCGCCGCTTTCGCCAATGCCATTGCCGGGACCGGCCAGCAGGTGCGGCTGGTGGTGCGCGACGATGTGAGCGAGGCGCAGGCGCGCGCGCTGGCGCATCCTTCCGTGGTCTTCGAACGCCATCCCTACGGCGATATCTGGTTGCGCGACACTGGCCCTCTGGTGGTTCTGGGAGAGGATGGAACGCGCGCCGCGCGGCGCTTCGGTTTCAACGGTTGGGGCGGCAAATACCTCCTCGACGGCGACCAGGAAACGGGCCAGTCGATGGTTCAGGCTGGCTCGCTGGCTGACCTTGGCAAGGCTGAATGGGTGCTGGAAGGCGGCGCGGTGGATACCGATGGCAGCGGACTCGTTGTGACCACCGAACAATGCCTGCTCAATGCCAATCGCAACCCACAATTGTCCCGGCAGGATATCGCGATTCGGCTGGAGCGCGATCTCGGCCTCGACCGCATCTTGTGGCTGGGCGACGGCTTGCTGGGTGACCACACCGATGGCCACGTCGACAATCTTGCGCGCTTCGTAGGTCCCGGAAAGCTCGCCATTCCCGTGGCGACAACTGCAGACGATCCCAATGCCGCGACCTATGAGGATGCCGCTGCGCGGGCAGCCAGCTTCGGACTGGAAGTTGCCCGCATCCCCTCTCCCGGCCTGATGGGAGAAGACGAGGACGTAGAACCGGCAAGCTACATGAACTTCGTCATCGCCAATCATCTGGTGGTGGTGCCGATCTATGGCTCGGGCCAGGACGAGGCAGCAGTCGCGGCAATCGGAGCACTGTTCCCCAGCCGCAAGACAGTAGGCCTGCGCGCCGATGCCGTCCTCACCGGCGGTGGCAGCTTCCATTGCTGCAGCCAGCACGTGCCATCGGCGGCCAAGAGTTAACGCTTCGTTAGGACTTTGGGCCGATCATGCTTGGCATGAGCAAGGCCCTCGCCCTTACCCACAATTATGCCGCGCAAAGCGTTGAGACGATCCGCTGTGCGATCGTGCTCAGCTGCGGTGTTGCACTGATCGCGGCGGGCCAGGCGCTGCCTTTCTAGGCCGGCCACATCCAGATCAACTTCGACGGCAATGCTCGGGCGATCGGTCCTGACAGCTGCTAAACCAGCTTGATCAGGGCCACGAGTGCTGCGGCAGCAAGAACCAGCCCTACAAATCCGCGCCAGACTACGTCGCTGACTTTGCCGAAGGCAAGCGAACCAAGCCAGTTTCCTGCCAGCACAAGCGGGAAGAGGATCAACCCCAGTGCCACCATGCGCCATTCCAGCACCCCTAGCGCGACACCGGAGACAATGCCCGCCAGCGCCGCGGTTCCGAATATTCCGATCATCGAAGCCTTGGCCTTGTGGCGCGGGATGTTCCGGTTGACGTAATAGGGGACCACCGGCGGTCCCGGCATGGCCGCAAAGCCCGTCAGTAAACCTGCAGACAGACCCGTCAAGGTGGTGGAGAGACGGCCTGGCAGTGCCGCCGATCGACGCGGGACGAGCACGGCAAGGAAGGCTGACAATGCCACCAGCGCGATGAGCAACCGCGCCAGTCGCGGAGGAGTCAACTCCAGCAACATCAACCCGGGCGCGGTCGCAAGCACTACCAACACGCTTATCGAAATGGCTGAATGTTCCGCTTCCTTCAGGACGAAGCGTATGTCGGTCACCGCCATCAGGAAGGCGATGACGAGCACCGTCTGCACCGCTTCGATCGGAGTCAACGACAGCGCCAGGATCGGCACGAGCAGAATCCCGAACCCGAATCCCGCCAAGCCGCGGATGAAGGCTGCTGCCAGGGTGGAGAGGATGGCGATGGCGATCTGCGCCGCAGTAAAACCATCCAGTATTTCCACCCGCGATCAGGCCGTGACCAGATCCGGCGCGGTTGCGGCCTTGCGCAGCATTTCCACCGCTTCGTCCAGCTTGAGGAACTGCTGCTGCTTTTCGCCCAGTGTCCGCAGCGCCACCGTTGCTTCCTCGGCTTCGCGTTTGCCAAGCACGAGGATGTAGGGAACCTTGGCCACAGAGTGTTCGCGCACCTTGTAGTTGATCGATTCGTTGCGGAAATCGGTGTCGATCCGCAGGCCCGCCGCCGCCAGATTTGCCGCCACTTGCCGGGCATAGGGATCGGCATCGGAAACGATGGTTGCGACGACCGCCTGCACCGGCGCCAGCCATGCTGGAACGCGTCCAGCAAAATGCTCGATCAATATGCCGATGAAGCGCTCGTAGGAGCCGAAGATCGCGCGGTGCAGCATGACCGGGCGGTGCTTCTCGCCGTCCTCGCCGACATAGGTCGCATCGAGGCGTTCGGGCAGGACCCGGTCGGACTGGATCGTGCCCACCTGCCAGGTGCGGCCGATGGCATCGGTGAGGTGCCATTCCAGCTTCGGCGCATAGAAGGCGCCTTCGCCGGGAAGTTCTTCCCAGCCGTATTCCTCTGTCGCCATGCCTGCATCGACAACGGCCTGGCGCAATTCCGCCTCTGCCTTGTCCCAATCCTCGTCCGAACCGAAACGCATCTCGGGGCGCAGGGCGAGCTTGACCGAATAGGTGAAGCCGAAGTCCTTGTAGATCCGGTCCGCCAGTTCGCAGAAGGCGCGCACTTCGGACACGATCTGGTCCTCGCGGCAGAAGATGTGCGCATCGTCCTGCGTGAACTGGCGTACGCGCATCAGGCCATGCAGCGCGCCATGCGGCTCGTTGCGGTGGCAGCAGCCGTTTTCATACAGGCGCAGCGGCAGGTCGCGATAGGAGGTGATGCCCTGTTTGAAGACCTGCACGTGCGCCGGGCAGTTCATCGGCTTCAGCGCCATCCACGCCGCCTCGTCGGACACGATGGGGCCATCGTCCTCGGTATTGGGAACCTCGTCAGGGATGACGAACATGTTCTCGCGATATTTGCCCCAGTGGCCGGATTTCTCCCACTGGCGCGCATCCATGACCTGCGGCGTCTTGATCTCCTGATAGCCCGCCGCATCGATCGCGCGGCGCATATAGGCTTCCAGCTCGCGCCAGATCTTGTAGCCGTTGGGGTGCCAGAAAACGCTGCCATGCGCTTCTTCCTGCAGGTGGAACAGGTCCATCTCGCGGCCCAGCTTGCGATGGTCGCGCCTGGCAGCTTCTTCCAGCCGGACAAGGTGCGCATCAAGCTGCTTCTTGTTGAGCCAGCCGGTGCCGTAAATGCGCGTGAGCTGCGCGTTCTTCTGGTCGCCGCGCCAGTAGGCTCCCGCCACGCGCATCAGCTTGAAGGCTTGGCTGTCGAGCTTGCCGGTCGAGGGAAGGTGCGGGCCGCGGCACATGTCGAGCCAGTCATCGCCGGACCAGTAGACGGTGAGTTCTTCGCCTTCAGGCAATTCCTGCGCCCATTCGGCCTTGAAAGCCTCGCCATCGGCCTGCCATTTTTCGATCAGCTGCTGGCGCGTCCACACCTCGCGGCGCAGCGGCTTGTCGGCAGTGATGATCGCGCGCATCTTTTCCTCGATCGCGGGGAGATCATCCATGCTGAAAGGCTCGCGGGAGGCGGGGGCCATCACGTCATAATAGAAGCCGTCATCGGTAGCCGGGCCGAAGGTGATCTGCGTGCCCGGCCACAGCGCCTGCACGGCTTCGGCCAGCACATGGGCATAATCGTGGCGCGCCAGTTCCAGCGCCTCTGCCTCGTCGCGCGCAGTGACAAGCGCAAGTTCGGCATCGCCATCGAAGGGCCGGTTCAGATCGCGCAATTCGCCGTTCACGCGCGCCGCAATCGCCGCCTTGGCAAGGCCCGGACCGATAGCGGCAGCCACGTCTCCCGGGGTCGAGCCCGCGGGAACCTCGCGCACCGAACCATCGGGAAGGCTGATCTTCAACAAATCGCTCATCGAAACTCGCTCTCAATTCTCTTGCGCGCGCCATGGCACATCAGCCAGCGCACCGGAAGGGGCGGCGCCGAGTTGGAAACAGCTTCGGGAGGTTGACGCCGCACCGCCCGAAGCCGGGCGGCGGCAGTCGCGAATTCAGCCCGCGACCAACCGCCCCCGGTAGCCCGGGGTGGTAGTAGTCTGGGTAGTGATGCGCTCCTGCGTCATGTGTGCAGCATATAAGCATGGAATGCTTAACTGTCACTAACCCGCCGTTCCGGCCCTTGGCGCGGCTGCCGCAAGGGTCCATGATGAGCTCCATATGAGTGCGTTGGTCACACAGTTTGCAGAGATTGCCGGGCGCCGGATCGCTTTTCGCCACGCTCCCGGAAGCGGGCCGGCGATCGTCTTCCTGCCCGGCTATATGTCCGACATGGCGGGCAGCAAGGCGACGGCCCTGTTCGACTGGGCCAGCGCTGTCGGGCGCGAATGCCTGTTGCTCGATTATTCGGGTTGCGGCGAAAGCCCCGGCCAGTTCGCCGATGGCACGCTGTCACGCTGGTGCGAAGAAGTTGTGGGGCTGGTGCAGAGCGCGATCGGCAGCAAGCACGTCGTGCTGGTAGGATCCTCCATGGGCGGCTGGCTGATGCTGCTCGCGGCGCAGGCTCTGGGCGACAAGGTTTGCGGACTGGTCGGGATTGCTGCCGCACCCGACTTTACCAGCTGGGGCTATGACGCGGAACAGAAGGCAAGCCTCGCCGCCGGGACGACGATCTATCAGGAAAGCGACTACGGCTATGATCCCATGCCCACCCATCCGGGCTTCTGGGCAGACGGCGAGGTGCAACTGCAATTGACGGGCGAGATACCGCTCGCCTGCCCGGTACGCCTACTGCACGGGCAGGAAGATGCCGATGTCCCGCCCGAAATCTCCTTGCGACTTGCCAATGCACTGCGTTCAGAGGATGTGCAGGTGACCCTTGTCAAAGGCGGCGATCACCGCCTCTCGCGCGATAGCGATATCGCCCTGCTCCTGCGCACGGTGGCCACGATACGCTGATCCGGAAACCGACCCGATGTTCTCAATGATCGCCGCTTCGCTCGTCTTTGCCCAGCTCGCCATGCCGGTCACGCTGGAACAGGACCGGCTGACCGCCTGCATGGATGAAGCGCAGGGAGATCCCGCAACGGCGATTGCCACGGCCAATGAATGGCTGGAAGGAACCAGCGGCCCGGGACGCAGCCTGCCGCAGCAATGCCTGGGCTTTGCCTATATGGCGCTGCTGCGCTGGGAAGCTGCGCAGCAGGCTTTCGTGACTGCACGCGACGCGCGGCTGGTAGATGATTACCTCGCCCGGGCAAGGCTGGGCGGAATGGCAGGCAATGCTGCGCTGGCCGGCGAAGTCTATTTGCAGGCCACCAGCCTGTTGCTGCGGGCGGAGGAGGATGCGCTGGCCGCCGATCAGCAGACGATGGCCGGACAATTCGCCACCGATCGCGCGCGGGCATTGGTCGCCTTGGGCCTTGAGAGCGAGGCTGCGGCGGCACTGGACAAGGCACGCGGATTTGCGCCGCAGGATGCGACGATCTGGCTTCTTTCAGCCACGCTGGCCCGGCGGATGGGCGATCTGGAGAACGCCCAGAACTGGATCGAAATCGCCAGCCTGCTCGATTCGGTCAATCCCGCGATCGGGCTCGAAGCCGGGTTGATCGCCGCTTTGGCCGGATTCGACGATACCGCGCGCGCAAGCTGGCAATCGGTGGTCGACAATGCCGGCGGATCGCCGCAAGCTGCCGCGGCGCAACTTTACCTGCAGCAACTTGACGAGGTACCAGCACCCTGATGACAACGCTTTGTGTCCTCGACCTCGTACCCATCCGCGAAGGCTGGCAAGTTGCAGACGCCCTGGCAGAAGCGGGCAACTTGGCAAGGGTAGCGGAAGAGGCGGGATACAAGCGCTTCTGGGTTGCCGAACATCATGCGACCGAAGGCGTGGCGGGAGGGGCAACCTCGGTCGTCATTTCCCATATCGGCCATTGCACAAGCACTATCCGCATTGGCGCGGGCGGCATCATGCTGCCCAACCACAACCCCTTCGTCATCGCAGAGCAGTTCGGGACCCTGGACGGGCTGTTCCCCGGCCGGGTCGACCTGGGACTGGGCCGGGCACCCGGGGCAGCGCCGATACTGGGGCAGGCCTTGCGCAAGGACCTTGGCCGCGCGGCCGAGTATTTCCCGCAGGACGTTGTCGAACTGCGCGCTCTGCTGACGGGCGATCTTGACCTGCCAATCACCGCCACGCCGGGTCTTGGGGCGAAGGTCGAGATGTGGATGCTTGGCTCAAGCCTGTTCGGCGCGCAGCTCGCCGCGCAGTTGGGCATGCCATACGCCTTCGCCAGCCACTTCGCGCCCGACCATCTCGACGCCGCGCTGCATTCCTATCGCAGCCAGTTCCGTCCCTCGGCCTATCTCGACCAGCCGCATGTCATGGCGGCAATGACAGTGATCTGCGGCGAAAGTGATGCGGACGCCGTGCTGCTCGCCAGTTCGCAGGACCAGGCCTTCGTGCGGCTGCGCAGCGGCGATCCGGGCAAACTGCCGCCGCCGGTTGCGGGCTATCGCGAGGGGCTCGACGCCTCTGCGCGCGGTATGCTTGAGCGCATGGATGTCGCCCGCGCTGTCGGATCACCGCAAGCAGTGAGAGAAAAGATTGCGCGTTTCATTGAGCGGACACAGGCGGACGAGATCATCGTCTCCGGCGCCACGTTCGATCCGCTCGCGCGCCAGCAATCGCTGCGCCTCACGGCAGAGGCAGTGGCACGCTAAAACCGGTTTCAGTTTATACTAGTCTCGGCTAGGAGGCGCCAGACAGGACGACAGGAGAGGTCCGAACCTATGGCCAAGGCAAGACCCACGGCGAAGACAGCCCGGCAGCATTTCGCCAAGGTGCTGAAGGGCCGGATCAGCGATTCGATCCTGCCGGGCGAGGTCGGCCTGGAAGGCAAAGCTCTGGATGAAGCGGCAGACTTCCTGCTCGAAGCCGCGCATCATCGCGACAATGGCAAGCCTTCGATCCTCATCGAAACAGTAACCGGCAGCAAGCGGATCACCCGCATCGCGGTGGTCAACCGCGACGTGCATTTCCTGGTCGATTCGATATCGCGCGCCATTGCTACCCAGGGTCTGACAATCGACCTCCTGGTCCATCCCATCCTGCACGTCCGCCGCGATTCCGGTCGCAAGCTTGTCGCACTGCCCCCGGACCAAGGTGGGGGCGAATTGCGCGAAAGCTTCATCTATGTCGAAACCGACCGGATAGATGCCAAGCAGCGGCGCGCGCTCGAATCTGAAATTGCCCGCACCATTGCCGATGTCCGCGCCGCCGTGGCCGACTGGCCAAAGATGCGCGAGCGTATTCTCCAGGACGCCGACGAGCTCTGCGATGCCGAAGGAGCCGCGCTGCTGCGCTGGCTGGGCGGCGGTATGTTGACGCAGCTAGGCCATGTAACCCGCCACCGCGAGGGCAGCGAAACCGGCAAGCTCGGCATCTGCCGCATGAGTACGCAAGACGTAATGGCCGATGCAACCTTCGATCGCGCATTCGCGTGGTTCGACGGAGCGAATGACGGTCAGGGCCGCGCACCGCTGATCATCAAGGCCAACCGCCTGAGCAAGGTCCACCGCCGCGTGCCGCTGGACCTGTTTATCATCCCGCACTTCGAAAATGGCCGCGTAGCCGCACTCTCGATCCATGCCGGCATCTGGACCAGCGCTGCTCTGACCGCACCGCCCGACCAGGTTCCCGTGCTGCGCCGTCAGCTTGCGGGGATCATGGAGGACCTCGCATTCAAACCCGAAAGCCATGACCACAAAGCGTTGATCCATGCGCTGGGCGTGTTGCCGCATGACCTGATGGTCAGCTTTGCCGAGAGCGACACATTGCGCGTCGCCACCGCCATGATGTCGCTGGTGGACCGCCCGCGCCCGCGCGTCGCGCTGGTATCGGCACCGCTCGAGAGGCACATCTTCGCCTTCGTCTGGTTGCCGCGCGACATGCTTTCCACCACGGTGCGCTTGCAGATCCAGCACCTGCTGGAAGAATCCACCAACTCACGGCCGCTCGACTGGAGCCTCGTGGTGGAGGGCGGCAATCTCGCCCTGCTTCGCTATGTGCTCGATGCCCGCGGCGAGACGACCAGCGCCGATGCGGAAGTTCTGGATGCGCGACTGCAGGTCATGCTTCGCGGCTGGGGCGATGCAGTGGAAGCCGCACTGTCCGAAATTGAGGAGCCTGGCAGGGCCGCTGGACTGGCCCTTCGTTATGCCGCCAGCTTTCCCGCTTCCTATCGCACGGCTTATGGCGCCGCCGACGCCGCGCGCGATATCGAGCGGTTGCGTCATCTGGGTGCAGAGGATGGTCATGCGCTGGGGCGCGATGCGCGCCTCTACTGCTTGCCGGACGATACGGGAGACCGCCTGCGCCTGAAGATCTATCAGGCAAAAGGGTCTCTGCCCTTGTCCGACGCCGTTCCGGCGCTGGAGAATTTCGGCTTCCGCGTGCTGGCAGAAGTGCCCACCATGCTGACCGGCGAGGACGACGGAACGATCCACGATTTCCTGCTCGCCGTCCCTCAAGGGATGACATACGCGCCTCTCCTTGAGCGCGCGGACAGCATCGAACTGGCGATCACCGCCGTCCTCAACGAAAAGGCGGATGACGATGTCTTCAACCGGCTGGTCATCGCCTGTGCGCTTTCCGCGCAGGAGAGCGAATGGCTGCGCAGCTTCTATCGCTACCTGCGGCAGGCCAGTACCGCCTTCACCATCTATACGGTGGTCGATGCGCTGGCGCATGCCCCGCAGGTGACGCGCGGGTTGGTCGAATTCTTCCGCCATCGCCATGACCCGGCCTTCACGGGCGACCGCGCGGAGGCCTGTGCCAGGGCAGAGGCGGAGATTCGAGCGGGCCTGGCCAATGTGGCAGCAATCAATGACGACCGCATCCTGCGCCTGTACTGGCAGGTCATCGGCGCAATATTGCGCACCAATGCCTTTGCCCCGGCCGGTGCCGACGCGCTCGCATTCAAAATCGATTCCGCACTGGTGCCGGGCCTGCCCAGGCCTGTGCCGTGGCGCGAGATCTTCGTCTATTCGCGCCGGGTGGAGGGCATCCACTTGCGCGCCGGGCCGGTTGCGCGCGGAGGCCTGCGCTGGTCCGACCGGCGCGACGACTTCCGCACCGAAGTGCTGGGCCTGATGAAGGCGCAGCGGGTCAAGAACGCGGTGATCGTTCCCACCGGGGCCAAGGGCGGATTCTATCCCAAGATGCTCCCTAACCCCGCGCTGGACCGCGATGCATGGTTCAACGAAGGGCGCGAGAGCTACAAGCTCTTCATCCGCACGCTGCTGTCGGTCACGGACAATATCGTCAATGACAGGGTAGTACATCCCGAAGGCGTGGTCGTACATGACGGGGACGACCCCTATTTCGTGGTTGCCGCAGACAAGGGCACGGCGACATTCTCGGACACTGCCAACGCCATCGCGCTGGAACATGGCTTCTGGCTGGGCGATGCCTTCGCCAGCGGAGGGTCCAACGGTTATGACCACAAGGCGATGGGCATTACGGCGCGCGGCGCATGGATATCGGTCCAGCGCCACTTCCTCGAAATGGGCATCGATGTGCAGAAGGAGCCTGTACGTGTCGTCGGCTGCGGTGACATGTCGGGCGATGTCTTCGGCAATGGCATGCTGCTCTCCAAGGCGATCAAGCTCGTCGCGGCCTTCGACCACCGGCATATCTTCATCGATCCCGCCCCCGATCCGGCGTCCAGTTGGAAAGAGAGGAAACGCCTGTTTGCCAAGCCGCGCAGCAGTTGGGCGGATTACAATTCCGCCCTCATCTCCAGGGGTGGCGGCGTGTATCCGCGCAACCAGAAGCGCATTGTCCTGTTCAGACAGGCGCGCGAATTGCTGGGCATAGCCGAGACAGAACTCGATCCCGAAAGCCTGATCGCCGCCATTCTCAGGAGCCCCGCTGACCTGATCTGGTTCGGAGGCATCGGCACCTACATCAAGGCGGAAGGCGAGAGCCACGCACAGGTGGGTGACCCGGCCAATGACGGATTGCGCGTCAATGCATCCGAGTTGCGCGCCAGGGTGATCGGCGAGGGCGCCAATCTGGGCGTCACACAAGCGGGCCGGATCGAATTCGCCCTGCACGGCGGACGCATCAACACCGATTTCATCGACAATTCGGCGGGCGTCGATTGTTCCGACAATGAGGTGAACATCAAGATTGCGCTTACCGCCGCGCGCAAGGCGGGGCGCCTGTCCGAAGCGCGCCGCAACTCCCTGCTGGAGGATATGACGGGCGAAGTGGCCGGGCTGGTGCTGGAAGACAACCGCCTGCAGGCACTGGCGCTCTCCATCGCCGAAAGGGGCGGATCGCTGGCAATGGGCTCGCAAGTCCGGCTCATCGAGATGCTGGAGGAAATGGGCGAACTGGACCGCAAGACCGAAGGGCTGGCCGCCAGCGATGTCTTGGCCCGCCGCGCCGCGGACGGACACGGCCTGACGCGGCCGGAACTGGCGGTACTGCTCTCCAGTTGCAAGCTGGTCCTTCAGGACGCCGTTGAGGCTGGCACGCTGTCAGAGGACAAGGTGGCGGAGGATCTCCTGCTGTCCGATTTTCCGCCGCAGATGCGCGACGCCTATCGCAAGGTGCTGCTTTCCCACCACCTGCGCCGGGAGATCGTCGGCACGGTGGTGGCCAACCGGATCGTCAACCGCATGGGCATGGTCCATCCTTTCGAGCTGGCTGAGGAAGCCGGAGCCGGTCTGGACCGTGTTGCCTGCGCCTTCGTTTCCGCCTGCTCCTTGCTGGGAATGGATGCGCTGTGGGATGCGATCGAGCGGGCGAAGATCTCCGAAGAGGCGCGCCTCATGCTGTTCGAACAGGCTGCCCTTGGGCTCCGCCTCCATATGGCCGACCTGCTGCGTGCCGGCGGCTGTGGCGAGGCGCCAAGCCGTCTGAACGCTGAGCTCGGCCCGCTGGTCGATGCACTGTCCGAGCAAACCGAAAGCCTGCTCGGCTCGGAGGCACGCGCCCATGTCGGTTCCATTTCCAGCTTGCTGGCGAACGCCGGTGCTCCGGCGAAGCTGGCACAAATGGTTGCGCGGCTCTTTGCGCAGGATGGCGCATTCGGCCTCGCCATGCTCGCGCGGGACCGCAAGATTGCGCCTCTGGTGCTGGCCCAGGCCTTTGTGCAGCTGGGCGCCCTGCTTGGCCTCGACTGGGCACAATCGCGCGCTGCGGCGATGAATCCTTCCGATCCATGGGAGCGATTGCTGGTCGCCGGGCTGGCAAGGGATTTTCAGCAGATGCGCCTCGAATTTCTGGGCAATCTGGCTTCTCGCCGCAAGGGCTTCGACATTGCAGGACAGGTCCAACAATGGGCCCAGCACAACCAGGCGAGTATCGCCAAGTTCCGTTCGGTCATCGCCAGGGCGCAGGCATCTTCGCCGACGACCCCTGCGGCACTGGCGCAAATCGCCAGCCATGCACGCACCCTGCTGGGGCGCTGACCCGCCGCACAAGGCTTGACGGGAGGGCCAATTGCGGCAAACCCCTGCGCCATGACCAGTGCGGATGTAGTGATCGTGGGCACAGGACATGGCGGCGCACAGGCCGCCATATCGCTGCGCCAGAACGGCTTTGCAGGATCGATCCTGATGATCGGCCGGGATAGCTCTCCGCCCTATGAACGCCCGCCATTGTCCAAGGATTATTTCTCTGGCGAGAAGCCTTTCGAGCGCCTGCTGATCCGACCGGAACAGTTCTGGCGTGACAAGGAGATCGAGCTGCTGCTGCGCACTTCGGTGACGCGGATCGACCCTGTCGCACGAGAAGTGACCCTGAGCCAAGGCGGGCCGGTACGGTATGGCACGCTGATCTGGGCGGCCGGGGGCGATGCACGCCGCCTGTCATGCGCGGGCGGGCACCTGAATGGTATTCACGCCGTGCGCAACAAGCCCGATGTGGATGCCATGCTGGCCGAACTCGATGCGGGTGCCAAACGTGTGGTCGTCATCGGTGGCGGCTATATCGGCCTGGAAGCCGCTGCGGTGCTGACCAAATTCGATTGCAAGGTAACGCTGATTGAGGCGCTCGACCGCGTGCTGGCGCGCGTTGCCGGGGAAGACCTGTCGCGCTTTTTCGAAGCCGAGCATCGCCGGCACGGCGTCGACATCCGCCTGTCCTCGGCCGTTGAAGCCATCCTTGGCGATGGCGATCGCGTGCAGGCGGTCAAACTGGCCAGCGGCGAAGAAATCGCCTGCGACATGGTGGTGGCCGGCATCGGCATCGTGCCCGCAGTCGGCCCGCTGATCGCAGCAGGTGCCGCCGGGGCAGACGGCGTGGATGTGGACGAATTTTGCCGCACCAGCCTGCCCGATGTCTACGCCATCGGGGATTGCGCAGCACACGCCAATCCCTATGCCGATGGCGCCGTATTGCGGCTCGAGAGCGTGCAGAACGCGCATGACATGGCCACCGTGGCAGCGAAGGCGATTTGCGGTGAGGGCGAGCCCTATGACGCGCTGCCGTGGTTCTGGTCCAACCAGTACGACATCCGCCTGCAGACTGCGGGCCTAAGCCTTGGTCATGACGATGCGGTCCTGCGCGGCGATCCGGCCGATCGCAGCTTCTCGGTCGTCTATCTGAAAGACCTGCGCGTGATCGCGGTCGATGCGGTCAATCGCACCAAGGATTATGTGCAGGGGCAGAAGCTGGTGAAGGCGCGCACCATCGTGGACCCTGAGGCACTGCGAGATGCCGAAGTCCCGCTCAAGGATTTCCTCTGAGCCTGCTGAGTGCCCATCGGGCGCTTTCTGCTACCACATCGTCTGCATCCTGAAGCAGTGCCTCGACTGCTGGCAGAAGCGCCGGATTGCCGCTGTTGCCGGCTGCAATCAGGCAGTTGCGGACAAAGCGGTTGCGCCCCACCCGCTTGACCGGGGAGCCGGAGAACTTCTGCCGGAAGGCGGCATCATCCAGCGCCAGAAGCTCCGCAAGATCGGGTGCGATCAGCTCCCCGCGCGGAGCAAGCGCGCGGTGGCGGGCGGCGGTATCGGCGAATTTGTTCCACGGGCAGACGGCGAGGCAATCATCGCAGCCGTAGATACGGTTGCCGATCGCCTCACGGAATTCCTCGGGGATCGGCCCGTGATGCTCAATCGTCAAATAGGATATACACTTCCTAGCATCTAACCGATATGGTTCTACAAATGCATCTGTGGGGCAGGCAGCCTGGCAAGCGGTGCAGGACCCGCAGCGATCATCGTGCTCCACATCGGGCGCGAAAGGCAGCGTGGTATAGATCGCTCCCAGGAACAGCCAGCTGCCATGTTCGCGACTTACCAGGTTGGTATGCTTGCCCTGCCACCCTATGCCTGCCGCCTGTCCCAACGGCTTTTCCATCACCGGCGCGGTATCGACGAAGACCTTGAGTTCGACTTCCAGCCCGACTTTGCTCCCCTCCTCCACCAGCCAGCGCGCCAGCGCCTTGAGCGCCTTCTTTACCACGTCGTGATAGTCGCGCCCCTGCGCATAAACGGAAATACGTGCCTTTTCCGCATCGCCTTCGAGCGCGAGCGGATCGACATCGGGCGCGTAGGACATGCCAAACGCGATCACGCTCTGCGCCTCGGGCCACATGCTTTGCGGGCCCTGCCGCACATCGGCGCGATCCGCCATCCATTCCATCGATCCGTGAAAGCCCGCATCGATCCATTCGTGCAGCCGCGCAGCGCGGACCGGGTCATCGGCAGCAGGCGCAAAGCCCACGGCGGCAAAGCCCAGCTCCGCCGCCTTGACGCGCAAGGCGTTCTGAAGTGGAGCGAGGACCAGCGCCTTAACCATAATCCTGCTTGCTCCCGTTCATGCTTGGCCTGTAACCCGTAGCGATGGACATTGCGACATCCGACATCACGGAACTGGCGATAGAGGCCCGCGGGCTGGTCAAGCGCTTCGATGAAACACTCGCGGTCGACGGCGTGGACATCAGCGTGCCCAGAGGCTCCATCTACGGCATCCTCGGCCCCAATGGCGCAGGCAAGACCACCACATTGCGCATGCTGCTGGGGATCATCGATCCCGATTCCGGCACCCGCCGCGTGCTCGGCCACGACAATCCGCAGGATATTGCCCGCCTGATCGGCTACCTGCCCGAGGAGCGTGGCCTCTACCCGGCAATGAAAGCCTATGAGGCAATTGCCTTCATGGGCGCGTTGCGCGGCTTGCCGCTGCCGCAGGGACGCGAGCGCGGCAGAAAGCTGATGGAAGACCACGGGCTGGGCCATGCGGTGGACAGGCAGATTCGCAAATTGTCCAAGGGCATGGCGCAGATCGTGCAATTGCTGGGCACTCTGGTGCACGACCCGCAGCTGGTGGTGCTGGATGAGCCGTTCTCCGGCCTCGATGCCATCAACCAGGGCAAGCTCGAAGTGCTGATCCGCTCGCTGGCGGACAGGGGAACCACGGTGATCTTTTCCACCCATGTCATCTCCCATGCCGAACGCCTGTGCGAAAACATCGCCATCATCGCAGGCGGGAAGGTTCCCTTTGCCGGACGCGTGGACGTGGCGCGCGATCGCATTCCCGCGCAGGTGCGGCTGGAAACCAGCGCCAGCGAGGGGCCGTGGCGCCATGCCCTTCCGCCGGACACGCGCCGAATCGGCCAGTTCTGGAATTTTCCCCTGCCCGAAAGCGGGATTGAACCACTGCTGCGCGCCCTGATCGATGGCGATGCCGGGATTTTGTCGCTCTCGATCGAGCGCGCCGGACTGCACGATGCCTTTGTCGCCATTGCCGGCGAAGCGGCTGCGGCAGAACTGGCCAAGAACACACCGAGCGAGGAGGCGGCATGAGCATGGGCACGCAGGCGGGCCGCCTTTCGCTGTGGCATGCAGCATTCGTCATCGCGCGGCGCGATTTCACCGCAATATTGTTCAGCCGTGCCTTCATCTTCTTCCTGCTCGGCCCGCTCTTTCCGCTGGGCGTTGCCGCGCTGGCAGGCGGGATCGGCGCGCAGATCCAGTCCGAAGCACTGGCTGCCGATGTCGGCATCGCCATGCAGGCAGAGGACACCGATGCCTTCATTCAGGCACGAGACGGACTGGCGGCGCAGGTCGGCCCAGCGATTCCGCCAGTCGTGGTACTGGAAAGGCTTGAGCCCGGAGAAATCTTTGACGCGCAGGACGTGCTGGAAGGCGGCGAAGGCCGGATCGCGGCAGTGGTCACAGGCACGCTGGCGGCACCCGAACTGACCGCCCCGCAAGGCAATCTTGCGCGCTGGAGCGGGACGATAGCGCTGATCTCCGCCACTGCGCAGCGCGGCGAGGCGGCGACCTATCCGCACGTAGCGACCCATTCGGTTTCGACCAGCGGGGCGAGCGAAAACCGCGGCCGATACCAGACCGCGCAGGGCGGGCAGATATTGCTGTTCCTGCTGATCATGCTGCTGGCGAGCATGGTGCTGTCCAACCTCGTCGAGGAGAAGGGCAACAAGATTATCGAGATCCTCGCTGCTGCCGTGCCGATGAACGCCGTCTTCATGGGCAAGCTTTTGGCCATGCTGGGCATTTCCATTTTCGGGATCATGGTGTGGGGATCGGTCGGAACCGGCCTGCTGGCGCTGGGCGAACGCTCGCTATCAGAATTCGCCAACCCGGGCGTGGGTTGGCCGATGTTCTTTGCGCTGGGAGCCATCTATTTCGCCATGGGCTATTTGCTGCTCGGCTCGATATTCCTGACGATTGGCTCGATGGCACCAACGGTGCGCGATGTGCAGACCATGGCCATGCCTGTGACCATGGCGCAGGTGGTGGTCTTCTTCCTGGCAAATATGGCTGTAACCAGAATGGGGACATGGATCGAATATGCAGGCATCATGTTCCCGCTCAGCTCCCCCTTTGTCATGGTTGCGCGCGGAGCAATGGATGAGGCCTTGTGGCCGCATCTGCTCGCCATCGCCTGGCAGATTGTCTGCGTGGTGATCTTCGTGCGCGTCGGGTCGTCTCTGTTCCGCCGGAAAGTGATGAAGTCCGGCCCGCAAACGACAAGGAGGAAGGGGCTCGCGTTGTTCAGGATCGGTTCGAAAACTACCGGATAGGAAGGCCAAATGACTCTGCCAGAAAGCGACATTCGCTTACTCGACCGCCGCAAGGCCCTGCTCTGGCTGGGCGCGGGCGTGGCAATGCCTGCCATTACTGCATGCGGATCCCCTGCAAGCGCGCAACAGACCTATCGCTACAATTATTCCGAAGCCGAATGGCGCCGCCGCCTGACGCCGGAGGAATTCCGTATCCTTCGCGAGGCGGGGACGGAAAGGTCCTTCACCTCCCCGCTCAATGACGAAAAGCGTGCAGGCACTTTCGTTTGCGCGGGGTGTGCGAACCGCCTTTATTCCTCGCAGACGAAGTATGACAGCCGCACCGGATGGCCCAGTTTCTGGCAGCCGATCGATCAGGGTGCGGTGAGCTATTCGACCGATTACAAGCTCGGCTACCCGCGCCGCGAAGTGCATTGCGCCGATTGTGGCGGGCACCTGGGGCATGTGTTCAACGATGGCCCCCCGCCCACCGGCAAGCGTCACTGCATCAACGGCATCGCGCTCGATTTCGTCCCCGCCGCCTAGCGGACCCGATAGACGCGCAGCGGCGCTGCGCTGAAACCCTCGACCGGTTCCAGCCATTCAGTCACTTCACCCACGGCGATCGCATCGGCGAAATTGCCCTCACCGGCGCTGCGGTAATGCGCAATATCGGCATTGGACGTGCAGGCGACGACGTAATCGGCCCCGGTGGAACGGACGATCTCCTGCGCTGCATCGACGCTGCCGATGTTCGCGGCGATCACCTGGGCCATGCGCTGCTGGTTGCGGTGATAATTGGCGGCGACAACCGCATGACCGGTCTTGGCGAGTATTTCCGGCCCGCTGTCCAGAGGGGCGAAGAGAAGGCCGGACGGGAGGCTTGCGAGCTGCGCGAAGTCGCATTCCTCCGCTTCCAGAGGCGTGACTTGCAGCACCGCCTCCGGCGCAATCGGAGACAGCGGATCGAGCGGTTTCAAGGCCCCCGACACAAAGCTCGGCGTGGCAAGAAGGAAGCAGGCGAGCGTGGCGATGATGCGCGGCGCGGAGGCTTGCACGGCGCGCGCTTTGGGCAGGTAATGCGCCAGCAGGGCCGCCGCGAAGGGCACGGCGAGCAATTGCGCCACGATCGCCTCGCGCATCAGGACGAGCGAATAGAGGCAGGCGCACAGGGTCAGGCCGGCATAGAGCAGCCAGGCTCGCGCGCCTTCCTCTGCCGCAAGGGCGACATGCCTTCGCGGCCAACAGGCAGCAAGCACCAGCAACGGCGTCCACAGCAGCATGGCCATGACCGAGAATGGTTGTTGCCAGATCGGCAGGCCCTCGGTGATCTGCCCATGCCAATACTGCAGGATGAGCGGATCGAGCTCCCCGAACGGATCGGCGGCACAGCTCCCCAGTGCGAAATAGGCGACGGGCGCGCTGATGGCGGCGATCACCACCAGTCCGCCCCACCGGCCCGCAGCGCGATCCTGTCGCGGCAAGGCGGGCAAAGCCCAGGCGATGACAGCCGCTGCCGCAAAAGCCGCCATATGGCCGGGCAGCAGTATGTCGCAGTATGGCAGGGCAAATGAGCCAAGAGGCCGCGTCGCCAAAGACAGGGCAGGAGCGGCCATCGCGAGCGCGGTCAGGAACACTGCCAGCCGGCGATCGTCCCACAACCAATAGGCAAGACCGTAAAGCCCCGCAAAGGCTGCAACCATCGGCAGTCCTTCAAGCGAGATCGCCACCCATGCAGCCGCCAGCAGGCCGCACAATGCCGCACCCGCGCGCCCCGGCCTAAGCATCAGTGCAGCAGCGACCAGCCCCAGCACCGCCTGCGGCGCATGGTGATCGATGCGGAAGGGCATGAAACTGCCGGTCAGCAGGGGAAAGAGCGGCAGGATGACAAGGCCGAGACCAATGCCGAGCGGCGGCAAGTCCAGCCGCAGCAGGATCGACCTCAGCGCAAAGAGCGCACCCAGCAGGTAGAGCAGCGGAACGGCGAACAATGCCGCGGTCTCGCCCGCCAGCAGTGCCAGAAGCGCCAGCGGAATATCGACCAGACGCGACCAGTGCATGCTCGCGCCAGCAGGCGGATCGACGCGATATTGCGTGACATCCCACCAGCCCTGCCCGGCCAAGAGGTCGCGCACTTGCAGCAGGCGCATGTAGTCATCGGGGCCGTCCGGCTCGAAACCCGCCAAAATCTGGTATGCCAGAGCGAGCAGGCAGCAGAACCCCCACACCGCCCAGACGGCATCAGGGCGGGTCACAAAACGGTTCCAGTCAAAGGGGTTGGCTGTGGTCATCGGCCCGCCTTAGCGGAAAACGACCTTGCTGCGCAGCACCCAGGTTGCGGCAAAGCTCACGGCAACGGCAACCAGCTTGGCCAGGCGCGGATCGAATCCCGACCCATCGCCCGCCCAGACGATTGCAGTGGTCAGTCCGAGTCCGACCAGCGCCGAAATGACAAACAGCGCCTTTTGCCGCGTCCGTTCCAGTCCGCGCTCCGCCACATTGCCGACAAAGACCGCGCGGCTGGACATCAGCCAGTGGGCAATGATCCCGGCACAATAGGCAATCGCGCTTGCCCCTGCCGCCCACATTCCGGCGGACAGAAGGGCAAGGAAGCATCCCATGTCCACAGCCAGCGCGCCCACGCTCGCCAGCAAATAGCGGATGAAGCGGATATCGCGCAGGCGGAGGAGGATGGCCGACATATTCGTCAGGCGGCGCGCTTGTCGTTGCCGGAAACGCGTTCCGGTACGTCGCGGACGGAACCAAGCGCAGCGGCCTGGTCTTCGGTCAGTTCGCCGCGGGCGGGCAGGACCTTCTCGTCACCTTCGTCGCCAGCCTCATGGTATTCGGCATCCTCGTTGACGCACCAGGTGTCGTAAATGCGTGTCCCGGCGATGATGTTCTCGACCGTCAGCATGGCGGTCATCATCGCGTGGTCCTGGTTGTTGTAGCGGTGCATGCCGTTGCGGCCAACGAGGTGCAGCGTTGGGAATTTCTCCTCCAGCTCGCGGCGCATGGCATCGACATTGGCAGCGTAGTCCTCATCATAGACGGGATAGGCCTTTTCCTGCCGCACCACTGCGCCGCCGACCACGTCTTGCGGATCGCACAGGCCGAGGATTGCCATTTCGCGCTTGGCCTGTTCGACAAGGTCCTCATCGGATGAAGACCACAAGCCGTCGCCTTCGAAGCAGAAATATTCGAGGCCGACGCAGGCAATGTCCTGATCGGGCACCATTTCGGGTGACCAGCTGCGGAAGTTCTGCACACGGCCGACCTGCACCTTGCTGTCATGGATATAGATCCAGTTGTCGGGGAAAAGATCCTCCGACTTGATCATCAGCGCCACCGTCAGGAAGTCACGATATTTGAGCTTCTTGGCATTGAGCGTGGTTGCCGGCAACGGATGCAGACGGGCACCCAGTTCGCGCATGGGAGCAGAGCTGATGGCATGCGCGGCCTTGATAGTCACATCGCCATGCGGGCCGTTTGCCGTCAGACGCCAGCCGCCTTCGCCATCGCTGGCCAATTGCTTCAGCGCGTGGCCCATGAGCATCTGGCCTTTGCCCGATGCCACGATCCTGTCGCGCGCCGCTTCCCACATCATGCCGGGGCCAAGGCGCGGGTAGCGGAAAGTTTCGAGCAGGGTCTTCACCTTGCCGTCATTCGGGCGCTTGTTGAGGCCGAGCGAGCGTTTCAGCCCGTCGGTCACCGCACCCCAGAGCGAGAGGCCCTTGATGCGCTGCGCGGCCCAGTCCGCGCTCATCTCGTCACAGGGCATCCCCCACACCTTCTCGGTATAGGTCTTGAAGAAGATCGAGTAGAGCTTCCGGCCGAACTGGTTGGTGGTCCAGTCCTCGAAACTCTTCACTTCGGCAATCGGGAAGAGCTTGTAGCGCAGGTAGGAGAGCATGCAGGCCGTCGAGCGCAGGATGCCCAGGTTGCTCAACGCCTCGAATGCGCGCAGCGGGTAGGAGTAGAACTTGCCCTCGTAATAGATGCGGCTCATCCTTGGGCGCTGGATGAAATCATCGGGCAGGATCTCGTTCCACAGGTCGACAACCTGCTGGCTTTTCGAGAAGAAGCGGTGGCCGCCGATATCGAAGCGATAGCCTTCGTGCTCGACCGTGCGACTGATGCCGCCGACATAGGTGGCATCTTTCTCGATGATCGCCACCGACTTGCCCGCCTTGGTGAGAAGGTATCCGGCAGTCAGGCCCGCTGGCCCGGCTCCGATAATGGCCGCATCGACGCTGATCTGCCCGGCAGTGCTGTGGACACTGTTGTTCATGCTCGCCCCTGATCTTGTTCCTGATCGGGAGTGAAGGAAAATGGTTAAGAGGCCGTTACCACCTCAACGGTATCCTGCTGCATATTGGCGATAATTCGGGCAAGATCGCCGAACTGGAACGTATCTTCGAATACCAGGCCAAACAGCTCGCCGCGACGCCACCGGACCTTGGCGCTCACCTGTCGCAGCCCGTCGGCCGAAAGCTGAACGCGCTGGTCGATCGCAAATCGGTGCTTGCTGGTGACCTGCGCGCCTTGTTGCGAGATATTCCTGATGCGCACGCACGCCTGTTCCGAAAGTGTGGAAAGCAAGGCTCCAATATCCAGATTGATGCGGATCGGACGCTTGGCGAAGCGGCTGGGGCATTCGATGATGCGTGCGATATTGGCTTCCTGAGCGAACTGCAGGCCGGCGCGGTCTTCCTCCTGCCAGACAATTTTCGCCTCGTGCTGGTCGCCATTCTGCAGCTCCAGCATCATCTGGCCGCATTCCGGAAGCGCATGGAACAGGCGCACATTGACACCTGTTTCCGAGGCATCGCGGATCACGCACATATATTCGCCCGCCGGCCCGACGAGCTTTGCGGCACGTATCAACAAGGTATAGCGTTGCGCGCCACGATGCTCGTGGTCCGATTCCAGGCTCGCTACCAAGCCAAGCACATCCGTGTCGCGCTGCAAGGCCTCGGCCATACAACCTCCATCCTTTGCGGAAAGACGCCGAAGAGCCCCACCGCATTCTTGCATGAGCCACTCTTAACCTTGTGATGTTTAGGAACCGCTAACGGGGACTTGGGAAGGTCCCTTAGTCGCTCCTGGCCGATCTGGTGCGGGCGGCGGGACTCGAACCCGCACGATCCGTGGATCAGGGGATTTTAAGTCCCCGGCGTCTACCAATTCCGCCACGCCCGCATTCCCCCGCCACGGGCAAGGCACCGCCTCACCCCGCGTTGGCCGGAATGAAGTCCTTAGCCGCAGCCCATTCCGCTTTCCAGTGGCGCAGGGCGATCCGCGCCAAGCATCAACCGGTTTCTTCAGCCAAGGGCTTCACCCGCAAGGCAGTGCTGGGTAAGGTTATGCACGGGTATTACAGGGACAGGGGGATGGGCGGCGTCCGTCCGGCAACGATATGGTCGATAAGAACCAACAGGAAAACAGTTTGCCAAAACCCAAGAGTGGCGAATTTCCGCCAGAGACGCGGCTAACCATAGCTCTTGTCCTGGTCGCTCGCCGCTGGCGTTCGCTGCTGGATGAGAAGCTGCGCGCCATCCAGCAAGGGACCGCGCGGATGGAGGCGCTTTCCGCGATCCACAACTCGCCGGAAGCAACCTCACAAGTGAACATCGCCCGCCGCTTGCGGATCGAGGGGCCGACGCTGACGCGCATGATCGACTCGCTGGAAAAGGACGGCCTGGTGGAACGGCTGGCCGACCCGGAGGACCGCCGGACAAAGAAGCTGAAGGTCACCAGGGAAGGCGAGGCTGCCCACAAGGAAATATTCGCCATTGCCGAAATCTATCGCGAGCGGCTGCTGGACGACCTTTCGGGCGAGGAAATCGCCCTGCTCAACAAGCTGCTGGGCAGAATGCTCGACAAGCTCGATGATGGCTTGCCCGACCCGGAGGCCTGATGGCTACCAGTAACGCGCGGTAGCGATCCGGGCGCCTTCCGCCAGTGCCGCCAGCTTGGCCCAGACCACTTGCGGATCGAGATTGTTGCTGCCCGCATGGACCGAAAAGCCGCAGTCGACCCCTGCCATCACCCGCTCACGCCCTAGCAGATCGGCATAGCGCCCGATGCGCTGCGCGATGAGCTCGGGGTGTTCGATATAGGTACTCTGTGGCTCGATCATGCCGGGGCACAATATCTTGCCTTCGGGCAGCGCATTTTCCTCGAAGTAGGCGAATTCGTGCGCATGGCGCGGGTTGGCGCCTTCAAGCAAAACGGTCTGCGGCTTGGCGCTCCACACGATGTCGGCAATGTCATGCAGGGGAACATCGCAATGATGCGGGCCGGGATAATTGCCCCAGCACAGATGCATGCGGCACTGCTCGGCCGGGATGTTCTGCAACGCGTGATTGAGCGCCGCGATGTTCATGCCGATACGCTTGCGGAATTCCTCCAGCGAAAGGCCGGTGAATTGCACATGGCGGCCCATGGCAAGATCCGGGCAATCGACCTGCAGCGTTATGCCGGCATTGGCGATCGTCTCGTATTCGTGCCGCAACCCTTCGGCGAGGGCGAAGACATATTCCTCGTCGCTGGCATAATACTGGTTGGGAAAGAACAGGGCGGTCACGCCGGGTGACGCCGCGGACATGAAGGTTTCCTGGCCGTCGGCCAGTCGCACCAGCCGCTCCGCATCGATGCGAGGCGCTTCCATGTCGATCACTTCGATGGGGGAGGTACAGGCCGGCGCAGAACGCTTGGCGCGGCCCTTGTTGCCGAAGACCTGCGCCTTGGCGCCGGGGAAATCCTCCAGGTCCTGGAACTCGTACTGCCCCGCCTCGCCGCCAAAACCCGACAGGCGGTGCTTGATATAGGTAGCGTAGCTGGGCTTGGACATTTCGCCGTCACCAACGACCGTGATCCCCGCCTTCACCTGCTCGGCGATCACCCCTGCAGTGGCGCGATCAATGGCATCGTCGAGCGCCGCCCGGTCGACATCCTCGCCGCCCTCGCGGGCAAACATCAGTTCGAGCAGATATTCGGGGCGCGGCAGGCTGCCTGTGTGCGTGGTCTTGAAACTCACGACACCTCCGCCCGCACGGTGGCCGCACCTTCGGCCATCGCCTTCATCTTGCCGAATGCCACTTCGCGCGGGAGATATTTGAGGCCGCAATCGGGCGCGATGATGATTTTCTCCTTCGGCGCATGCGCCAGCCCGCGCCGTATCCGCGCGGCGACCACTTCGGGCGTTTCCACCTCATGCGTCGAGAGGTCGAGAACTCCGAGGATGATCGTCTTGCCTGGCAGGGTTTCGAGCACCTTGGTATCGAGGTTGGACTGCGCCGTTTCGATGCTGATCTGCTTTACGTCGCTCGATGCCAGTTCGGGCAGGAAGGAATAGCCTTCAGGCCGCTCGTGGATCAGATGGGCATAGCCGAAGCAGATATGGAGCGCCGTGGTTCCGGCAACACCATCAAGCGCACGCTCCAGTGCCTTCAACCCGAATTCACGCGCCTTTTCGGGGCGCGCCTGCATGTAGGGCTCGTCCAGCTGCACCACATCGGCACCTGCTGCGAAAAGATCCTTGATTTCCTCGTTCACCGCAGCGGCATAGCCCAGCGCCAGTGCCTCGGGATCGCCGTAATAGTCGTCCTGTGCCTGCTGGCTCATGGTGAAAGGGCCGGGCACGGTGATCTTGATCGCCTTGTCCGTATGCTGCTTCATGAACTCCACGTCGCGCACCTGCACCGCATGGCGGCGGCTGATCTCACCCACTACGCGCGGCACGGGTACAGGCTCTCCTGACCGATCAAGCGCGGTGCCGTGATTGTCCATGTCCACGCCGTTGAGCGCGGTGGCGAAGCGGTTGGAATAGCTCTCGCGCCGCATCTCGCCATCGGTGATGATGTCGAGCCCTGCGCGCTCCTGCTCGTGCATGGCGTAGATCGTCGCATCGTCCCAGGCTTCCTCGAGGAATTCCTCGGGGATGCGCCACAGCTCCTTCTGCCGCGTGCGCGGAGGGAAGCGGCCGGCAAGCTTGGCGCGGTCGATCAGCCATTCGGGCTGGGCGTAAGAGCCGACCAGGCTGGTCGGCAACAAGGGAAGCGCCATTACGCCGCTTCTTCGTGGCGGAACTGGTTGTTGGTCGTGTGATCGCCCGCCAGCCAACGCTTCAGCTCGGCATGGGCATTGGCGCGACGTTCGGCATCGCCATCGGCGGCGCGCGGATCGTCACAGGTGAATTCCACGATCATGCCATCGGGGTCCTCGACATAGACCGAACGGCAATAGCCATGTTCCAGCGTATAGGTCTTGGGCGGCTGGAGGCCCGCCTTTTCGATGCGCCGTTCCAGCTCTGCCTGGGTTTCCTTGTCCACATTGAGTGCGATGTGGCGGAAGGGCGAAGCGGGGAGGTCAGGGCCGAACAGCGCCTGGTCTTCGGCATCGGCAAACTGGAAGAACGCCAGCGCGCTGCCATCTCCAAGCCCGAAGAAGAGGTGGCAATAGGTGCGGTCCTTGCCGAACAGGAAATCGGTCTCGCACCAGGTGGCCACCAGCGGAATGCCCAGCGTGTCCTCATAAAAGGCGCGCGTGGCCTCCAGGTCCTTGGACACATAGGCCGTGTGGTGCAGGCGGCTTGGCAGTTTACCCATTATCTCTCTCCCATGGGAATTTCTCGTCTGGAGCCGACTCCTGCAGCCCCGTTCCGGTTAGCAATCTATCAAAGACAGGCGCGGGCGCAAATGCTCACTTCCTGCCCAGTATCTCCTCGTTATCCGCGCCGAGTTCGGGCGGCGGGACAACGCTGTCCTCTATCTCGCCGTCGAAGCGGATGGGGTTACGGATCGTGCGGAAGGTCCCGCGCGCGCCCTCGCCTTCGACCACCAGCCGGTGATGCGCGGCCAGATCGCCTTCGACCACTTCCTTCGAGGTATAAACCGCTGAGTGCGGCACTTCGAGGCTTGTCAGCGTCTCTTCCCATTCGGCGCGCGGCCTGGTGGCGAAGATCGGGGCTAGAAACGCGACCACCTTCTCGTAATTGGCGATGCGCGCGGGGCGGCTTTCGAACTCGGGCCGCTGCAACATGTCGGGCTGGCCGACCGCGGTGGCAAGGTTCTCCCAGAACTTGGGCGGTGAGGACATGTGCAGCGCGATCCACCCGCCGTCCGAACACTGGAAGACATAGGACTGCGAGACATGCGGGCGAGACCACGGCCCCATGACTTCATCGACACTGAGGTAATGGGTGAAATCGTCGAGATTGAAATGGCACATCGCCTCGAACATCGAGGTTTCGACCTTGCGCCCCTTTCCGGTCTTCTCGCGCTCATAAAGCGCCGCAAGCACACCATAGGCGGTGTAGAACCCGGTCACCGCGTCACCAATGGCAGGGCCGACCACGCGCGGATTGGCGGGGTTGACCAGCAGGCGCAGGAACCCGCTGGAGGCCTGCGAAACCGTGTCGAACGCGGGGCGGTCCTTCCACGGCCCATCATTCCCGAAACCGGAGATATCGGCATAGACCAGCCGCGGATTGATGCCCTGCAGCCTCTCGCAGCCGACACCCAGCCGCTCGGCCACGCCGGGCCGGAAGTTCTGGATGAAGACGTCGGCGGTCTTCACCAATTCGTCCAGTGCCTCCAGGTCCTCGGGGTTCTTCTTGGTGTTGAGCGTGATGCTCTTCTTGTTGCGGTTGTAGGTCTGGTAATGCGGCGAATAGAGATCGCCCTTGAAGGCGCGGAAGGGATCGCCCGTCTCGGGCATTTCCACCTTGATCACCTCTGCCCCCAGATCCGCCAGCAACATGCCGCAAGCCGGGCCGGTGATGAATGTGCCCATGTCGAGCACGCGGACGCCTGCCAAAGGTTTTGCCACTCTGTCTTACTCTCCTGAGTTCCGTTCGTGCTGCGCCCTTCGGCTCGCTCAGGAGAGCCTTGTCGAAGCACCGCTTTTTCTTCAAGAGTCACGCTAGAAGCAAAGACAACCCTTCGACAAGCTCAGGGTGAGCGGTGAGGAAGAAAAATGCGCATCGGCAAACAGGACCAACCCTATTCCGCGATCTGCACATCGGATGCGGAGAGCATCACCGTGCGCGGCAAGGATCTGTGCGGCGATATCATCGGCAAGATGGATTTCAGCTCCTACTTCTGGTTCCTCGTTACCGGGCAGGAGCCGAATGAGCAGCAGAGCTTCTTCCTCAACGCCGTGCTCTGCGCGCTGGCCGAACACGGTCTGGTGCCGAGTGTGGTCGCCGCGCGCATGACGCTCGCCGCCGCGCCCGAGGCGGTGCAGGGCGCCGTCGCCGCCGGGCTGTTGGGGTGCGGATCGGTGGTGCTGGGCAGCGCCGAAGTGGCGGGCCGCTTCTACGCCCAATGCGTGGCGGACCAGCGCGCGAGCGGCGATGACCTCAACACCGTGGCGGTGCGCCAGATCACCGAATTGCGCAAGACGACCAAGGCCGTTCCAGGCTTCGGCCACCCGCAACATTCCGAAGGCGACCCGCGTGCGAACCTGCTGCTGAAATTGGCCGACGAGCGCGGGGTGAGCGGCGAGCATGTCGCCATGATGCGCGCGCTGCAGGCCGCGCTGCCAGAGACCATCGGGCGCGGCCTCCCCGTCAACGTCAACGGCCCGATCCCCGCCATCATGCTCGACCTCGGCTGGCCCGTCGCGGCGCTGAAAGGCATCGGCCTGCTCTGCCGCACCGGCGGCCTGATCGGCCACCTGACCGAAGAGGCCGAACGGCCTATCGGCTTCGTGATGTCAGGTGCTGCGGCGAAGGCGATCGAGTATGATGGGGAGTAGGTCGGTTCGATTGGTAGCAGTCTGCCTTATCGCCTTTGCCGTTCCGAGCATTGCCGTAGCCCAAATTGACGAAATGACCGATCCGTCAGCCATGAACGAAGACCCGCCAAGTCCCGAAAAGCTTGAGCTTATCCGGGAGTTCATGCGCGTTACCGGAATTCAAGGCAGGATTGATAGTGGTCGTAACCTAGAGCGGTACGCCTTCATCTCGGAACTCAATTGGGATGACAAGGATCGACAAGTCACTCTGCTGGATGCTGTCGGACAAACCGACAGGATTGCAGCCCTGCGAACGGTCTACGCACGCTATCGCTCTGTCTATCAGGAAGAATTCGAGAGCCACATCAACTGGGAGTTCACCGAAAGCGAGTTGCGGGAAATGGTCGCTTTCTTTGGCTCGCCCACGGGCCAACACTATTTCGACGGGACTTGGCGCATGAATGCCTACACCGGGACGAATTTGGAGGAAGTCGAGCAGCAATTGGTGGAAGAAGCCGTCGAATTCTACAATTCCGGCGATAAGACCGACCAACCCTAACCCCCCGATAGAATTCACCTTGCAATGCCCAGATTCCCTTCGCAGGGTGCGGCCTGAAAGTGAGGCGCATATGATCGCAAGCAATGGAATTCCCACCACATTGGCAAAGCTCGCCCTGCCCGGCCTGCTACTGGCGCTGGCCGCTTGCGAGACCACGGGGGAAGCACCTTATGCGCCCGATGCTTCGATGGGCATGCTGATCGCGCGCGATAGCTGTGCCGCCTGCCACCAGACGGGCCTCAACGGGGATTCGCCCAATGAAGATGCCACGCCCTTTCACGAAGTCGCCAGCCGCCCCGGCATGACCGAGGAAAGCCTCGCCGCATGGCTGCGCGACGGGCACAATTATCCGGCGGAAATGAACCTGCGCCTCGAACCGCACCAGGTCGATTCGCTGGTTGCCTATATGCTCCGCCTGCGATCGGGCCAGCCAATATCCTAGCTGCCGTCATGCTGAACTTGGTTGTGCAGGCACAGCTTCGCTTCCAGCATCCATTGAGCAACATCAGGCGGCGGTGCAGCTAGAGAAATGGACCCTGAAACAAGTTCAGGGTGACGAGAAGCGGGATTCTGCCATCCCTTCTTGCAAAGCGATGCTCCCCCAAGCACAGTGCGGAAAGGGAGAGAGACATCAATGATCGCTGGTGAGTTCGATTACGTGGTTATCGGGGCAGGCTCCTCCGGCGCCTGTGTTGCGGCACGCTTGGGAGAGGATGCGAGCAAGACCACATGCGTGCTCGAAGCCGGCGGCGCGGACAGCCACCCGTTTATTCATGTGCCCAGCTTCGTGGCCGCCGCAATCGGACGCAAGGAGACCAACTGGCGTTTCGAAACCACCCCGCAAGCGGGCATGGCGGGGCGCAAGATCGGCGTGCCGCGCGGGAAAGTGCTCGGCGGTTCGGGCGCGATCAACGGCATGGTCTATTTCCGCGGCCACCCCACCGATTATGACGATTGGTCGGACAATGGCTGCAGCGGATGGTCCTATCGCGAAGTGCTGCCCTATTTCACCCGCACCGAGCACAATGAGGATCATCCCGAAAGCGTGTTTCACGGCAAGGACGGGCCTATCAATGCCAAGGTGGTGGAGAACCCCAACCAGCTCAATTACGACTTCATGGCAGCTCTGGGCGAGTTGCAATTCCCCGTCTGCCCCGATTTCAACGGGCCCGATCCCGAAGGCTATGGCCGCCGCCAGGGCCTGATCCGCGACGGTCTGCGCGAAAGCACCGCCAAGAACATGCTCCGCCCGGCGATGGAACGCGGCAATGTCCATGTGCAAACGCATGCGCAGGCCGCGCGCATCGTTATCGAGAATGGCCGCGCTACCGGCGTCGAGCTGACTGATGGCAGGGTGGTCAAGGCGCGGCACGAAGTGGTGCTCTCCGCCGGCACGGTGCAAAGCCCGCAGATATTGATGCTCAGCGGCATCGGTCCGGCAGATCACCTGCAGGCCATGGGCGTGGAGGTGGTGCACGACCTGCCCGGCGTGGGCGGCAATTATCACGACCATGTCGCCAGCCCGATCCATATGGAGACGAGCGATTCCACCAGCTACGGCATCAGCTGGAAGGCCATGCCGCGCGATATCTTCTGGTTCTTCTACTATCTCGCCACCCGCAAGGGACCGCTGGCGGGCAACGTGTTCGAAAGCGTCGCCTTCCTGCGCACCGACAAGAGTCTGGCCAAGCCCGATGTGCAGTTCGTTTTCCAGCCTGCCAAAAGGCTCACCGTCAAGGGCGTGCCCTTCCCCGTCGGCCATGGCTATGCGATCAGCCCGGTGGCGCTCTATCCCAAGAGCCGCGGCACCATCCGTCTTGCCAGCAATGATCCCACGGCCGCGCCGCTGATCGATCCGAACCTGCTCAAGGAGCCGGAGGATATCTTGCCGCTGATCCGCGCACTGAAGATCAGCCGCGAGGCTTTCGCCACAGCTCCCTTCGCCAAGTATGACGGAGTGGAAGTCGCGCCGGGGCCGGACTGCGTCACCGACGAGCAGTGGGACGCCTATATCCGCGCGACAGGCTATACGGTCCACCACCCCGTGGGCACCTGCAAGATGGGTACGGATGATGCGGCGGTGGTCGATCCGCAATTGCGCGTGAAGGGCATCGCCGGATTGCGTGTCGCCGATGCCAGCGTGATGCCATCGGTGATAGGCGGCAACACCAACGCGCCCTGCGTGATGATTGGCGAGCGTTGCGCGGATTTCATCCTCGGCAAGGCGCAACTGCCCGCCGCAGAACTGCCGCCGGAAAGTGTGGCGCGATACAAGTAGCAATGGCACAAGGCCGATATAGACGTACCATCGATCTCCCCTCCCTGGAGGGAGGGGTTGGGGGGTGGGTGGCCCAACGCCACTGGCCTGGCAGGCCCCCACCCAACCCTCCCCCACACGGGGGAGGGCATAAAGGGAGAGTGAGTTTGGCCAAGGACACGATGATGAGCTGGCAGGTGGGTGAGGTGAAAATCACCCGCATCGTCGAGCTGTATGATTTCACCGACAATATCAGCATGACAATGCCCGATGCGACCGCCGAGGAGGTGATCGCGATGAAGTGGCTGCACCCGCATTACGCCACGCCCGAAGGCCTGCAGCGGATGAACTTCCAAGGGTTCGTGGTGCAGACTCCGGCACGCAATATCGTGGTCGACAGCTGTATCGGCGCGGGGCGCGAACGGGACTTTGATGTGTTCTGCGACCTGCCCGAGGGATTCCTGGAGGACCTCGAAAGCCTCGGCATTTCGCGGCACGATGTCGACACCGTCCTGTGCACGCATCTCCACTTCGACCATGTCGGCTGGAACACCTACAAGGACCCGGAGACGGGCGAGTACAAGCCCACCTTCCCCAATGCGAAATATTTGTTCGGGGAGAAGGAATACAAAGCCTGGCAGGAAGTGATCCGCCATGACGGCCACCATTCGGATAACCATCTGGTCGAATGTGTCGATCCGATCGTGGAACTGGGGCTCGCCGAGTTCATCGATGCGAACCATACCATCGCGCCCGGCATCACCACCGAACCGAGCCACGGCCACACGCCGGGCCACGTGCATGTCTGTATCGAGAGCAAGGGCGAGCGCGCGGTGATTACCGGGGACCTGATGCACCACCCGATGCAATGCGCCATGCCGCACCGCCATGCGACCTTCGACCTCGACAAGGACAGCGGCAAGGCCACGCGCATCGGTTTCGTCGAGAAGTACCGGGACAGCGGCGTAGTGGTGATCGGCGCGCATTTCTTCGATCCTACCGCCGGCCATATCGAGACCGGCGCGGACGGCGAGACCTGGTTCCACGGACTGGGGCTGTAGAGCGATGGTGAAGGAAATCCCCCTCTTCCCTTATGACATCTTCACCCCCGATGCGGTGCGCAATGCCCGCGCGGTGGATGACGAGGTGCGCGAATTTGCACCGGCCGTGCGCCTGCACGATGGCACGGTGATGATCGCGCGGCACGAACATGTCTCGCAAGGCCTGCTCGACTGGAAGAGCTTCTCTTCCACTTCGCGCCCGTGGCACGATCCCAATTCGCCGCGCCCGGAAATCCTCCTCACCGACGATCCGCCCCGCCACACGCAGGTGCGCAAGGTCGTGTCCGATGCGCTCAGTCCGCGCGCGCTTGAAGGGGCGAAGGTGACCTTCCAGCAGGCGGCGCAGGAGTTCGTCGACGAGTTGCGCGCGAAAGAGGGCGAGGTGGTGGATGCCGTGGGCGATATCACCCAGGCCTATATCTTCCGCGTGCTGCCCGATGTGCTCGGCCTGCCCAAGGAAGGGCGGCACTTCATGCATGACTTCAGCCAGATGGTATGGGCTACGATGGGCCCGCCCGGCGAGTTGTTCGACGAAGCGATGAACCATGATTTCTCGGGCGTGATCGAATGGCTCGGCACGGCGTGCGACCGCGGGGCGCTGTCACCCGACGGCATCGGCCAGTCGATCTTTGCCGCCGCAGATCGGGGCGAGGTGACGATGGATGAGGCCAAGCTGCTCTTGCAGACCATCCTTTCTGCGGGGGCCGACACCACCTATCTCACCATGGCCAATTGTATCCGCGCATGGGCCTTGTTCCCGGACCAGTACGCCAAGCTGCGCGCCGAGCCCAGATTGCTGCGCAAGGCATTCGAGGAATCGCTGCGCTGGGACAGCCCCAGCCGCATGGCCGGGCGCATCACCACATGCGATGTCGCGATCGACGACTATGTGGTGCCAGCGGGGACAAGGTGCGGGCTTATGTTCGCTGCCGCCAACCGCGATCCGCGCTTCTGGGAGGAGCCGGAGAAATACGATATCGAGCGTGACAACAAGCACTCGCTCGGCTTTGGCTATGGCGTGCACGGATGCGTCGGGAGGACGCTCGCGCAGACCGAAGCCAATGCCTTTTTGGGTGCTCTGGTCGATGCGGTGGAGGCTTTCGAGCTTGCTGGCGAGTACGAACCGTGGATGACGACGGTCGGCCACGGTCCGATCCGCCAACCCGTAAAGCTCAAGTTTTCTTGAGTTAACCATGGTCTCGCTAGCGAATCCTGCGCCCGTCACCAAGATCCAGGCAATTCGTTACGCACGTCACGAGCGCACCGCCGATGCCAATTTTTCGGCGCCGGTGGACGACCATGACCTGCCCATGCCGCTGGATTACTACGTCTGGGCGGTGCATCGGGAGGGCCATCAGCCACTGATCGTCGACACCGGTTTCGGCGAACACGCGGCGGTGGCACGCGGACGCACGATGATCCGTGATGTGGGGCAGGGATTGCGCGATGCGGGTATCGACCACCTGCTGGTGGAGGACGTGATCCTCACGCACCTGCATTACGACCACGCCGGATCATTGAACGTCTTCCCCAATGCCAAATTCCACGTGCAGGATGACGAGATGGCCTTCGCCACCAGCCGCCATGTCTGCGATCATGGCGTGCGCGCGCCGTTCGATGGCGAACCGGTCGCGCAATTGGTGCGCAAACTCTATGCCGATCATGTCATCTTCCACGATGGCGACGAGGATTTCGCGCCCGGCATCCGCCTGTGCAAGGCGCCCGGCCATACGGCAGGGCTGATGGTGGTGGTTTGCGAAACCGCGCGGGGGCCGGTGGTGCTCTGCAGCGACGCAGCGCATCTCTACGCCAATATCACCCGCTCCATCCCTTTCCCCATCTTCGTGGATGAAGAAGCCTATGCCGCAGCGCAGGTAAGGGTGATGGAACTGGCGGGGGGATCGCTCGACCACGTGATCCCCGGACATGATCCGCTGGTGCTGTCCTGCTTTCCGTCCGAAAACGATATTGCCCGCGTGGACTTGCCGCCGCATAGGCCCATTGCGGAGGTGGTATGACGACAATCGGATTTCTGGGGTTGGGACGCATGGGCGCTCCCATGGCTGCGAACCTGTTGAAAGCAGGGCATGATCTGTTCGTGCACGACGTCTCACGGGAAGCCGTGGCCGCGCTGGTGCATCAGGGTGCAGAGGCCGCAGGGTCCGCATCTGCACTCGGCCGGCAATGCGAGGTCGTCTTCACCAGCCTTCCTACCCCCGCAATCGTGCGCGAGGCGACCCTAGGGCCGGACTCCATCTTCGTGCGCGGCCAGCCGAAGGTGTTCTGCGACCTTTCGACCTCCGGCCCGCAGCTGGCGCAGGAGCTTTCCGCAGCGCTCACGCCCAGGGGCATTGCCTGTTTCGACGCACCGGTATCGGGCGGCATCAAGGGTGCGCAGGAAGGCACCGTCTCGATCATGGTGGGCGGGCCTGCAGCGGAATACGAAACGATCCTGCGCCCGCTGCTCGAAGCCATAGGCAAGCCGGCGCATATGGGCGAGGCCGCCGGCGCCGGGCAGACGATGAAACTGGTCAACAACCTGCTGGGCGCGGTCGCCATCGGTGTGACGGCGGAGGGCATGGCGTTCGGCATCAAGCAGGGCCTCGACCCGGCCAAGATGATCGACGTGCTCAACCAGTCGACCGGAATCAATTCGGCCACGCGCGACAAATGGCCGCGCAGCGTGCTGCCGCGTACATTCGACTTCGGCTTTGCCGCAGCGCTGAGCCTGAAGGATACGAAACTGCTGATGGACGAGGCCGACGCTGCCGGAGTACCCCTGCCGTTAGGCAAGATCGTGCAGGATTACCTCGAACGTACACTGAAGCGCGAGGGACCTGATGCAGACTTCACCGCCATCGCCAAAGTGGTTGAGGAAGCCGCAGGCCTCGATCCCGAGCGTTGAATTTGCAGCAGGAATTTCTGCATCAATCCGATCTTAACCACTTGCTTCCTAGCGTGACCGCGGGTCACTCTGGAGAGCAGCTGCATGTCCTTCTACAAGGCGGAAGACGGTTCACTGAACGCCGAGCGGCGCAGCAGCGCCCGTTTCCGCTTTTCCATGCCTGCCGAACTGCACCTGCCCGGCGGCGTGCGTCAGGGATTGCTGTCAGATCTTTCGGAAGGCGGCGCGAAGATCACCATCGACAATCCGCCCGGCAAGGGCGCAACGGTCAAGCTCTGCTGGTCGCGCTATGAGGAATTCTGCCGCGTCATCTGGACGGGCGACAAATCCTGCGGCGTGAAATTCGAACGTGCAATCTCCAGCGCCATCGTGCTGGAAATCCTGGGCCAGGACGAAGAAATCATCTCCGGCCCCGTAGCCGACCACAGCAATATTCCGCTCGGCCGCAAGCGCCGCAGGCTGGGCGCGGGCGGCTAGAAGACTGCGTCAGATATCGTTGCGGATGGTCGCCAGCGCACCGCCATCGATCTCCCATTTCGCGCCGTTGACGTAGCTCGCCTCTTCGCTGAGCAGGAAGCTGACCACATCGCCCACTTCGCGCGGCTGGCCCACGCGGTTGAGCGTGGCGGTCTGGCCCAGTTTCTCCATCCCCGCCTCTACGCTGTCGAACATCTGTTCGAGCATGCCGACCAATAGCGGCGTCTCAATCACACCGGGCATCACGCAATTCACGCGCACGCCCTTCTGCGCCACTTCGGAGGCTGCAGTGCGGGTGAGCCCGACCGCGCCATGTTTGGCCGCATTGTAGGCACATGCACCCGCAAGCCCGCGTTCCGAACCGATGCTGGCGGTATTGACTACCGCACCTTTGCCGGCGGCCACCATATGCGGGATCACATAGCGCAAGCCCAGGAACATGCCGCGCAGGTTCACGCGCAGCACCCTGTCAAATTCGTCGACCGGATATTCATGCGTCGGCGCGAGCTTGCCTTCGATCCCGGCATTGTTGAAGAAGCCGTCGATCTTGCCGAAGGCATCCATAGCCGCCTTCACGTATCCCTTGGTGGCGTCCTCGTCGGATACGTCGGCGTGATGGGCAATGGCATGGTGGCCCGCATCGACCAGTCGCCTGGCGCAATCGCGCAGGCCATCGCGGTCAATATCGACCAGCAGCAATTCGGCCCCTTCGCGCGCGAGAATCTCGCAGGTGGCAAAGCCGATCGCGCCCGCAGCACCGGTGACGATGATGGAATTTCCCTCGTGGCGTTTTGTCATTGGGCGTCCTTCGATTTGCGGAATGGCATTGTCAGCAGGAAGAGCACGAGCCTGAAACTCAGCAACTTGCCGAACTCCCTGGCTTCTTCGGGCGTCAGCACCGCCGTCATCGGCATGGCGCCATAGACCTTGCCCTTCATCACAAGATCGTTGCCCTTGCGTTCGATGCTGCTGATTTCCATCAGCTCCGACTTGTCGCCTGCGCGTATCTTCATGGCCTGATCTCGTCAAAATCGATGCCCAGGTCTTCGGCCATCACCATGGCCGTGGCGCGGCCTGCGCCGAAGACGCCGCCGCCGGGATGCTGGAACGGCCCCACCAGATACAGCCGGTCCACGCCGGGCACACGGTAGCCGCCCAGTTCGGGCGTCGGGCGGTGGCTGCCGGACTGATAGGTGGTGGTGGCAATGCCGTGCAGATCGCCGCGGAAGAAGCTAGGGCTCGTGCGCTCCATATCCACGGGTGAATCACAGTGATAATCGAGCACGACTTGGGGAACGTTCTCGATGAAATCGCCCATGCGGCGGATCATCTTCTCGGCAAACTCGCCCTTCGCCTCGTCCCAGTCGCGGCCATCCTTGCGCTGGTAGGGGACATAGTCCCAGGCGTGGAAGATCGCCTTGCCTTCCGGCGCGCGGCTGGGATCGTGCTGCGTCAGCTGGCCCACGCCCACCAGCGGAGTGGGGCTGAAATTGCCGTAGCGCAGCTCATCGAATGCGCGGCGCATATCCTCGTAACTACCGGGCATCAGCTCGTACATCACGGCGGACAGATCGCTGCCGTCGGCATTCTTCGCCTTGAACTGCATCGGCGCGTCGAGCGCGGCATGAACCGTGAAGCAGGCCGCATCGGTGATATGCGTGCGCCTGGCATTCTTGGCAACGATCGCAGGAACGCTGGGCACGATATCGGGCAATATATGCGGATGCAGCGCGCCGATGATCCCGTCAGCGCAGGTCAGGCGCTCGCCATTGTCGAGCACCACGCCAGCGGCCTTTGACCCGTCGCTGAAGACCTCGCACACTTCGCAGCCCGAACGCACCGTGCCGCCATGATCCTCGATACAGGCGATAAGCGCATTGGTGAGGCTGCCCGATCCGCCGACCGGAACGCCGAACCCGAACTTCTCGAGGAAGCCGAGGAAGACATAGGCACCGATGCCGGTCGCCTTCTCGTCCGGGCTGACGAGGTTCTCGCCCGCCACGCGGCCGAAATGGGCCTTCACCCTGTCATGTTCGAACAGCTCTTCCATCAGGTCGAAGGTGGAAACGCCCATGGTCCGCATGATCTCGCGCCCCTCGGCGCTCTGGTCCATCATCGCGGTCTGCGCGCCCAGCGGCATGGGCGGCGAATAGAGGCCCGCCTGGATCATCGGCAGCCACCCGGCAGCCTGCTCGCTCATCCTGAGAAAGGTTGCCGCATCCTTCTGGCTGAACCTCGCGATGGCTTCGGCCGACTTCGCCGGATCGCGATGCAGCGGCAAGGTCGTGCCATCCTCCCACACGCTCATCATCGGCACGTCGGGGAAGACGTAGCGCAGCCCATATTTGGCCTTGAGGCCCAGATCGTCATTCAACAGCAGCGGATTGCCCTGGATGAAGATGTGGCTCATCGAATGCTGGTCGTGGCGGAAGCCGGGGCGCGTAAGTTCGCGGCTGACCACGCCGCCGCCGTGCCATTCATTGCGTTCGAGCACGAGCACGCTCTTGCCGGCGCAGGCCAGATAGGCACCGGCCACGAGCCCGTTATGACCCGATCCGATGATGATGATATCTGCGTCTGCCATTCAAATGTTCCTTAGAGGCATGCACTCAACGCAAGGTCGGAGAGCTTGCCGCAGCGTTCGATATTCGCTGCCTGCGTCATCACGCCTGCACTGAGGAAAGAGAATGTCATGTCGGCCTCCGGATCGACCCAGAACATGGTCGACCCCGCGCCGTAATTGCCGAAAGTCTCCGGTGAGGAGAGCTGGCCGAACAGGTGCTGGAACACGCCCGTTCCCCTCACCTGGAAGCCGAGGCCCTGGTTGGCCGGCGGTATTTTCCAGCCCTCGCGCAAGGCCACGCCCTTGTAGAGTTCGTTCGGCTTGTCGCCCGTGTGCACCTTGCGCGCGAGCCACACCATGCGCGGGCTGAGCAGCCGTGCACCTTCAAGCTCGCCCTCACGCCGCAGCATTTCGGCAAACCGCCATAGGTCAGCGCAAGTCGATGCGCAGCCGACATGCGGGGCTTCGACTTCAGGGTCCTCGAACAATGCGTGATCGCCTTCGATATTGCGCGAGAGGTGCTTGATGGGAACCGTGCCGCGCATGTCGGGGCGCACGTGCCGTGCGTCCAGATCCTGGCGCAGGCCCATGCTGGTCGAATCCATCTTCAGCGGGGCGAACAGGTCTTCGTGCAAAAGCGTCTGGTAATTTCGGCCCTTCGGGTCGGTGCGCACCAGCGCCATGCCCATCAGCACGTGGTTCACCAGCGGCGAGTAATCGCTCTTCTCACCGGGAGCGCTGGTGCCATGCACATGGGCGATGCTTTCGTCATAAAGTTCCTGCAGCCGGTCGAGATACATGCCGGGTTTCGGGCTCCACACGCCGGGCATGCCTGCCTGGTGGGTGATGAGATGCCAGAAGGTCGCTTCCTCGCGCGGCTGGCCGGTGAATTCGGGCAGCACGTCCTTCACCTTGGTATTCAGGCTGAAACGACCCTGCTCGATCGCACGCATGATGAGGACGTTGGTGAAGGCCTTGGTGACCGAAAAGAGCGAGAAGACATCATCCTTCTTCAGCGGACGATTTTTCGGATCTTTGGCACCGCCCGCATAGGCATGGCCGATCGCCTCGTCGAACACCACCACCCCGCCGCGCCCGATGCGCAACACCGCGCCGAAATAGTCGCCGCGCGCAACGTCGGCTTCGATCACATGCTTCAGCTCGTCGAGCCGCTCTTTCCAGATGGCAGTCATCTCACTCCCCTCCCGCTTGCGGGAGGGGCCGGGGGTGGGCCTGTCCCGTGCAGGTGGTCGCTCTGCAGCGCCCACCCCTAAACCCTCCCGCAAACGGGAGGGGGACTTGTTGTTTCAGGATCGCGCGCTTCACCATCATCCCGCCGCAATAATGCCGCCATCCACAGCCAGCATTGCCCCGTTGATAAATGCCGCCTCGTCGCTGAGCAGGAAGGCGGCGGCCTGCGCGACATCTTCGGGCGTGCCATTGCGGCGCAGCGGGATGTTCTTCGCCCGCTGCTCATATTGTTCCGCCGTCACGAAGCCTTCGGTCGCCGGTGTCGGCACGCTGCCCGGCGCGATGGCGTTGACGCGAATTCCGCGCGGCCCCAGTTCGCCCGCCAGCACCTTGGTCAGCCCCGCGATCCCCGCCTTGATCGTGGTATAGGCCCCGGTATTGGGCCGCCCGCGATAGGCGACCGGCGATGAGTAGTTGAGGATATTGCCCGGCTTGCCCTCGTCGCGGTGCGCGAGGAAGGCCTGCACGCCCCAGAACACGCTTTTCAGGCCTGCCGACAGCATGCGGTCGAGCGTTTCTTCGGTCACCTTCTCGATCGGTTCATAGACCAGCACCGAGGCATTGTTGATCACCGCGCGCAAAGGGCCTGCATCAGCGGCAAAGTCCTCCGCCAGCTGGAAGAAATCGTCACGCTTGCCGCAATCAGCACCATAGGAGAAGGCGCGCCCGCCATCCGCGATAATCGCCTCGGCGACCTGCAAAGCGCTTTCGCCATTGATATCGGCAATGCCGACAATCGCGCCCTCGGCTGCGAGGTGTTTCGCGATCCCCTCGCCCAGCCCGCGTCCGGCGCCGGAGATAAGGATCGGCTGTCCGTCGAACCTGCTCATCAATCCATCCCGAACAATTTCGCGGTGTAATGCGAATCCATATATTCGCGCATCTTGTCGATCTTCCCGTTCGAGATCTCGAAAACCCAGCAATAGTCATTGTCATAGACCTTGCCGTCCGGCAGCCCGCCGGTGGAATTCGATTCCACGCAGACCCACCCATCCCTGCTGAACATGGTGTGGACATGCACCTTGGGATCGCCCGGATTGAACATGCCGCGCACGGGGGCGAGGAACTTGTCGATGATGTCCATGCCGATGTGCTTTCCGGCACCGGCAATATCCTTCACTTTGGGCTCCCACACGCTTTCGTCGTGGTAGAACTTGCGCAGTTCTTCCAGGTCGCCGGAAGACAGCACCTTGAAGAAATCGAGCACCAGCTGTTCATCTGCATTGGCAGCTTTGACGGTCATGTAATTCCTCTCCCCTGGATGTTCTTATGTCAGGCCGCGTGCTTCGTCGCTCGGCGGCGGAATATTGGGCATGGCCCCGCCCTGATGCAGGGCGATATAGCCAAAGCGGCTGGCGAAGCGCCATTTGCCATCCTCGTTTCGCACATAGGAGTCGGTGAACCCGCCCACATAGATACCGCCTGCCTCCTGCGGCATTTCGGTGCTGGCGTGGTTCGACAACATGGTGAGGTAATTGGTGCCCCGTGCCTCGCGTTCGGAGATCGGAACGACCAGCACATTGGTGACGATGTGGCGCACCAGTATCGGCGGACGGTCGCGGAAGATCGCCTGCACCTTGTCGCGCCCGTAGAACGGATATTCCGGCTGGAACGGACGCGCAAAGACGCAATCCTCGGTGAACAGATTGGCGAGGCCCACATGGTCTCCCGCGTCGGCGAAGATCGCGAACAGGGTCGGCAATTTGCCGCACTCATGCTCAATCTGCAGGCGTTGATCAGGCGTCATTGTCTTGCTCCGCATCGATCTGGGCGAAGGCCTCGTTGGCGATGCGGAAGCTGTCCACCGCTGCCGGGATGCCGCCATAGATACCGACCTGCAGCAGCACTTCGCGGATCTCGTCCTTGGTGAGGCCGTTGTTGAGCGCGCCGCGAATGTGAATCTTGAGCTCGTTCTCACGTCCAAGCACGGCGATCATGGCAAGGTTGATCAGGCTGCGATCGCGCAGAGGCAGGCCTTCGCGGCCCCAGTTCCAGCCCCAGCAATAGGTGGTGACCAGTTCCTGCAGCGGCTCGTTGAAAGGGCCGCTCTTGGCCAGCGCCTTGTCGACATAGGCATCGCCCAGCACCTTGCGGCGGATAGCCATGCCCCGGTCGAACATTTCCTGTCCGGTCATTTCGGGCGCGGGTTTCTTGTCACTCATGTGCTTCTTTCCTTACAGGACGGAATAGGCGGCATCGATCAATCGCCTTGCACGCGGGCCGTTGTCCCCCACGGCATGCATCTGGTTGCAGCAATAGGAAAAGCCGAGCTTCGCATCGGGATCGCCAAAGCCGATCGACCCGCCCAGACCGTGATGACCGAAGCTGCGCATATTGGGTCCCATATAGACCGCTTGCGAAGTATTGAGCAGCACGCCCAGCGCCTGATGATAGGGGCGATCCTGCAGCAGTTCTACCTGGTTGTGCTGTTCGGTGATCATGCCCTCGAGCGCTGATTTCGACAGCAGGCTGATCCCGTCCACCTCACCCACGGCCGCGCCATAGATGCGGGCGACGCCGCGCGCATTGCCGTGGCCCGATCCGCTGGCGATCTCGCAAGTGCGCCATTTGGGGCTGTTCATCGTGGTGCGCCAGGGCTCGTCGGGGTTTTGCAGGAAGGCGAATTTGCGCAAGGTCGCGCCATCCTGCCAGCCTTCGGGCGTGGTTGGCTTGTCGCGCATGGCAGTATCTTTTGCTGCAAACAGCCTTGCGCCGGTATTGGGCAGGACCTCGGCGACGTGGCTCTGCTCCACATCGTCCATGCCGCCGATGTAGTATTCCGCGCCCAGCGGCCCGGTGACATGCTCGCGCAGGAACGGCCCCACGGTCTTGCCAGTGACGCGGCGCATGATCTCGCCCAGCAGGAAACCCTGATTGTGGACGTGATAAGCTGCGCGCGTGCCCGGCTGCCACAAGGGTTCCTGCACTTCGAGCGCCTTGATGTAGGGCTCATACTCAAGGAAGGCACCCGGCCAGAGAACATCGGTGGTAAGGACGGGAATCGCCGCGCGGTGATCAAGGCACCAGCGCACGAGGATATCCTCTTTCCCGTTCTGCGCGAATTCCGGCCAGTAATGCGCCACCGGCTGGTCGATATCGATCAGGCCCTTTTCGACGCACATGTTGAAGGCAATGCCGGTCACGCCTTTGGCGACGCTCATCATGCAGACGGTGGAATGCTCGCCCCATTCCTCGCTGCGATCCTCGCGCGCCCAGCCGCCCCACAGATCCACCACGGTCTCGCCATCCACCACGACCGAGCAGCCAGCGCCCAGCTCTTCCTCTTCGCGGAAATTTGCGATGAATGCGTCGACGGCCGGACGGAACTTTTCGTCATAGCGCCCGCGCAACGGAAATGTTCCGCCGCGCGCTTCGATCACTTCATGAAATTCCGCCTGCGGCAATCGACCTCTCCCTTGGTCTCGAAGTCCTTACGACTCTAACGATCGTTAGTGCTAGGCCAGTCGGGCGCGCTGCGAAAGGGCCTTTGCGGCTGGATTCGACGCGCGGCGTAGTCTTTCCAACATGGCTGGCCCTGGCCTATAGGCCGTGCGGTCGGGCGCGAGACCTGGCCTCTGCGGGAGAAGAAGATTGCGTTTCATCCTTTCATGTTTGCTGGCCATTTCGTCTGCCGCCCTCACCGCGGCACCTGTCGGCGCCCAAACAGCATCCGTGCCGTCCTGCGATCGCGAATGTCTGCGCGGAAAGATCACCGAAGTCCTTGCCGCTTTCGCCGAACACGACACGAGCGGTCTGCCCGTTTCCGCAGACCTGCGCGTGACCGAGGATGGCGTGGAGAAGCCGCTGGCCCAGGTCGGCCTCGCCCGGTCGATCACCAAGCTGCGCGGCTACCGCCAGGACATTATCGATGTCGCCGCGGGACAGGCTGTGGCAGGCGTGATGGTGGAGGAACAGGGCGCACCGGCCATTCTGGTCGTGCGGATCAAGGTTGACGAGGCGCAACATCTTAGCGAGCTGGAACTAGTGGCGACGCGCGGCCGGGCTGACGGCATGCTCTTCAACGTCGATACCTATAGCGGCACCCCGGCCCTTGAAATGAACATCGCGCCCAGGCCCGATCAGCTGGAAGCGCGCGCGGATGCGATCGAGATCGCCATGCATTACCCGCGCGGCCTGACCAATGCGGAATCGTTCAACGCGGTGGGCACGCCGTTCTCGTCCGATGCCTATCGCCTTGAAAACGGGATGCTAATGGCAGGACCAGGCTGCAGTTTCATTCCCGGCTGCGGCGATATCGGCAACCAGTCGCTTGCGGTGTTCAACATGCTGGGCCGCGTCACCGTGCGCGACATCCTGGTGGACGAGCGCATGGGTATCGTGATCATGCGTCTTCACTGGAATGCCAGCGGCGAAGCGGATTCCAACAAGCTGACCGCTTGGGAGATGTTCAAGGTCTATGACGGCCAGATCCACATGGTGGAGGCCTATATCCGCCTGTTCGAGCCGGACATGGCGCTGGGCGGCTGGCAGATCGCGGAAGGGATCGTCCAGCCCTGAGGCGCGCGGCTAGAGGTAGGCAATCGTCCTCAGCTCTATGCTCTGGCGCGGCTCTGCATCTGGCGGCGCGTTGGGATCATCGAATGCGCTGTGCGCGGTGAATTGCACCGCATCGGGATCGCTGTCGAACAGCTTGAACACAAGCACCTCCCACGGCTGCATATGCGGCACCCAGTACCATTTGTGATCGGGCTGGTAGGCAAGGTTGAAGCCCCATAACGAACGGGAAACGCCGCCCAGCCCGCCGCGCACCTCGCTCTGGAACAGATCCTCGCGCTTGACCGTGCTGGCATCGGCCACGGCAAAAGGGGCGCTTTCCACCATCACGATGGGCCGCCAGACATTGATCAGCATGTGGCGGCCCTTGAGCCGCCGCTCCGCTTCCTCCTTCGGCAGAAGGTCATAAGTGTAATCGGCCACGGTGCGCGCGCCATAATCGACATGCGCGCCGAAGGCGGGTTGATTATGGCCATGCGTGCCGGTGGCGTTGGTGCGGATAACCGGACCGAAGCTGATCACCTTGTCCGCGCCGGTAATGCGAGCGACCAGCGCTTCGGTATCGCGGCAATAGCGTTCCAGCTGCTCGTTGTCGGAATAATCGGCGATGCCACTCGGCTCATCGACCACGACGAAGCCGTTCTTTTCCAGCGCCAGGTCGTGGATGAAGGGGCGCACATCGTGCACAATCACCTCATGCGGGTCTTGCGGCCAGTAGCTCTTGTCCCGCTCGCCGGCATAGAAGATCGCCTCCTCGCCGCGCACGACATAATTCATGGTCGTGCGAACATCGCAGCTTACCGTTTCCATCTCTCTCGCCCTTCCGGTCTTTATCCTTTGACCGATCCTCGCGCGCATCATAGCCTGCCACACAAGGTGCCGTCCATCGCCATGGGCAGGCAGCAGAAAAAGGGAGAATGCATGGCCGAGGGATATCTGGACCCGCGCACAGTGATGCGCGAAAGGGCGATGAACCTGAAGCAATATGGCGTTGTCACCATTTGCGTGCTGATCAACATGATCGACGGCTATGACATCCTCGCCCTTGCCCAGGCGGGCAGCGCGCTCAGCCGCGAGTGGGGCCTGTCAGATGCCGAACTGGGCACGCTACTGTCCATGAACCTTGTCGGCATGGCGCTGGGCGCGCTGGGCGTATCGCCCGTGGCGGACCAGTGGGGGAGGCGGCCCGCGATGCTGATCTGCCTCGTCTTCATGAGCATCGGCATGGCGATCTCCGCCGTGTCCGACGGTTTCCTGACCATGGCCGCGGGCCGACTGGTCACCGGCATCGGCATTGGCGGAATGACCAGCACGGCAGGCACGATGGCGCTCGAATATGCCAGCCAGAAACGGCGCGAATTCGCCACCGCCACTGTCGCCTCTTCCTACCCCGTGGGCACGATCATCGGCGCCATCGTCGCGGTGGCGGTGCTTGATAGCTATGGCTGGCGCGGCATCTTCTGGTTTGGCGCGGGCCTTTCAGCTGTCCTGCTTCCGATCGCTTTCGTCTGGCTGCCCGAAAGCCTCGACTTCCTGCTCACCCGCCAGCCCAAGGGCGCGCTGGAAACGACCAATCGCATCCTCCGGCGCATGAATGTGCCGGAGATTTCGCAAATGCCGCCGCGCCCCGAGGATTCGGGCGAAGGCTCCACGGCCATTTCCGAGATCATCCAGCCGGTCCACCGCAACGAGCTGATCTTCAAGCTTTTCATCGCCCATGCGCTCAACATGTTTGCGTGGTATTTCATTATCAACTGGGGTCCGCCACTGGTGGCCGAAGCAGGCGCATCGGACGAATTGGGCGCGCGTTATTCCGCCTGGGTATCCTATGGCGGGATCATTGGCGGCATGACCGCCGGTTACCTGTGCGGCACGATCGGCGTGAAGCGCATGATGTGGTTCACCATGGTCAGCCTGGCCATCATGATCACTCTCTTCGGCCAGTTCGTCGGCAATACTTCCGCGCTGATGGTGATCGCGCCGCTGATGGGCGCTGCGCTGTTCGGCTCCGCCGTCGCCAACTGGCTGACCATCGCTTACGCCTTCCCGCCGCACCTGCGCGCGACGGGATTAGGCTTTGCCACCACGGCAGGGCGTGTGGGATCGATCTTCGGCCCCATCGTGGGCGGGGCTTTGTTAGGCACACGTGAGGCGGGTCTTGGGCCGCTGGATATCACCATGTCGGTCGGCACGGTGTGCCTGGTCATGGCGATCCCGGCGATCCTGTCTGCCGCCACCTTCAACCGCGCACGGCGGGTCGAGCCGGGACGCTGATCTCCTTACGAATGAAAGGCGGCGATAGCCGGTCCGCTGTCGGTATATTCGCGCAGTTCGGTGATCTTCCCGCCATCATCGAAGGTGAAAACGAAGCAGAACTGGTTCACGTAGGCGCCGCCTTTCACAAGCGGGCTGTCGCATGTGGTCATCACCACCACGCGATTGCCGTCGACCATTGCCCCTTCGTGCGAGAAACTGATCCCGTCCACAAGCAACGATCTTGCGCCCTCCAGCAGCGCGGTAAGACCCGAGGGCTCCATCCAGCCCTGCCCCGGCAGCCAGACGCGGGCACCTGGCGCGTAGTGACCCAGCATTGCCGCGCCATCGATGCGGCTGACGCAATCGAGATAGGCGAGTGCTGTCGCCTTGAGGTCTCGGCTCATGCCATTGCTCCTGCTTTCCGGCGCGCAAGTACGCGCGGGTTGGTTTCAGCCACGAAAAGGGCGGCAAGGCCTGCCAGCGCCGCCAGCCCCAGCTGTACGTAAAGCGCGACATCGAGCGAAAAGCTGTCCGCCAGCCTGCCCGTGATCGGTGGCAAGGCAAAGCCGCCGAAGATCTCGCCCACCGCCACAACCGCGCCCATCGCGGTTGCCGCGCGGACGCGGCCCAATGTCTCTGCCGGGATTACGCCCATGAACAGGGGGAAGGAGCCGAGCCCCATCCAGCTGATGAAGAGCAACGCCGCCAGCGCTGCGGCAGGAGCCTCTACCCACAGCAAGGTGGCAGGCGCGATCACCATCAGGAAGGCAAAGATCGCCAGTGACAGCCTTCGCCCGATCCGCTCGGACAGGAGGCCCGCCGTCACCGCGCCTACTGCGGGCGAGAAACCGATCACGCTCATGATATTGCTCCAGGTCTCCGGCGCGAGCCCGCGCGGGCCATCGAGGTAGAGCGGCATGAAAATCGAGCCGACAACCACCGTGCCCACGGCAAAGATGCTCACCAGCGAGCACAGCCAGATATTGCGCGTGGTCATGAGCGAGCCGATTTCGCGCAGTTCGCGCCGGACGAGCGCCAATGCCCCCAGATGCCTGGCCGGCGTTTCCGTTTCCACTTTCGGTGCGCGCTCCGGCTCCTTGATATAGCGCCAGATGATGACCGCCAGGATCAGCCCCGGCACACCGGCGAGATAGAAGGCCATGCGCCAGTCATAGGCCTCTGCGATCCGCACCAGCACCAAGGGGGCAAGCGCGGTGCCGATGATCGAGCCGAACACGTTCTGGACCACGCCCGCATTCAGGCCCTTGCGGCTTTCTGCCGAGGCAGCGACCATGATGGCAAGGCAGATCGGCAGGAAGGGACCTTCCGCCGCGCCCATGACGATGCGGCTGGCGAGCAGCGTGCCGAAGCTCCACGCAAGGCCCGACATGACCGAGCAGAAGGAGAAGATCACCAGTGCGGCGATCAGAAATGGCTTTCGCTTGCCCACAAGGTCCGACCAGCGCCCGAAGATGTAGGCACCGATTGCCCAGGTGAGCGAAAGACCCGAACCCAGCCAGGCAACCTCTTCGTTGCTGAGCCCCATATCCGCCTGCACGAAAGGGCCAAGGAAGGTCATGGCCATCCGGTCGAAGTAGGCAAAGCCGTATGCCAGACCGAGCATCAGCAGAACTGCCAGTTCATACCCCCGCGGCAAGAAATCCTGCTTCGTCTCAGTCACCACACGCTCCCCCTTGTCCAGATTCACAGCGGCTTTCAGCGCGCTACGCCTGTTGTTCTGCAGCAACATTCGCCTGCCGCATCGCCGGATTCATGCAAAAAACCGCAGCGCATTGTGTTGCCTGATTACGACAATGCCGGAGTTTTGGAACGGTTTTTTCAATTCAAGTGCTTGCTCCACCACACAGTCAGAGTAGAGAGGCCCTGTGGAGAGGAGATGATCGGGGTAATTGCACCCCGCAGCTTTCTCTTGTCCCGCTTGCCCTGGAAGCCCGCAAAGAAGGCGGCCATGGGTAGGTCAATTACCATCATGCGGGCCAGACCGGCTCGCAAAGGGAGGATGCCTGATGAAATTCCAGACGCTCAGCGTCGCATCGTCGCTCGCTATCATGGCCTGCATGGCCGCTCCTGCACATGCGCAGGATGATGACAACGATCGCGCCAATACCATCGTGGTGACCGCGGAATTCCGCGAAGCCAACCTGCAGGACACACCTATCGCGATCACCGCGGTCAACGCCGAAATGCTCGAAGCACGCGGCCAGACCGGGATTGAGGATGTGGCGGCCCAGGCACCGAACGTTTCGCTGCGTCCGCAGCCGCAAAACGGCGGTTCGGGCCTCATCGCCTTTATCCGCGGCGTCGGCCAGGTCGACTTCAACTATGCACTCGATCCGGGTGTGGGCCTTTATATCGATGACGTCTTCATTCCGACGCTGTCGAGCTCGCTGCTCGAACTGATCGACCTTGAGCGCATTGAAATCCTGCGTGGCCCGCAGGGTACGCTGGCCGGCAAGAACTCGATCGGTGGTTCGATCAAGCTGTTCTCGAAGAAGCCGCAAGGCGATGGCTCGGGCAGCCTGTCGGTCGAATACGGCTCCTACGACTTGATCCAGATGCGCGGCATGGCGGACATCGCCATCACCGATAATGTCTCCATGCGTATCTCGGGTATGGGCCGCAGCCGCGACGGCTATGTTGCCATGCTCGACTATGGTGCGCTCCATCCGGGTTCAAACGTCCCGACGATCGGTCGTGGCCCCTACACCAACGTCGACTATGAATCGATGGGTGGTGAAAACCTTGTCGCTGCCCGTGCAGCACTGCGCTACCAGGGCGACCGCGTCGAGATCAATATCTCGGGCGATTACACCCGCGAGGATTCGCAGGCTGTTCCGACCGTACTGATCGCTGCTGGCCGTCCAACGGGTCCCGGCCAAGGGTCCGACATTTTCTTCAACCCAACATCGAGCAACCCGTCCACGTCGCTTACGAACACATTCGGCACCACGCCTTGGTTGGTGGGCACTGACGGAAATCCGGTTCTGCTGAATTGCCAATTCGTACCGGCTGGACGTTATAGCTGCGACAGTGCCAACAGCGGCGGCAAGATCGGCGGCTATGACGCTCGCTATGTCAGCTACTCGACCTTCATGGATGGTATGGAAGGTAATCCTCAAGCACCTTACAAGCCTTACTTTGCCCTTCCGATCACCGAGTTCGAAGGCTGGGGCATCCACGGTAACCTGACTTTCGACGTCACCGACAATGTCCAGCTGGTCTATATAGGCTCGTACCGTGCCTACACCTCCAAGTGGGGTCAGGATCAGGACGCAACGCCGATTCCGGTGGCCCAGCTCGACAACAAGCTGGACCACAGTGCCTGGAGTTCGGAAGTTCGCCTGAATTTCGAAGCGGCAGAAGGACTGGTCCAGGGTACAGTGGGCGGCTACTATCTTGATCAGGAAGGTGAATACGAAGCACGCGTTGACCTGAACTACGTCAACCCGACCATCGACTTCATCCATGGTCCGGATACGACGCCGAGCACCAGCAAGGCGCTGTTCGCTACGGTCACCGTGAACCCGTTTGAAGACTTCGGCCTGACGGGCGGTCTGCGCTATACCAAGGACAAGAAGGTCTACACCTACTACCGTTCGAACCCTGATGGCACGATCCCCAATGGCTTTAACTGCTTCGTGGCAAATGGTGTCTTCTCGGAGCCGAACTGTATCCTGTCCGGCCTGTATGACATCCCCGGCCTGTTCAAGGGCGATCGCTGGGATTGGCGCCTTGTTGCCGACTATCGCTTCTCGGATAGCTTCCTGGCCTATGCCTCGGCTTCGACCGGCTACAAGGGCGGCGGTGTGAACCCGCGTCCGTTCGTGGGTGACCAGGCGCTGCCATTCAACCCGGAAACGGCAACGACCTATGAAGTGGGCTTCAAGTCCGATTTCCTCGATCGTCGCGTCCGCCTGAACGGTGCGGCCTTCCTCAACAAGTACGAGAACATCATTCTGGGCAAGCAGATCTGTCCTGAATCGAGCCTGCCTTCTCCGTGCTTGCGTCCGGAAAACATCGGTTCTGCCGATGTGAAGGGCCTCGAGCTGGAAGTCTTCGCCGAGCCGGTTGACGGCCTGACCATCGACGGCAGCCTGGCCATTCTCGACTTCGAGTACACCACCGCTGTGGATGCCAGTGGCAACCTTGTTGGCACCGCTATCAATGGTAACAACATCACGCCTTATACACCTGAACTGACCTACTCCTTCGGTATCCAGTACGATCATGAACTGAATAGCGGCGGCGTGATCACGACACGCTTCGACGGCCAGTTCCAGGATGATGTCTTTACCAACGCGGAAAACACCGATTGGGGGCGTGTCAGCGACCGCTTCCTCGGCAACTTCCGCCTGGCCTACATCGCTCCGGATGATGACTGGACCGTGGCTCTGGAAGTCCAGAACGTGTTCGACAAGTACTACTTCATGTCGAAGTCCGACGTGACCAGCAACTCGCTGGGCGTGGTTACCGGCGTTCCCGGCATGCCGCGTACCTGGAGCGTTGCGGTAACGCGCAACTTCTGATCCGGAACATGCCCCCGCCAGCGCGCGGGGGCACTACCGGCCCGGAAAGGGTAATAGAAAAGGGGCGCGGATCATTACGATCCGCGCCCCTTTTCTTTCCCACCTCCCCGGCACAAAGCCGGGACCAGGCGATCAGTCGTTCAAACGTTCGCGAATTTCCTTGCCCGGTTTGAAATAGGGCACGCGCTTGGCAGGCACGGATACCGAATCGCCCGTCCGCGGGTTCCGCCCGGTCCGGGCATCACGCCCGCGTGTGGAGAAGGTGCCAAATCCGCGCAATTCCACGCGGCCACCTTCGGCCAAACGTTCGGTGATTTCGTCAAAGAAAATGTCCACGACCTGTTCGACCTCTTCCGGTCGCAAGTCTGGATTGTCAGCAGCCAGCGATTGCAGCAATTCGGATCTTATCATTCCCGCCCTTTCCGGCCCGGCGACCTCCGGCCCAATCAAAGTTTACAGGTGTACGCATCACGACCCGTTGATTTCGTACCTTGTGCAACCAAGATGCCAGAAGGCGGCGGCCCGCGCAATCGCGAGCGTGAAATTTTATGATGTATTACGGGGAGCTGGCTCCTCGGAGTCAGACCAGATCAGCCAGTTCGGCCAGGGAAATGTCCAGCCGGGCGAGTTTTCGGCAAATATCGGGCCATTCTTCGCTCAAGAATGCCTCTTTCTCGCTCTTCAGCAGCTTCTGCGCCGCGCCTTCGCGCACGAACATGCCCACACCGCGCTGCACGCGAATCAGGCCATCTGCCTGGAATTGCTGGTAGGCCTTGGCAACGGTGAGCGGATTCGCGCCCTGTTCGGCCGCGAAGGCCCGGACGGAGGGCAGCATCTCGCCTTCGGCATACTCCCCTTCGATGATCGAGGCGGCGATGCGATCGCGCAGGCGGAGGTAGACGGGCTTGGTTTCGCTCATGATAGGTGATGCAGTGCCATAATACAGCGTGTCAGGTCAAGCTCTACGGCCAGCTCCGCCCGACTGGCATGGCCAGTTTCTTGTGTAACAATTGCGCTTCACAATCCCTCGCCAGCCGTTAGGTTGCCGTTTTCGCGCCAAATATGGGCGCTTTGGGAGAACGGGGCCGCGATGAAAGAATTGAGCCTGTGGAACGAGGGGGACTGGGTTGCAGCCATCGCAACCGTGATCCTGGCGGCATTCCTGGTCGCGGGCGGAATGATCGCCGCCAGCCGCAAGGGAGAGGCGCTGGGCCACCCCAAGGGGCTCTACATGCTGTTCTTTGCCGAAATGTGGGAGCGTTTCAGCTTCTACGGCATGCGATCCTTGCTGATTTTCTACCTTACCGCACATTGGCTCTTTTCCGATGGGGAGGCGAATGTCGTCTACGGTGCATACGGCGCCATGGTCTATATTACCCCGGTTCTCGGCGGCTGGCTGGCGGATCGCTATATCGGACAGCGCAAGGCCGTGCTGTTCGGTGGCGGGCTGCTGGCGCTGGGCCATTTGTTCATGGCCTTTGAAGGCGCAGGCGGGCAGGACGATCCGATTATCAACATCTTCTGGCTGGCATTGGCGCTGATCATCGTCGGCTCAGGCTTCCTCAAGGCCAATATCTCGGTGATGGTAGGCCAGCTCTACAAGCTCACCGACACGCGCCGGGACGCGGCCTATACGATCTTCTACATGGGCATCAACGTCGGCGCGGCCGCGGGCACGATCCTGGTCGGCTATCTCGGCATTGTGAAAGGCTGGGCCTATGGTTTCGGCCTTGCCGGGATCGGCATGGTCGCGGGCCTGATTGTCTTCGTGCTTGGCCGCGCGGCGCTGCGCGGGGCAGGCGAAGCGCCCAAGCTGCTGGCGAGGAACAAGGAGCTGGCCGTCTATGTGGCAGGCATTGCCGCCGTGGCGGTGATGTGGGGCCTGATGCAATATCGTGAGGTGATCCAGACTTTGCTGATCATTTCCGGCGTCGGACTATTGGGTTACGTGCTGTTCGAGGCCTTCAAGCTACCCAAGGAACCGCGCGAGCGCATTTTTGCGATCCTGTTCCTGATTGCACTCAATCCGATCTTCTGGGGCCTGTTCGAACAGAGCGGCGGCAGCCTCAACCTGTACACTGATCGCTACACCGATATCGGCAATGTCCCGGCGGCGATATTCCAGTCGATCAATCCGATCTACATCATCCTCTTCGCCCCCGCCTTCGCCGCCTTGTGGCAGTGGCTGGGCAAGCGCGGGCTGGAGCCCAGCGCACCGGCCAAGTTCGCGCTCGCGCTGTTCCAAGTGGGCGCAGGCTTCCTCGTCTTCGCCTGGGGCGCACAATCGGTCGGCATGGATGTGCTGACGCCGGTGATCTTCCTGTTCCTGATCTACCTGCTGCATACAACGGGCGAGCTGTGCCTCAGCCCCGTGGGTCTTTCGGCGATGAACCGCCTCGCGCCGGGATTCATGGCCAGCCTGATCATGGGCGCGTGGTTCTACATGACGGCAGTGGGCAGTTTCGTCGCCGGCAAGATCGGCGAAGCGACGGGAGGCGAAGGCGGCGAAATGTCCAAGGAGCTGACCTTGTCCATCTATGCAGAGATTGGATGGATTTCTATCGGCGTGGGCGCGGTGGTCCTCGCGCTCAGCCCCGTCGTGAAACGCTGGATGCATCTCGACACCTTGCGCGATGACAATGTTGGAGACGACCTTGTCGGCGGCGGCGAAGTGGGTGAACCACAGGCTGCCGGTGTGCATCCGGAGGTGAGGGGTTAGCCTCTAAGCCCGAGCCTCTTCAACGCCCGCGGAGTTGTGTCGCAGCGCGCTGAGCACGGTTTCAACGATATGCGGGGCGGTCAGGCCCGCCTGCTCATATTGCTTTTCGGGCGCGTCGTGGTCCTGGAAGATGTCGGGCAGGCGCATGGTGCGGATCTTGAGGCCGGCATCGAGCAGCCCTTCATCCGAAGCGAGCGTCAACACATGCGCGCCAAGGCCGCCAATGCTGCCTTCCTCCACAGTCACGACGACTTCATGCGTGCTGGCGAGCTTGCGGATCAGTTCTGAATCGAGCGGCTTGGCAAAGCGCATATCGGCGATCGTCGTCGCCAGCCCTTTGGCCTCCAGCTGGTCGGCGGCTTTCTGCGCCTCTGCCAGACGGGTGCCGAGCGAGAGGATGGCGACCTTCCCGCCCTTCACATCGCCGCGCACCACACGGCCCTTGCCGATTTCCAGCTTCTGCGGAACTTCGGGCATGTCCACCCCGACGCCTGCGCCGCGCGGATAGCGGAAGGCGATGGGGCCGGTGTCATGTTCGGCCGCCGTGTATGTCATGTGCGCCAGCTCCGCCTCGTCGGCGGGAGCCATGACGACCATGTTGGGCAGGGTACAAAGATAGGCGAGATCGAAGCTGCCCGCATGCGTTGCGCCGTCAGCGCCCACCAGTCCGGCACGGTCGATGGCGAACCGCACGGGCAGGTTCTGGATCGCCACGTCATGCACGATCTGGTCGAAGGCGCGCTGCAGGAAGGTGGAATAGATCGCGGCGAAGGGCCGCATGCCCTGCGCAGCAAGCCCTGCCGCAAAAGTCACCGCATGCTGTTCCGCAATGCCGACATCGAAGGCGCGCAGGGGGTGCGCATGGGCGAACTTGTCCACGCCGGTGCCCGAAGGCATGGCAGCGGTGATGGCGCAGATACGCGGATCGCTTTCTGCCAATTTGCTGAGCGTTTCACCAAAGACGTTCTGATAGGCAGGCGGGCCGCCCGCGCTCTTCTTCTGCTCGCCGGTGATGACGTCGAACTTGGCGACGCCGTGATATTTGTCCGCCGCTTCTTCCGCCGGGGCATAGCCCTTGCCCTTCTGCGTCACCACATGGATCAGGCAGGGGCCTTCGGCGGCATCGCGCACGTTCTGCAGCACCGGAATCAGCTGGTCGAGGTCGTGCCCGTCGATGGGGCCGACGTAATAGAAGCCCAGTTCCTCGAACAAGGTGCCGCCCATCGCCATGCCGCGCGCAAATTCATCGGTCTTTCGCGCCGCACGGTGGAGCGGGGCGGGCAGCTTGCGCGCAAAGCGCTTGGCCAGTTCGCGCAGCCCCAGGAACCTGCCCGATGTCACAAGCCGCGCGAGATAGCCTGAGAGCCCGCCCACAGGCGGGGCGATCGACATGTCATTATCGTTGAGGATGACGATCAGGCGATTGCCCGCGGCTTCCGCATTGTTCATCGCCTCGTAGGCCATGCCCGCGCTCATCGCGCCATCGCCGATCACCGCGATCGCCTTGCCCTTTGCGCCGGTCAGCTTGTTGGCAATGGCAAAGCCCAGGCCCGCCGAAATCGAGGTGGAACTATGCGCCGCGCCGAAGGGGTCGTATGCGCTTTCGCTACGCTTGGTGAAGCCGGAAAGGCCCCCGCCCTGGCGGATCGTGCGGATCTGGTCGCGCCTGCCGGTAATGATCTTGTGCGGATAGGCCTGGTGGCCGACATCCCAGATCAGCTTGTCATCGGGCGTGTTGAAGACATAGTGGATAGCCACGGTCAGCTCGACCACACCCAGCCCCGAGCCGAGATGCCCGCCGGTGGTGCCGACGGCATCGATCATTTCAGCGCGCAATTCATCCGAAAGCTGGCGCAGCTGCGATGATTCCAGCTGGCGCAGGTCCTCGGGCGTATCGACGGAATCAAGAAGGGGCGTTTCCAGGCGCGATGTCATGCTGCTGTCTTAGACGGATGAATCATGCCTGTCGATGAACGGGTATACGGCAATTATGCCGTACAATCCGGGCAAAGCCCGCGCAATTCCACCACCGGGCGGACGTTGGAATAGCCCTGCTGCTGGCCCGCCTCGCGCAAGGCCGTGGTCAGCCGGTCATCGTCGAAATGGCTGGCCTGCCCGCAATCGTCGCAGATCAGGAAGATGCAGTCGTGCCTGCATCCCGGGTGGCTGTTGGCGAGATAGGCATTGGCGCTCTCGATCCTGTTGGCGAGATTGGTGCGCACGAACAGGTCGAGAATGCGATAGACGCTGTTGGCCGCCACGCGCTTGCCGCGCGCCTTGCCCACCTCTTCGGCAATGTCATAGGCACTGGCGGGGCGGTCATGCGCGGCGAGCGCGCGAAACACATCCGCGCGCATCGCGGTCCACTGCTCGCCCGCATTGGTGAGCACCTCTTCCGCCTCTTTGATCAGGCGGTCTCCGCTATGTTCGTGGTGGCTGTGTCCCGTCATTTGGCCGATATAGGCAAGGGCGGGCCCGCGGGCAAATTATCCGGTGCGGTATTCTGTGCGCCACAGCGACGGGAAGCGCGCGCGCAACGCCGTCACCTTGGGGGCATCCCAGCGGCGGATATAGGGATTGTCCGGATTCTTGAGTGCAAAGTCCTGGTGATATTCTTCCGCCTCATAGAAGCGGCGCGGATTCTCGACGGCCACGACGATGGGGTCCTCCCACACGCCCGAACGCCCCAGCTGCCTGAGATAAGCCTGCGCGACCGTGCGCTGCTCCTGCGACAGGGGAACGATGGCGCTGCGGTATTGCGGCCCGCGATCGGGGCCCTGCCGGTTCAGCAGCGTCGGATCGGCTCCGACCGAAAAGAGAATCTGCAAGAGCTGGTCATAGCGAACCACGGACGGGTCATAGACCACGCGCACCGCTTCCGCATGGTCGGTCACGCCCGAGGCGACGAGACGGTAGCTTGCTTGTTGCTCGGTCCCGCCATGATAGCCCGAAACCGCGCTATGCACCCCGCGCGTGTGCGAAAAAACTGCCTCGATGCCCCAGAAACAACCGCCTGCGAAGATTGCCGTCTGTAACCCGCTCTCATTCGCCTGGCGCGTGGCGACGGGCGCATTGAACACCTCTTCCGCAGAACCGGGAACAGCGGTCAATGCAACACCGACGAGTGCTGCGGCGAGAAATGCGGCTTTCAACTTCACGATATCAACCTTTCTCAGGAACCTCCGAGTTGCGGAAGGATATTCGCGGCGAGCACCAGTGCAGTTACACCGAAGCCGAGGAAGAATGAACGGTAAAGTTCGGCAGTGAAGAGAGCCATGGGATATTCTTTCACGATTCTTGCGTGTTGCAGACCATGTAAGGCGAAAGTCCTTGCATGGGACTGAACGCTGCGGAATTCCCGCGTTCAGCCGCCGCATCTATCGTGAATTATGGTTAACCAATGGTTGCTATTGTCCAGCCAATCAGTGCCGGAAGTGACGCATCCCGGTGAACACCATGGCCAGGCCCGCCTCGTCCGCGGCCTTGATCACATCCTCGTCGCGCATTGCTCCGCCGGGCTGTATCACCACGCTTGCACCTGCTTCCAGCGCCACCTCGATGCCATCGGCAAAGGGCAGGAAGGCATCGGACGCCATGGCGCTGCCCCTGGTGCGCGCTTCGGCCCAGCCCGCCGTTTCGGCAGCTTCGCGCGCACGCACCGCGGCGATGCGGCCCGAATCGCGCCGGTTCATCTGACCGGCGCCGATTCCGGCGGTGGCCCCATCCCTGGCAAAGACGATGGCGTTGGACTTCACATGCTTGGCCACCTTCCAGGCGAAGAGGCAATCGGCCAGTTCCTGCGCGCTAGGCTGGCGCTTGCTGACGACCTTGAGGTCATCGGGCCCGATCTCGCCATTGTCGCGCGATTGCAGCAGCATGCCGCCCGCGATGGTCTTCATCTGGAAGCCAGGTCGCGCCGCATTGGGCAGAGCGTCCACCAGCAGCAGGCGCAGGTTCTTCTTGGCGGAAAAGGCGGCGCGGGCGGCATCGTCTGCCCCCGGCGCGATGACCACTTCGGTGAAGATTTCGCAGATCGCCTCTGCCGTAGGGCCATCGAGCGGCACATTGGTGGCGACAATCCCGCCGAATGCCGAAACGCTGTCACAAGCCAGCGCCTCCTGCCACGCTTGCAGCAATGTCGCAGCCTGCGCCACACCGCAGGGGTTGGCGTGCTTGATGATCGCCACCGCCGGATCGCCGCCAGCGAACTCCGCAATCAGCTCCAGCGCAGCATCGGCATCATTGTAATTGTTGTAGCTGAGTTCCTTGCCCTGCAACTGCACTGCCTGCGGAATACCGGGGGCATTGGTCGCCTGGGGGGTGTACACCGCCGCTATCTGATGCGGATTTTCGCCATAGCGCAGCGTATCCTTGAGCGTGAAGGCCAGCGGTAATTTGTCGGCGAAGGGCGTGGCCTTAAGCGCTTCCGGTCCCAGCGGGTTCATGAAGGCATCGGCAAAGGCGAACCAGTTGGCGATTGCTGCGTCATAGCTGGCCGTTCTGGCATAGGCCTTGCCCGCCATGCGGATGCGGAAGGCAAGGCTGGTGGCGCCATCCTGCGCATCGAGTTCGGCCAGCAGCTCGGCATAGTCTGAAGGATCGGTGACAATGGTCACGAATGCGTGGTTCTTGGCGGAAGAGCGGACCATGGCAGGGCCGCCGATATCGATATTCTCGATAATCTCCTCGCGGCTCGCCCCGCGCGCCACGGTCTGTTCGAAGGGATAGAGATTGACCACCAGCAGGTCGATCGCGCCGATGCCATGCTCTGTCATGGACGCGACATGTTCGGCATTGTCGCGCACCGCCAGCAGGCCGCCATGCACAACGGGGTGCAAGGTCTTGACGCGGCCATCCATCATTTCGGGAAAGCCGGTGAGATCGGAAATGTCCTTCACCGGCAGGCCCGCATCGCGAATTGCCTTTGCGGTGCCGCCGGTCGAGACCAGCTCCACGCCCTTGCCGGCCAGCGCCGAGGCCAGCTCGACAATACCTTCCTTGTCGGACACCGAGAGGAGTGCCCGCTTGATCGCAACCTGTGTCATGCCGTGAAATCTATCCCATTCTCTTCAGCAGCCAGCTGAAACTGCCGCCGCCGCGCGATGCGAGTCCCTGAATCACCAATTGCTCTACAGGATGCGGACGCCCTTCGCCATCGACCCAGAGGCTTTCTTCGGATTCGAGCTGTTCCGCCCCGGTGATGAATTGCCAATAGCTGCCATCTGGAAGCGACAGGGTGGCCCCGCGCCCGTTGTCCGTCAGCTTGAGGGATACCTGCGGCCCCAGATGGAAGCGCAAGGCATAGGGCACCATGCCGCGCTTGCCCTTGCGGCCCGAGGGGATGAGCAGGTCCTCGCCGCGCAATTCGCTGCCATCGTCGCGCATGATCAGGATGCGGCGGTGGACCAGGCCGAAACGCTGGGCATAGCCATCGTGACTTGCCTCGATCCGCGTAGCCTTGCCGTGATCGAGATCCACCGTGCGGCGATCGACCTCCACCTCTCCCACACCTGTCCCGAGCTTGCCATTGATCAGTACGGCAGTGGAATTGGCATCGCCCAGCACCAGCGTGGAATGCGCTGCCGTGGCGCGCAGGCCCTGCTCGATGCGCGAGGGCACTTGTCCGCCGGCAAAGGCAGACCCGCCGCAATTCACGATCAACCGGTAATCGCCGTGGCTGAACTCGAAGGCCAGCGTGGATGCGCAGCCATTGCGGGCGTGGCGCGCAAGTGGCGGGGGCGAGGTATCGAATTGCAGCACCGCCTGGCGGGGACGCGAGGTGATCCGCTGGTACCCCCACTGACGCGCATCGCGCAGCGGGCGGGTCCGCACGCCGCTTGCCCGCACCAGTTCCTCGATTCGCTCCGTCTTGACCGCACCGGAACCCTGCCAGTTGCCGAGCCCGCCATCGGCATGGGTCAGTGCCAGCAGCGGCGGAACCAGCAGGCCCAACATGGTCTCGATCGCCTGTGGCGGATCGCGGCTTACGGCGCGATAACAGGCGGCAAGATCGACAAGCGCGGCGATCACATCCATCTGCGCCAGCGGGCTGCGCGACAGCACGCCGCCGTCATCGCCCACCAGATCTCCCAGCGCGCGGACAAGCCCTGCCTCTCCGAAAAGACGCCGCGGCTTGCCATGCGACAGTAGCAGGCCGGCAGCAGTAATGGCGCACCAGCCGATAACCTCGCCCTGCCGGTCATCCGCGCGCGTCACATGGCGATCAAGCCAGCGCGCAGTTTCCACCGTCGAATCGAGCAGGCGCTTGCGCAGCGCCTTGTCCTGCCCGGACATCAGCAGGGGCGCATGGACCAGCCAGGCAAGCAGGCGGTGAGCAGCATGTTCGACCTGCCAGGCCGCTCCCTTCCCCGCCGTGCCATTGGCATCGAGCCAGGAGGCCGCGATACGCTGGGCTGTCGGGGCGCATTGCGGCAACGAGCCACTGGTCCCCAGGTCGCGCAGCCAGTGGAAGCCATGGATCGTGCGGTTGAACGGCGGCGTGAGCTTGGCGACAGGCGAGAAATCGATCTGGGTAATCGGGGCCTTGACGCCGTGAACCAGGAAATGGCCCGCCCGCAAGGCCATGCCCGCCACGCGGTCGCCCGGAAGCGGGCTTTCGACACTGGCGAGCAGGCGTGTGCGTGCAGGCTTCGCGAATGGTGCGGCGAGCGTGGAGCCGGGAATGCCAAGCCGGTAGGCGAGGCGGATCAGCCGCTCACCAGCGCTGACCGGCGGAGCGCTGAAATCGGAAAGCACCAGCGCGCGCGTCGGCGCGAGGTCCTTTTCCTCTTCCGCGACCTGGTCCTTCGCAGCCGGTTTCGGACGGGAAGCAAGGACAAGCTCCTCCGGGCGATGATCTTCCAGCGGAATGGCCATCTGCTGCGGGCCTTCCCGCAAATGATCCCCGGTATCGTCACGCAGGCGGGAAGAAAGATCGTCCATGCCTATTCGCCCTTCAGTGCCCGGATGTTGGCGGCATAGTGTGCTGGTCCGCCCTTGAACGTGGCCGATCCCGCCACCAGGACATCGGCCCCCGCATCCACGCATTGCCGCGCGGTTTCGACGTTCACGCCGCCATCGACTTCGATCAGCACGTCGAGCCCGCGCTTGTCGATCGCCTGGCGGATCGCCTCGATCTTGCGCAACTGGCTGGAAATGAAGCTCTGCCCGCCGAAACCGGGATTGACGCTCATCACCAGCACGAGGTCGATTTCCTCGTAGAGGTAATCGAGCATCTTGGCGGGCGTGCCGGGATTGAGCGAGAGCCCCGCCTTCTTGCCCAGCGCCCTGATCGCCTGCACGCTGCGGTGGACATGCGGGCCGGCTTCGGGATGTACGGTGATGATATCCGCGCCCGCTTCGGCGAACTGCTCGATCCACCTGTCTACCGGCGACACCATCAGGTGCACATCGAAGACCTTGTCGCTATGCGGGCGCAGTGCCTTGACCACGGCTGGGCCAATGGTCAGGTTGGGAACGAAATGGCCATCCATCACATCGACATGGATCCAGTCCGCCCCCGCCGCGTCGATCGCGCGCACCTCTTCGCCCAGCCGGGCGAAATCGGCCGAAAGGATCGAAGGCGAGATGAGCGGAGACGTCATGACTGTGGCTATCGGCGTTACGCCTCTGCGAATCGGCGAACAAGCGGGCAAGGGCCCATTTTCCACACGGGCGAGAGAAGTAGACTTGCCAATAGTCATGCCAAATGCTGACAGACCGCTTCAGCAGGCATTCACTGGCACGAATCCAGTATTGCCGCAGGAGACATTCTGGCCCTGCTGTCTCCCGCAGCGTCTTTTCTGGCGCACAAGCTGTCCCACATAGGCCAACGGATCGTTTTGGATCGAGCATGATGCACAGAATTCGCAGCGCTTCATTTGCGCTGGCCCTGGCTGGAACATTTTGTGCCGTCCTTGCGGCGGTTTCGCCCGCGCACGCCCAATACCGGCAGGAAATCACCAATGACCCGGCAGTTTGCCGAGGGCAGGGACCATCGATCCGTGTCAATATCTCGGAGATCAGGAGTGCGGACGGTGCCGTTCGTGTGCAGCTCTACCGCGGGATAGAGGAAGACTGGCTGGCAAGCGGCCGCTGGATCTATCGCATCGAAGCACCCGCGCGGCAGGGATCCATGAGTTTCTGCCTCCCCGTTCCCCGCGCAGGCACCTATGGCGTTGCCGTGCGGCACGATGTCAATGGCAATGGCCAGACCGACATCATGCGCGATGGCGGTGCAATGTCGAACAACCCCAGCATTAACATCTTCAACCTCGGCAAGCCGAGCTACCGCAAGACGCGTTTCGAAGTCGGCAATGCGCCCGTCACCATCAATATCCGCATGCGCTACATGTAGGCTGTGCCGCCGGGCCTCAGTTGCTGCGTCTGGCGCGCCAGACCTGCCATAGGACCTGCGGCGCGGCGAGAATCGGGTGCTTCTCGCGCCAGGGCGTCAGCTTGACCTTCACGCCGGTATGCCGCTCCACCTTCCAGGCAGCATAACGGCCCGCCCCTTCGAAAGTGCGCGTGGCGCGCAGCAGGCGGGCGATGTTGAGCGCCTTGCCCCAGCGCCGTCGCTTGTTCCACCAGCGCAAGATAGCCTGCTTTTGTGAAACCGGCAGTTGCGGCGCTATCCGCCCGTCAAGCTGCGCGAAGGAAATGCCTTCAGACTCCATGGCCGCAGGCAGGAGGCCGGTGAAATGCTCCGCATTGGCCTCCAGTATGGAGTTCTCGCGCCCCGGCTTCTCCACCCGCAATTCGGCCTTGTATGTGGAGCGGAACAGCGCCCCCCAGTAATCCGCCTCGTCGCCCTCATCAGGCCCGACCGCCACAGCGAGACGGACCGCAGTGCGCGCAGCATGGCCCAGCGCATCCAGTACCGCATCGCGCGCGGCAAGATCGCGGAAGAACACAAGGGCGCAAGGCTGCACGAAACGCGCCCAGATCGTCGTATCCACCGTCTCGCCGCGACAGGCCTCGGCGAATTTGGCAAGCGTCATGGTCGCGATCTTGGCGCGAAGCGTCTCCTCGCCATTTTCCCATTCGCGGTAGGAGACGCGGGGCCATAATCCGGTCTCCGGCGCGCCGGGGGTGAGCACATAGTAGTCGATCACGCCTTCCAGCGATCCGGTACGCAGGTTGGAGCCGTAGAAGAGGACCGCCTGCGCCTGCGCCTCTTCGGTCAGGCGCTCCGCGAATGCGGAAATGGCGGGATGGACTTCGCGATCCAGCACCACGCCTATGCGCGCGGCCAGATCGCTGCTCACGGGACGATGAAGCGCAGGGCCGGGCCGGGCGTGACGCGATAGGCACCTTGCGGAAAAGCCTCGCCATCAAGGATGAAGCGATCCGAGATGTCGAATTCGAAACCATCCAGGCCATGCGTGTGATAACCCTGCCTGCGCGTCCCTGTGCCCACATTACCTCGAAAAATCAATGGAATGCGCAGGAGAAGTCGACGGCGCGAATTATCGAACAGGGCAAGGCGTATCGGCGCCGCCATATGCTTGAAAGGGCGCAGGCCCGCCGGGAACGTGTGCAAGGTGGAGGCGAACATCAGGTAACGCTCATCAAGCGGCGCACCGCCCGCGTGTTCGAATTCCGCTCCGTCACTGCTGCGCAGACGCATGCGCGTACCGCGCCGCCAGATATTGTCGCGTCCGCCGAAAAAGGCCTGGAACACACTCCAGATCGTGGTCACGCCCACAACCGCAGCATCGAAAGCACCAAACCTGTGTGCATCCTGCCCCAGGCTGATGGCGGAAGTGAAGGCACCGGCGCCGAGGACAAAACCGCGCACCTGCGCGCTTTCATCATCGCGTTGCGCCACAACCAGCGGATGCCGGGTAACGGCGTGCTGCTGCTTGGCGGCGGCCAGCGCATCCGCCAGCGTCCAGCCGGACGAAATGCCCAGGTCATGCGCCAGCGCATTGGTCTTTCCGCTGGGAAGAAGGATCAACCCCGGCCAGGATTCACCGAAAAAGCTCGCGCCATGCGTGATGACATCGCGCACCGTGCCATCCCCGCCGTCGATGGCGATATAATCGACATTCTGGGCGGCAAAATCCGCGAGGATCCCGTGCAGTTCGCTGCGCTTGCGCGGCGTCGCCACAATAACGCCAGGCCCTTCGCCCAACTTGTCGGCGGCGCCCTCATTGCCGTGGCTGCGCGGATTGCGGATCAGCCCGACCAGCGGTTCGCTGCGCGCAGGCGCCATGGTCCGCTCCGAAAGGGGGCGGTCTGCCATATCGACCTGCGGAAGGTGGTCGAACAGATGAATGGCACCATGCATGCCCATCGCCATAAACACGCGCTCCTTCGAATTACCACGGCAATTATGCGTTTCGCTGCGAACTGTCGTGAAGCCGCAACAGTCTGCCGCACTCCTTGGTGAAATCGCGCTACAGTGCCACCGCATACCCTGAATTTGCTTGCCACGATAGGTTCCCCGGTGAAACTGGCAAGCGCTTCGTGGCGCTGGCGCAACGGTCTTGTGCGCGATAGAAGCTGTTTCATGCTGACAGAAAGCCTGCTCGCCTCCGCCCGCGCGATCGAACCGCGCATCGTTTCACTGCGCCGCGCCATCCATGCCGAGCCCGAACTGGGCCTCGAAACGCCGCTGACGCTGGCCAAGGTTCGCGCCGAACTGGCCGACCTGCCGCTGACATGGCGCGAGGGGACTTCGGCTACGGGTGCGGTTGCCGTGCTCCAGGGGGGCAGGCCGGGCAAGACCGCCCTGTTGCGCGGCGACATGGATGCCCTGCCGATGCAGGAAAATACCGGCCTGCCCTTTGCCTCCACCATTGCCGGGCGCATGCACGCCTGCGGGCACGATACGCACACAGCCATGCTGGCGGGAGCGGCGCGGATCCTAGCAGAAAGGCGCGGGGAGATCGCCGGGGAGGTGCATTTCATGTTCCAGCCGGGGGAAGAGGGATTTCACGGTGCGCGCTACATGATCGAGGACGGCCTGCTCGATCCTCTCCCCGATGCCGCCTTCGCCCTGCACATCATCCCCAATGCCGCGCATGGCATTATCGCGGGCAAGGAAGGCGCGATGATGGCCGCTGCGGATACATTCGATATCACCGTGCGCGGCATGGGCGGGCACGCTTCGCTGCCGCATGACGCGATCGATCCCATTCCCGTAGCGGCAGAAATCATCACCGCATTGCAGGCCATGGTCACCCGCCGCTTTTCGGCTGCCGAGGCCACGGTGGTCACCACCACGCAGCTGGATGCTGGCACAGCGCACAACGTCATTCCCGACATCGCCGAATTGCGCGGCACGATACGCACGCTTTCCGCCGAACGGCGCGAGGCCGTTCATGGTGCCATGCATGAAGTAGCGTCGGGCGTGGCCGCAGCGCATGGCTGCAGCGTCGAGGTGGTGATTACAGAGGGCTTTCCCGTCACGCTCAACGATTCCCGCGCCATCGCCCTGGGCAAGGCCGTGGCAATCGAAATGGGCGGCGAGGAAAAGTGGCACCAGCTTCCCCACGCGCTGATGGGGGCGGAGGACTTCTCCTACGTGCTGCAGAAAGTTCCCGGTGCGATGTTCTTCCTGGGCGTCGCCGAAGAAGGGGCAGACTGGCGCACCTGCTGCGGCATCCACAACAACCGCATGGTGGTCGATGAAAAGACCCTGCCCAAGGGCTCTGCCTTCCTCGCAAGCTGCGCGGCGAAGTTCCTGGAAGAGGGTTGGAGCTAACGCTCCCAGCCGGTCGCAAGATGGCGCACCCGACAGGATTCGAACCTGTGACCTCTGCCTTCGGAGGGCAGCGCTCTATCCAGCTGAGCTACGGGTGCAGCAGCGCGCCGCCTAGCAACAGGCTGGCGGCGCGCCAAGCGCTAATCTTTGTGGTGGGATGCTGCCCGCGCCGTTACTGGCGCGAACCGCTTGCACTAAACTGGTTGAGATGCGTGCCGTCGGGCTTGGTAATGGTAACGTTGAAGCCGCCATTACGGTCATCGCGCAGCGGGTAATAGGTGAGGTTGATCACCTGGCCCGGCGCCACGGAGCGGCGTGACCAGCCATAGCGCACCAGATGGTTGGGGCTCATCCCTTCGAAGGCCCAGCGATTGCCGGCTGCATCGCGGGCGTAGAGGAAGGTGTGCGGGTTGGTCCATTCCCAGCGCTCCACCGTCATGTTGGACAGCGCCTTTTCTTCCCCCCACGCGAACATGGCAGTGGAATGATGGGCGGAACCGGGAACGGACAGAGCCATGGCTCCGACCAGGGCGAGGGCGCATCCGGACAGGGCGCGGCGAAGGGTTGTGGCTTTCATGCTCTCTCTCCTGCGACAGGATGGCTGAACACATCCTGAGCGATCCGTGATCCCTTTGCCAGCAAGATCGGGACGGAATCAAGCGCCACGCTTGACTTGATACGAATTGCGACATCAATTGCATGGGCAAGGTCGATAGGATCGATAGTAAGGTCGCAAGGGATCTTCCGGGAGAGAACGGGAATGACGTTTACGGTACGTTTGGCGCAGCTTTCTGCTGTTGGTGCAGCTATTGTTCTGGCGAGTCCTGCGCTGGCGCAGGATGAAGGCGCGGCAGAGGAATTCGCGCCGGGCCGCGCAACCGCCTATTCCGAAGTGCTCGACCTGCCCGACTGGACGGGCATCTGGTACCCCGATTGGGGCCGCCTGTTTGGCGAACGCGCCATCCCGCCGCAGCTGACCCCGGCGGCGCAGGAAGCCTACGACGCCTATCAGCAATCGATTCGTGAAAACGGCCCCAACCAGGAAGCGCAGGCACAATGCCTGCCGCCCGGCATCCCCGGCGTGATGCAGCAGCCCTATCCGATCGAGATACTCTTTTCCCCTGGCCGGGTGACCATCATAACCGAAGCCTATGAACAGATCCGCCGCATCTACACCGACGGGCGCAAGCTGCCCGAGGATCCCGACCTGTTCTTCAACGGCAATTCGGTAGGGTTCTGGGAAGGCAACATGCTGGTGGTGGATACCGTCGGCCTGCACCCGGAAACCAATATTGCCGCCGGCATCAAGCATACCGAAGCGAGCCATGTGCACGAACATATCTATATGCCCGGCCCCGGGGAGATGGTGATCGAATATACGATCACCAATCCCGAGATTCTGGCGGAGCCTTACCGTACCAAGATCGCCTATCGCCTCGATAATGAGTTCCCCTTGCGCGAATATGTCTGTGCGGAAAACAACCGCCTGCAATCAGGCGAGAACGGCGCGAATATCGATCTGGGGTTCGATCACCTGGACGACGAATAGCGCTGCGACGCTAACCAAATGGCAAGCAGCGAGGGGCTAGTGTCCCTCGCATGAATGCTGTCCACTCCAGTTTCGGCGGCTCGGCTATCCCGTTGCTGTTGGACGCCGACACCACCAGCATGCGCTGGTCTACGCTCACAGGCGCAGGCAATATCGTGGCGGCACTGGCAGGCGAGCAGCGCGAGGAAGGCGTTCCGCAGATCCGTGAGTTCACCGTCCTTCTGCAGGATTGCCCGACCTGGAAACGCGAGCTGGTTGAGCGCAGCGTGAACGATCTTGCCGCAATCATGCAGCCTGGCATGGCCACTCTGCTTTCGCTCAACCAGCGCGGGGCAGATATCCAGCCTGCTGCCCGGGCCCTGTGGCAGGAGTTTGTTGCCGCACGCGCTGCTGTCGTGGACCTGCTGGCAGGCGTGTAGGCACCTTGCGGCGCGCGGTCCGTCGCGCGCCGACCCGATCCACCTTGACGATGTTCCTATTTCGTTCCAGTCTTGTGGCATGACCGATTCGCCCCTGCCCAATCCGGCTTTCGATGTCAGCGAACTGCGTTCGCGCGAAGTCGCGCGCGGCATCGTCCGGCTCTTTGCGCGCAACGATATCTGGGTGCTGCCCGAAATGCCGCTGCGCAACAACCGCCGGGCTGACCTGATGGGGGTCGATCCGAAGGGCCATATCATCATCGTGGAGATCAAGACCGCACGGGGAGACCTGATGGGCGATGGCAAATGGCCCGATTATCTCGATTTCTGCGACCGCTTCTTCTGGGGCCTTCCGCCCGAACTCGATCGCGCCTGCCTGGAAGAGGAGGATTTTCGCCCCGACATGTGCGGCGTGATCGTGGCTGATGCCTATGATGCGGAGATCATCCGTCCCGCTCCCAGCCACCCGCTCGCCGCTTCGCGCCGCAAGGTGGAGGTGGAGCGCCTCGCCCGCGCCGCCTTGCGGCGATTTGCGGTGCAGGCAGACCAGGCTTGCGAGCCCTGGGCCATCCAGCGCGAAAAGTAGCTCTGGGCACGCACCGGAAGGCGAGGCATAAGCCAGAGCCATGACAGCCGCGGCCATCATTTCTGCATTGGCAATGACGCTGATCGTCGCCGTGCGTTACCTGCTTTCCAGCGGGTTCTTCGCCTGGGCGACGTCAAGGGTGCGCCCTGGCCTCTACAAGGGGCTGGAGCCGCAGATCCGCAAGGAAATCGGCTGGTCGCTGGCTTCCGCCGCGATTTACGGGATCCCTGCGGGCATTGTCGCATGGGGTTGGCAGGACCTTGGCTGGACGCGGATCTATGTCGATGTGGCCACCTATCCACTGTGGTATTTGCCGCTCTCGTTGCTGCTTTACCTCTTCTGCCACGATACGTGGTTCTACTGGACGCATCGCTGGATGCATGTGCCGCGGTGGTTCCGTCTCGCCCACGCCGTGCACCACGCCAGCCGGCCTCCCACCGCATGGGCAGCAATGAGTTTTCACCCGCTTGAGGCCGTAACCGGGGCGATTGTTATTCCTGCACTTGTCTTGCTTATCCCCATCCATGTCGCGGTGCTGGGTCTTGTCTTGTTGATAATGACGGTAATGGGCGTCACCAATCACATGGGATGGGAGATGTTCCCGCGCTGGGTTGTTCATTCGCCTTTAGGGTACTGGCTGATAACGGCCAGCCACCACCAGAGGCATCACGACGAGTATCTATGCAATTTCGGACTCTATTTTCGCTTTTGGGACCGGCTATGCGGCACCGATCGCGGGCTTTCTGCGCCCTTGCAGCAATGACGTCATGCGTGGCGGCGGCCCTTGCGGGGACTGCATCGGCCGGGGAGCGAACAACAAGCGTCCATGTCACCGTCACCAATCTGCGCAATCTGAAGGGCGTGGTGCATGCCTGCATGTCGGCCGACCCTGAACGCTTTACCCGGTGCGAGGAAGGTGACGGCTCCTACCAGGCCACAAGGCGCGCAGCAGAGGGGCTGACATTCGTATTCGACAATGTCGCGCCCGGCACATATGCCATTGCCTTGCTGCATGACGAGAACGAGAATGACCGGATTGACCGGTTTCTCTCCATGGTCCCGCGCGAGGGTTTCGGCTTTTCCCATGACGCGCCGGTAAGCTTTGGTCCGCCGAATTTCGACGATGCCTCCTTCGAGGTCGGTTCTGCCAATGTACGCCAGACGATCCGCATGCGTTACCTGCTGTGACGTCACGATTGCATGCCGGGTGACGCCAATTCGCCGCCGCCAAAGCTTATCGGCACAACTTAACAGTTAATTTACCACGTCGCGCCAGAATGCCACGCACATGAGATTCTAGGGGTTTAGGTCCTATGGACACTTTGCGCGGCAATTTTGGCGATCTGGGCAGTTCGATTGCGGATGAGCCCTATGAGGAAGAAGCGGTCCACGACGCCCCTCCGCCAGAAATCGGCACCGACGAGCGCCGCATGCAGGTGCGCGCCTACAATTTCTGGGCCGGCCTGCTGGAGGACCGCAACCTTCCCAATGTCGAAGACCTCGATCCCGATTCGCTTCCCGATTTCGGCCCCAATGGCGTGCTGCTCGACTTCTCGCATGGCATCGAGGACCCCGCAGTTTCATTCCTGGGTGCCAAGCTGTCCAGCGAATGCGGCGCGGACGGCATTGTCATCAACCGCCTGTCGGATGTACCCGCCCGATCGCTGCTGAGCCGCATCACCGATCACTACATGCAGATCCTGGCCAACCAGGCCCCGATCGGCTTCGAAGCCGAATTCGTGAACCAGCGCGGGGCAACGATCCTGTATCGCGGCATATTGCTGCCGTTCTCCAGCGATGACGAGACGATCGATTTCATCTTTGGCGTCATCAACTGGAAAGAGATGGCCAATGCCGAGGATGCGGACGAGCTGCTTCTTGAAATCAACCAGGCTCTCGAAACCCCGAGCGTGCCCAGGAGCATGCAGCCGATCAACACATCGTCCGATTGGGCCGATGATGATGATGACACGGATTCCCCTGGCTGGGACATGCACGAAGAAGAGGAAGCGGAACTGCCCGCACCCTCTTTCGGCCTGCCCAAACTGCAGGACTACGCGCCCACCCTGCCCGAAGAGCCGGAATACGCTTCGCTCATGCCGCAGGAACTGGCTCACCCGATTGAAAACATTGCTCCCCTTGCGCGAGCGGAAAAGGCGCCGCTTGATCTCGCAAGCTTCGGCGAAGCGGAAATCGATCCCGCCGACATGGGTCTTTATGACTGGCTCGCCTCCGCCCGCGAACTCGCCGATGAAGCGCGCAGCAGCGAAGACCGCACGCGGGGCGCCCTTTACGAGGCGATCGGCCGGGCGCACGACTTTGCCCTCGCAGCCTTCGCTTCTCCCGCCGAATTCACCGAAATGGTGGAGGATGCCGGGCTGACCATGCAGGACCGCGCCCCGATGACGCCGGTGGTCAAGCTGGTCTTCGGCAGCGATTACGACAAGACCCGCCTTACCGAATATGCCGCCGCGCTCACCCATGCGCAGCGCATCGGCCTCGAATTCGGCATGCTGGCAGACTTCCTGCGTCAGGCCGATGGCGGCCTGAAAGGCGTGGTGCAGGAGGAGCGCCGGTTGCGCCGCGCGGAAAGCGGCAAGCCGGCCAAAATTGTGGCCAAGGGGCCGCGCAAGTCCATCGCCCGCAAGTTGCGCGCGATCGAACCGAGCGGCTTTGACGCCATTTCCGCCATTGGCGAGGAATTCGCACTGGTCATGGTTCGCCGTACCGAAAGGGGCGAAGTGGTCGTGCTGGGCGAAGTGCCAGAAGACGCAGCACTGGTCGAAAAGGCTGCCCGCAAGCTGGTGGGCTGACGGCTGACGGATAATTCCGGCAGGGATCCATTCGCCTGCCCGCTGCGAAGTCTTCAGTTTCCGTTCAGGGGCAGAGGCGCTAGACCCTGTCGGCATGCGACTATTTGCCCACTTCCTGGCCGCTCTCTCCCTTGTGATGGCTGGCGCGCAGCCTGTTGCTGCACAAAGCGTGTTGCGCGATGCCGAAACCGAAGAATTGCTGCAGGATCTGGTCGATCCGCTGGCCGAAGCCGCCGGACTGGGCGAAGGCGCGGTCGAGGTGGTGTTGCTTGACGACCGGTCGATCAACGCCTTCGTGGCGGGCGGGCAACGCATCTATGTCCATTCCGGGCTGATTCACGCCGCCGATACCGCCAATGAGGTGCAGGGCGTGCTGGCGCATGAGCTGGGCCACATCACCGGCGGTCACATCATCCGCTATTCGGAAGGGGCGGGGAATGCCATGCGCATCACACTGCTGTCGGCGCTGGCGGGCATCGCCGCGGCGCTTGCCGGTGGCGGCGAGGCGGCGCTAGGCGTGATGGCGCTGGGCCAGCAGGCTGCGATGGGGTCCTTCCTGGCATTCACCCGCACGCAGGAAGCCAGCGCCGATGCCGCTGGCTCTCAATATCTGTCCACAGCAGGGCTGACCGGGCGCGGAAGCCTGGAGTTCTTCCGCAAGCTGCAGGAATACGAGTTCCGCCGCGGCTACAACCAGAATGACGAGACCGAGTTCGCGCGCACCCACCCGCTCTCCGGCAATCGTATTGCCGCGCTGCGCGACGGCTATGCCCAAGACCCCGCATGGGATGTCCCGCCGGATGCGCAGGAACAGCGCCGCTTCGAAAGGATCAAGGCAAAGCTGTTCGGCTTCCAGAACCCGCCCGAACGAACCCTCAGTGCCTATCCCGCCGAGGACGGCAGCATCGCGGCACGTTATGCGCGGGCCTATGCCTACCACAAGGAGGCGCTGGTCGATCATGCACTGGCCGAAACGGAAGCCTTGCTCGCCGCCGAACCGGAAAATCCCTACTTCCTTGAGCTAAAAGGGCAAATTCTCCTCGAGTCGGGCCGTCCGGCGGACGCGTTGGCGCCCTTGCGCAGATCAGTCATGCTGTCTGGCGCGAACCCGCTGATCGCGCCCATGCTGGGCCACGCGCTGCTGGCGACAGAAGATCCCGCCCATCTGGAAGAGGCGGAGCAGGTGCTGCGCGCTGCGGTGGGCCGCGACCGCGAGAACCCTTTCGCCTGGTACCAGCTGGGCGTGGTCTACGGCCAGCGGGGCGACATACCGCGCGCGCAGCTGGCAAGTGCGGAGCAGCTGATCATGTCGGGCAACCCGCGCGCGGCGCTGCAGAATGCTCGTTCAGCCGAAGTCGGCCTGCCCACCGGGTCGCCGGACTGGATTCGGGCGCAGGATGTGGCCATAGAGGCCCGCTCCTACATTGAACGCATGGAAGAACGGAACTAGGCCCCTCATATGCGCTGGATTGCCACAATTGCTATCGCCCTGGTTTCCGGCTTTGCCGGAGCCGCCATCTGGTCATTCTCGGGCCTTGGGGAAAGCCAGACGCGCGACTATCTCCTCTCCCACCCCGAAGTCCTGCCCGAAGCGATGCAGGTGCTCCAGCGGCGCGAAATGATGGCCGCGATCGAGCCCCTGCGGCAGGAAATCGAAACACCGTTCCCCGGCGCGATCATGGGCAATCCCGAAGGCAGCGTCACGCTGGTCGAATTTTCCGATTACGCCTGCGGATATTGCCGCCAGAGCGTGGCCGATGTCGCCGCCCTGATAGAGGGCAATCCCGATCTGCGCGTGGTCATCCGCGAATATCCGATTCTCACCGCACAAAGCGCCGAGGCCGCGCGCATGGCGCTGGCCGCAGCCCAGCAGGGGCGCTTCGAGCAGTTCCATCTGGCCATGTTCGGCCAGGGGCAGGTGACCCCCGAAACCATCGAGGCGGCCGCCAATGAGGCCGGTGTCAACCTGGAGCTGGCGCGCGCCGCGATCGATTCCGGCCAGTTCGAAGGGCAGTTGCAGAACAATGTCTACCTCGCCCAGAGCATCGGTTTTTCGGGCACACCCTCGTGGGTAATCGGCGAACGGACCTTCAACGGCGCAGTCGGGCGCCGCGCGATTGAACAGGCAATCGCCGAAGCGCGCGATTCCTGATAGGCTGGCGCTTGATGATGGCGCGCAAGACAAACAAGGCAAATCTGCGGAAGGTAGCGCCCTTGCTCGGTGCGAACAGCGGCATTGGAATGCTGCCTTTCCAGCCGACGCCCTTCTTCGATGACAAGAACCGTGCCTTCTGGCGCCTGCAGCTGATCGGCTGGGGCGGAGCAATGGCACTGCGCTCTGCCACGTTGATCGCCAACAACCAGCCGCCCGAATATCTGATCTCGGTGCTGATCGCGACGATCACGGGTTTTTCGATCAGCCTGGTCCTGTCGGTTGTCTATTCGCAACTGATCAATCGCCGCGCGCTGGTAACCTGGGGCGCAACCGCCATATCCCTCGCCGTGGCCGTTGCCATTTCCGCGACGATCAACGCCTGGACCATCAGCCTGCGGCCCGAAGCCAACGAGACCGGTTTCACCACGCTTGTGCTGGGCGTATTCTATCTCGACATGACGCTGCTTGCCGCCTGGTCTGCGCTCTATTACGCGATCAATTTCTTCCTCCAGGTGGAAGAGCAGAATGACCGGCTGGAACGGCTGGAAGCACAGGCGACCAGCGCGCAACTGGCCATGCTGCGCTACCAGCTCAACCCGCATTTCCTGTTCAACACACTCAATTCGATCAGCACGCTGGTGCTGCTCAAGCAGACCGTCCCCGCCAATGCCATGCTGACGCGCCTGTCCGCTTTCCTGCGCCATACTCTGGTGAGCGAGCCGGGCAGCAAGGTGACCGTGGCGCAGGAGGTGGAGACCCTCCAGCTCTATCTCGAGATCGAACGGATGCGTTTCGAGGAACGGCTGCGCACCGAATTTCTTGTCGATCCCGCTGCGGCCAATGCGCTGATCCCCTCCATGTTGCTGCAGCCGCTGGTTGAAAATGCGGTCAAATATGGCGTTTCAGCGCAGGAGGAAGGCGCGCGGATCAGCCTTTCGGCACAAGTGGCGGGCAACAACCTGCGCCTGAAGGTTTCCGACACCGGGCCGGGCGTGCAAGGGTCCCGCCGCACCGAAATCATGGCAAACAGCCCGGCATTGGACCGCACTGTCTCAACCGGGGTGGGCCTGGCCAATATCCGCAATCGGCTGGCCCAGGCTTATGGCACGGATCATCGCTTCACTATCGAAACGCCGGGCGAAGGGGGCTTTGCCGTCACAATCGAGCTACCGCTCGAAATCGCCAGATCGGAGAATAGCGGGGCCGCTGCGGCGACCCTCCCGGCGCTATCGGTTGATCAGGGCCAGTCGCAACATCAGCCAATGGGAAGCACGACATGACCATCAGAACCATCGTTGTCGACGACGAAAAGCTCGCCATCCAGGGCCTCCAGCTCCGCCTCGAGGCCTTCCCCGATGTGGAGGTGATCGGAACCTGCGCCAATGGCCGCGAAGCCATTCGCGCGATCAAGACGGAAAAGCCGGACCTCGTCTTCCTCGATATCCAGATGCCCGGTTTCGATGGCTTCTCGGTGGTCAAGGGCGTGATGGAAATCGAGCCGCCGCTGTTCGTGTTTGTTACCGCGTACCAGGAACACGCCATCCGCGCCTTCGAGGCCAATGCCGTGAATTACCTGATGAAGCCGGTGGACGAGGCCAAGCTGGCCGACACGCTGGAACGCGTCCGCGTCCGCCTGGCGGAAAAACGCTCTGCGGAGGAGGCCGAGAAGCTCAAGGTCGTGCTGGCCGAAGTGAGCCCCGAGAGCCTGGACGGCATGGCGGGCGAAGGCGAGTTTGCGGGCCGTTATGAAAAGATGATCAACATCAAGGATCGCGGCAAGATCTTCCGCGTGGATGTCGATACGATCGAGCATATCGAGGCGGCCGGCGATTACATGTGCATCTATACCGGCGACAATTCGCTGATCCTGCGCGAAACGATGAAGGATCTGGAGCGCCGCCTCGACCCCAAGACCTTCCAGCGCGTCCATCGCTCCACCATCGTCAATCTCGACCTCGTCCGGCAGGTGCGCCCGCATACCAATGGCGAATGCTTTCTCGTGCTCGAGAGCGGAGCGGAGGTGAAGGTTTCACGCAGCTACCGCGATGTAGTGGCGCGATTTGTGCATTAGAGCACTTTCCGACCATTCTGGCGCGCGATCCTCGGTGCTGTTCCCTCCGTCCTTTGGACTCCGGGGCACCTGCGGACGGCCGGTCGGCCTTTGACTGCCGTTACCAAGGGACTGAAAATAGGCCAAAGAAAGCGCCAAATCGGGCCAAAGGCCCGCAAGCGCGACTGCGCGCCCGCAGCGGGGGCAGCTTGCCTGCCCGCCTAGCGAGGATGTCCACCCGGATGGGTGGACGCAAAACAAATTAACCTCCAAAAGCAATCCATGACCACCTTTTCCCTTCCCGGCTTCAACCTTTCCGCTTTTGTCCGTGCCACGCTGGACGAAGACCTTGGCGTGGGCCTGCCCGGCGGCGGACATGACGTGACTGCCGAGAGCGTGATCCCGGCAGACGCACGTTTCTCGGGCGTGATGGACAGCCGCGACCCGATCGTGGTGGCGGGCCTGCCGATTGCCGTCGCCTTCTTTCGCGCGCTCGATCCGGACATGCGGGCCGAAGTGCTGGTGGAAGAGGGGCAGTCGGTGCCAGCCGGTACAGACCTGTTGCGGCTCGAAGGCAATGCGCGCGCCATGCTCACCGCCGAACGCAGCGCGCTCAACACCGTGCAGCACCTCTCGGGCATCGCCACCATGACGCGGGCCTATGTCGATGCGATGGGGCAGACGGATTGCGTGCTGCTCGACACGCGCAAGACCATTCCCGGCCTGCGCCATCTCGAGAAATACGCCACTCGCATGGGCGGCGCGCAGAACCACCGCATGGGATTGTGGGATGCAGCGATGATCAAGGACAACCATATCGCGGTGGCCGGCAATGTCGGCGAGGCGGTGCGCCGCGCACGTGAGGCCGGGGTGAAGGACGTCATCTGCGAAGTCGACCGCATCGACCAGATCGAGCCCGCGCTGGCGGCGGGCGCCAGCCACCTCCTGCTCGACAATATGGATCCGGCTACCTTGCGCGAGGCGGTGGCGCTGGTGGATGGCCGCGTCCAGCTGGAAGCATCGGGCGGCATCAATTTGGAGACCATCGCCGCCAGGGCAGCAACGGGCGTGACCTATGTCTCGGTCGGCCGCCTGACGCAAAGCGCGCCTGCAGCGGATATCGGTCTGGATTTTTCGGTGCTGTGAAAGCGGTTGCGACCGCGTCGCTTCTGCTCGCGCTGCTCCCGGCGCAAGCACTGGCCCAAGCCTATCAATGCCGCATCCCGTCAGCACCTGTGGCAGTTCCGCAGATCGAACAGGACGGTCCCACAAGGCAAATGCCGGTGAATGGCTACACGCTTTCCCTGTCATGGAGTCCCGAATTCTGCCGCACGCGCGAGGATGATCCGCGCCATGCGCGGCAATGTTCGGGGCGTGAGGGTCGCTTCGGCCTGATCGTCCACGGGCTGTGGCCAGAGGGGCGCGGCAACAGCTGGCCGCAGTGGTGCCCCGTGCGCCGACAGCCCGCCCCCGCCACGATCCGCCAGAACATGTGCATCACGCCCGATGCGCGCCTGCTCGCCGACCAATGGACCAAGCATGGCAGCTGCATGGTCCAGCGGCCCGAAACCTATTTCCGCGTCACGCGCGTGCTGTGGAATTCGCTGCGCCTGCCCGACTTCGACCGCCTCTCGCGCCAGGAGGGCCTGACAGCCGGCGATATCCGCCAGACATTTGCCGAGGCCAATCCGCATTGGGAGGCGGAGCACATCGGCATAAAGCTCAACAGCCGCGGCTGGCTGCAGGAATTGCGCCTCTGCTACGCCCGCGATTTCAAGCCCGCGCGCTGCAACGCTGCGCAATATGGGGCGGCAAACGATGCGGAGGCGAAAATCTGGCGGGGGTTGTGATCCCCGCCCGATCAGAATGACGAAATTTGGGGCGGCCTATTCGCCAGAGCCCAGGATCCTGCCTTCGAGATAACGCCTGGGGGCGGACACCTTCATGCCCTGGTCGAGCGAATCGACCAGCGTTTCGCCGGAAATGGGTTCGGCAAACTCGACGCCGATGCGGCCCCCATCTGCCCAGGCAACACGCCCCTTGATGCAGGAATGCCCGCAAATCAGCGTAACCTGTTCATCGACGGACAGAGGATGAGAAACATCGACCAGCGCGCCATCGACAGAAACGTCGCGAATGCGCACTTCCTGCGTATCGCTTCCACCTTTGAGGCGCCCCCGCAAGAACAGGGGTGCGCGCTTCGGGCTCCTTTTGTGAGTAGTCAAGTCCACCATATCCTGCACCTTTCTTGCGCGCAAAAGTGCCACCTTGAGGCTAATTTTGGGTTAAGCGCACAAGGCCGCAATCGCGACCTCCATTGTGGGCCCGGCAGCCAGCCTTTATGCTCATCACGGGCGCTCGCCACTGGCGCCGGGAAGAGGGAGCCTGGAAGAGAATGTCCTACGCAACTCTGCAGAACATCACCGAACTTGCGGCATCGCGCTGGCAGGAACAGGCGAAGGACGCGCGAACCGCGCAGCTCATGTCATCGCTTGTCCGCCACCTGCATGATTTCGCCCGCGAAAACGAGCTGACGATGGAGGAATGGTTCGAAGCGACCGAATGGCTTTCGCGCACCGGCCAGATCACCAATGACACGCGCAAGGAATTCATCCTTCTCTCGGACGTCCTCGGCCTCAGCATGATGCTCGAACTGCTGCACGATTCCAAACCAAGTGAAGCGACCCAGAACACCTTGCTCGGTCCCTTCTATATTCCCGGCTCGCCCGCAATTCCCTACGGCGGCCGCCTGCCCGGTATTGGCGACGATGATGGCACCCCGCTGATCCTTTCGGGCACGGTGCGGGACCTGCACGGCGTGCCGGTTTCGGGCGCGGTAATTGACGTCTGGCAAAACGATCACAACGGCATTTACGAAGCGCAGATGCCGGCAGGCTCTCCGGTGCTATGCCGCGCCATCCAGCACAGCCGCGAAGATGGCAGCTACATGTTCCGCACCGTGATGCCGGTCGACTATTCGATTCCCACCGACGGCCCTGTGGGCGAGCTGTTTTCGAAAACCGATATTTCTGCCGTACGGCCCGCGCATATACACTTCAAGGTCGGGGCAGAGGGCCATCCGACGCTGGTGACGCATATCTTCGACCGCCTGTCGACGCGCCTCGAAAGCGACCCCGTATTCGGCGCGCGCGACGGATTGCTGGTCGATTTCGTCGAACATGCCGCAGGTACGGCGCCCAATGGTGATGTGAT
>JAHEBH010000077.1 GCA_024642335.1 Erythrobacter sp.
GTCCGCTTTCCACCCAATTGCGGACCTTCCCCGTTCGTCATCCTGAACTTGTTTCAGGATCCATTTCTCAAATTGCGCGACCTCCACGGGATGCGGGATGGATGCTGAAACAAGTTCAGCATGACGGATAGAGTGTATTCATTTTCCACCCAAACGCAGCCCTTTCCTACAGCGCAAGCCCCATGCCAGCGTTGCCCGCATGCAGGTTCCCTCGCCCTTCGCCTCACCCTGTCACCAAGGCGCAGCGGGGAGGGCCGGATTTTTCCTTTTGGACAGTGTTAAATGTGTAAAGTCAGTCCAGCCCGGCCCTTGCATAACGCCGCCAACAGGCGCAGCCTGTGCGCATTCTCACCGGGAGATTTGCAATGCCGAAGCGATGGATATGGGCCGCTCCATTGGCAGCGGCCCTGGCAATGGTCGCTGTCCCTGCACAGGCGCAAGATGCTGCAGAAACCGCGGTGATCCTCTCCGGTTCGGGCCAGACCGCCGAGGCAGGAAGCCGGTCGCTGGGCTCGGCTATCGGGCGGGCGATGGGAAATGCCTCGGCGACCATCAGCAGCAACAGCCGTTCGTCCGCTCGCAACGGGTCCCGCGAAGTGCGTCAGGACGCTGCCATTCCCGCCGATATCGACGCGCTCGAGGGAACCGATGCCGCTTCCTACCAGATGGACAATGGCGCGCGGATCAGCGTCAGCGGGGGTTTGCGGCCATCTGCGCGCACGCGCTGCGTGGAAAATTGCGCCGTGGGTCAGCCCATCGCTGCCGAATAGGTGCTGAGCGCGTTTACGTGCCAGCAATCTCCGGCCCGGCCTCGTCCGCACTGGTCGCGCTGATCACCTGTGCTGCCACCAGGTCGCCCACGACGTTGAGCGTGGTGCGGCACATGTCGAGGAAACGGTCCACGCCAAGGATCAGGCCGATGCCTTCGGGCGGGACGTTGACCCCCGCCAGGATCAGCGCCACCACCGGCAGCGACCCGCCGGGCACGCCCGCCGTTCCGATCCCGGCAAGGATGCATACGATCATCACGAAGACCTGATCGGCCAGTGTCAGCTCCACGCCAAAGAACTGCGCCAGGAACAAGACCGTCACGCCTTCGAACATCGCCGTGCCGTTCTGGTTGGCCGTGGCCCCGATGGTAAGCACGAAACGGGCGATGCGCGGCGGCAGTTTGAGCTCGCTATCCGCCACCCGCAGCGCGGTGGGCAGCGTGGCGTTGGAACTGGCGGTGGAAAAAGCCATCAAGCTCGCCTCGCGCGTCTCGCGGAAGAAGGCGGCGGGGCTTTTGCGGGCGATGAACTTCAGCAGCAGCGGGAAGACGCCGAACATCTGGATGCCCAGCGCCAGCAGCACCACGGCCACGAAGGCGGCGAGCTTGGCCAGCAAGTCCCAGCCGAACTGGGCCGAAAGGTTGAACATGAAGCAGAAGATGGCGATTGGGGCGAGCTGGATGACGAAGCCGATCAGCTTCATCGCCACTTCGAAGATGCCCTCGATCCCGTTCTTCAGCGTCTGCGTATGCGGCGTCTGCACCACCAGCAGGCCGATGCCGAAGAACAGCGCGAAGAACATCACCGCCAGAATGTCATTGTTGGACATGGCGGAAATGACGTTGCTGGGCACGATATTGATCAGCTGGTTCACGCCCGCACCGCTATTGGCGGAGGCTTCGACGATGCTGGCCGCGCCCTCCCCACCCTGTTCCAGCAATTCGGCAGCGGCAACCGGATCAACACCGTCGCCCGGACGGATGATATTCACCGCGGCGATGGAAATGGCGACCGCGATGGACGACACGATCACCGTATAGACGAGCGTGCGGATGCCGATCGCTTTCAGCGCCCGTATCTCGCCCATTTCGGCGATGCCCACCACCAGCGCGCTGAACAGCAGCGGGATGACCAGCATGAACAGCAGTCGCAGGAATATCTGGCCGATGGGGCCGGTGACATATGTCACCACCGTGCCAACCCATTCGGCACCGGGCGCGAATGTGTAGGTCAGGAGGCCTGTCGCAAGGCCCAGCACGAAGCCGATCAATATGCGCCATTGCAATTTGCCATGTCCCGCAGTGTTACCCTCTGCGGCGCTCCGTTCGGCCTCGGCTGTCATGATTGATTGTCCTCCAGTGCCGCCTTCACGATCCGCGCATAGATCCGGGTCAATGCCTCCAGGTCCGCCAGCGCCACGGCCTCGTCAGTCTTGTGCATGGTCGCATTGACCAGGCCGAATTCGATGACCGGGCACAGATCCTTGAGGAAGCGCGCATCCGAGGTTCCGCCGCTGGTCGAGGCTTCGGGCACTATTCCCAGTTCCGCTTCCACCGCATCGGCGATCATCTGCGAGAATGCGCCGGGCGGGGTGAGGAAAGGCTCGCCCGAAATGATCGGCAGCGCCTTGCCGCCATGCCTTGCGGCGATGGCGCTCACCAGCTCGGCTAGCTCGGCTCCGCTGTGCAAGTCATTGAACCGGATGGAGATTCGTGCCTTGGCCTTGCCGGGAATGACGTTGTGTGCGCGGTTGGGCACGTCGAATTCGGTGATCTCGAGGTTGCTCGGCTGGAACCAGTCGGTCCCGTTGTCGAGATGCAGCGCGTCGAGCTCTGCCAGCATGGCGACCATCCCGGGCATGGGATTGTCGGCAAGGTGCGGATAGGCGACATGGCCCTGCACGCCTTCGACTTCCAGCCAGATGTTGACCGATCCGCGGCGACCGATCTTCATCATGTCGCCCAGCCGGTTGACGCTGGTGGGCTCCCCCACAAGGCACAGATCCGGGATGTCGCCGCGATGGCGGATCAGGTCTATCAGCGCGCGGGTGCCGTAGAGCGCCGGGCCTTCCTCGTCGCCGGTGATGATCAGGCTGATCGTGCCGGTCTCTGCCGGGATGTCCTTCAGGGCGGCGATGAAACAGGCGACCGACCCCTTCATGTCCACAGCGCCGCGGCCGTAGAGCAGCTCGCCGCGCACTTCAGGCACGAAAGCTTCCGACGCCCAGCCATGACCGGGCGGCACCACATCGACATGGCCGGCATAGGCAAAGTGCTTGCTGCCCGCCGGACCGCGGCGGATGGCGAAGAGGTTCTCCACCGGCTCCTCATCCGTCCCTTCGGCGCCCTCGCCCTTGGTAAAGCGATGCACTTCGAAACCCAACGGGCCGAGCACCCGCTCAAGGCAATCGAACACGTCCCCACGCGCTGGCGTGACGCTTTCGCACGCGATCAGCGCTTGCGCCAATTCTGCTGCAGATCCGCTCATGCAGCTTCACCCACTTCAAATTGCGGAATGGTCCAGTCTTCAGCCAAAGCGGCTTTAGTCCATTGCTGCAACCAGTCATGTTCCCACACAGCCTGCATATAGGCCTGCGCAAAGCCGGGAACAGCCACGCCATAGGTGATGAAGCGGCTGACGACGGGGGCGTAGAAGATATCCGCCGCGCCGAAACTGCCGAACAGGAAGGGGCCGCCATGGCCATGGCGCGCCCGCGCCTCCGCCCACAGACCGAGGATGCGAACCACGTCCTTCCGCGCCATGTCCGACAGTTCCAACGCGATCTTCCGGCGGATATTCATCGGGCATTGGCCGCGCAAGGATCCGTAGGAGGAATGCATTTCCGCCACCATCGAACGGGCCATGGCGCGCGCTGCATCCTGCTTTGGCCAGAAACGGTCGCGCCCCACCTTGTCGGCGAGGTAATCCATGATGGCAAGGCTGTCCCACACCACCACATCGCCATCCCACAAGACCGGAACCTTGCCGCCGGAAGGCTGGAATTGGCCCTGATCGCGCTTCGTCGTTTCCCAGTCATCGCCATAGAGAGGAACGGTAAGTTCCTCAAACATAAGGCCGGATTGCTTGGCCGCCAGCCAAGCGCGCAGCGACCAGCTGGAATAGTTCCTGTTACCGATGATCAGCTTCATCGAGAATCCCTGTCCGTGTGGGCTGCAGCCCTACGCGTTCATGCAATTACTGTCGAGTATGAACAGGCGGGCTAAACACCGCAAATCACGCTTAAGATAGGTATAAGGAAATGCCCGCTGTCAGGAGTTTGTTAACCATCGAATGCGTAGGTTCCTTGCTGCTTGGCCCGAATTGGGCGGAATAAAGGTGAACAAGGTCAGCCGAATGGCAATGAGCAAGGATCGGACCAGCGCAATGGAACGTATCCGCCATGCCATTTTGGCGGGGCTGATCGCGCTGGCATTGAGCTATTCCACGGTGCTCTCTCCTCTCGACCAGGTCACCTGGGTCGCGCAATCGCGCGTTTCCGCCTTCGAGGCTTCTGGCGAGATCGTCTATGTCGGTTCGAGCAGCGATCTGACCGATCCCTCATTCCCCGAACGAAGGCAGGAACTGGCCAGGGCGCTGGACAGCTTGCGCGAAGCCGGAGCGAAACGCGCCTACGTTGACATGACTTTCAACCGGTCGGTCGATCCCGGCACCGACAAGGCACTCAACGCGGCCCTTCGCGCCTTCGACGGCAATGCCTATCTGGTCCGCAATCTTGCCACAGACCTGAATGGTGAACTTGATCTCAGCCAGAGTGTCGGCAGTGTAAGCGCAGGCGTTCCAGTCGTTGGCAGCATGCGCTGGAAGAACTATATCGGCTATACTTGGAACATGCCGGCGTCCGTTGTTTATCGGGACGAGCAAATGCCGAGCCTGGCTGCATCCATCGCCGACGTTCCGGTATTGGCTGGCGAGTATCCGATAAACTATGGCTTCGAACGGTCGACAATACCTTCCCATCGATTTCTAGACCTGTTGCCTTCTCCGGATTCTCCGGGTGCCCTAGAGGAGCTGTCTAAAGACATCGCGGGCAAAGTTGTCGTCATCGGCAATTTGAACCGTGCAGATACCAACGCACCCAATATCCCGGGGCATATCGACGTGCCGGCGACCATGGTCGATATCTATGCGGCCGAGACGCTCAAGGCCGGATATACCAGGATTGTCGATGAATGGCTGGTTATCCTCTCCATTCTGTGCGCGCTTGTGCTGGCCAGCATTGCAGGAAATCGCTGGCTGAGAAATTCGGTCGTCGCGCTCTGCCTCATGACGCTGCTTGCCTGCGTATACATCACCGCCACACTGGGAATAATCATGTCGGCAGCAGGGGGCCTGACGATGCTCGGCACCTATTCGCTGCTCCGGGCAAGAGCGAACTGGAAGAAGAACTATCGCCTTGTCGACGCGGATACCGGACTTCCCACCTTCGCCGCACTTGAAGCCGATCAGGACACAGCGGAGACGGTCCCCGCAATCATCGTGGCGAAGATTCACCGCTTCGAGGAAGTCCGCCGTACTCTGCCAAGTGAATTGCACGCGGAATACCTGCTTCGCATCGTAGGCCGGCTCAAGGCTGCCAAGAAGGACGCGAGCATATATGTCGGCCCCGGGCATCTGATAGCCTGGACATTCCCCGAGAAGGAACCCGCGCTGATCCGCGATCACCTTGAAGGCCTGCGCGCGCTTTTTGCCTCGCCCTTGCTCGTTGGCGAAAACCAGGTGGATGTCGGCATCACCTTTGGCGTGGACCTTACCGCCAGCCCCAATGTTACGCGCCGCCTTGCCGCAGCCGTTGATGCGGCCGAACGCACGAACGAAACATATGAACCTATCGCCATCGCGGAGGTGGCCAGCGATGAGGACCTGATCTGGAACATCTCGCTCCAGGCCCGCATCGATGCGGCGCTTTCCAACGGCGAAATCTACCTGGTCTTCCAGCCCAAGGTCCTGATCGAAACGGGCGAAATGGTCGGCGTCGAAGCGCTCGTTCGCTGGAGAGACCCGGTCAAAGGCCTCATTCCGCCCGACCACTTTATCCGTCAATGCGAAAATGCCGGGCGCATGACACAATTGACCCGTCACGTACTGACTGAAGGCTGCAAGGCGGGCATCGCACTGGCAGCACGCGGTCTCAACATTCCCGTTGCAGTCAACATCTCGGCGACGCTGGTACATGAGCGCGACATTCTCAAAATGGTTCGCGAAGTGCTGGAAGAAACCGGCTTTGACCCGGAGAAACTGACGCTGGAGATTACCGAGACCTACCGAATATCGAATTTCGATCGTGCCAACGAGATCCTCAGCGATTTGCGGGCGCTTGGCCCCAAGATATCGATGGACGATTTCGGCGTCGGCGCGGCCAGCCTCGAAGCGCTGCAATGCCTGCCTTTCGATGAACTCAAGATCGACCGGACCTTCACCTCTGGCATCAAGGACAATCCCAAGGCCGAGGCCATCGTTCGCAATATTCTCCAACTGGGAAAGGACTTGCGAATCATAGTGGTAGCCGAAGGCATCGAAGATGCCGCCACATTAACCAAATTGCGTGATTCCGGGGGCACGATTGCCCAGGGTTTCGGAATTTCCCGGCCAATCCCACTTCAGGAAATTATGCAATTTCAATCATTTAAGCATGAAGAGCGGTTAAGAGATATAGTTTAAACTTTACAAACAAGAATGGTTAACCCATAAAAGTCGTGTCAAATCAAGGAGACACGCTATGGGCCGTGGTATTTGGGATTGGCTTTTCGGCGGTCGCGCCTAAGCCGACGTACAACGAGATAGAGAAAGGGCACCCCAACGGGTGCCCTTTTTCATGGAATCTCTCGATCTGCTTGTATGGATTCTGATCCTTGGGTCAGCTCCGGACATCTTCCAGAACGGCAGCGCGCAGCTCGGCGATACCCATGCCTTTCTCGGAAGAGGTGATGTGCAGCACTGGATGCGCGGCGGGATGCTTTCTCGCTTCGGAACGCACCGCTTCCGCCACTGCCTCTAATTCGGAAGCCTTCACCTTGTCTGCCTTGGTGAGCACCAGCCGGTAACCGACCGCTGCCTCATCCAGCATCTTCATCATCTCGCGATCGACGTCCTTGATCCCGTGGCGGCTGTCGATCAGCACCAGCGTACGCTTCAGCGGCACGCGCCCGCGCAGGAAGGTGCGCACCAGGCTGCGCCATTTCTCGACCACCTTTACCGGCGCCTTGGCAAAGCCATAGCCGGGCATATCGACCAGGCGGAACAGCACCGGGTCACCCACATCGAAGAAGTTCAGCTCCTGCGTGCGGCCCGGAGTCACGGAGGTCCGCGCGATCGCCTTGCGGCCCGTCAGCGCGTTAAGCAGCGAGCTCTTGCCGACATTGGAACGCCCGCAAAAAGCCACCTCCGGAAAGTCCGGATCGGGAATGAATTTCAGCTGCGGCGCGGAAAGCAGAAACTCGACGCGGCCCGAGAAAAGGCGGCGAGCCTCTTCAGCCAGTTCTTCCTGCTCAGGCGTCGTCTCTCCCACGCTAGTCCTTGCTGGCGGCAGCACGAGACTTGTCCGCTGCTTCCTTTTCCGCCTGCGCCTTCAATTGCGGGTGCTTTGAATAGAGATATTTCTGTTGCCCAAGTGTCAGGATGTTGGAGGTGATCCAGTACAGCAGCAGGCCGGACGCGAAAGGCGCCATGACGAACATCAGCACCCAGGGCATGATCATGAATATCTGCTGCTGCATCGGATCCATCGCCGCGGGATTGAGCTTGAACTGCAGCCACATGGTCAAGCCGAGCAATACCGCCAGCACGCCGATAGCAAGGAAGCCGGGCGGGTCGAACGGCAGCAGACCAAACAGGTTGAGGATCGTCGCCGGATCGGGCGCGGAGAGATCCCTGAGCCAGCCATAGAACGGCTCGTGCCGCATTTCGATGGCGAGGCGCAGCACCTTGTACAGAGCGAAGAAGATCGGGATCTGCAGGAAAATCGGCAGGCAGCCTGCCAGCGGATTGACCTTCTCCTCCTTGTAGAGCTTGGCCATTTCCTGCTGCAACTGCGGCTTGTCGTCCTTGTAGCGTTCCTGCAGCGCCTTCATTTTGGGCTGTACCGCGCGCATCTGGGCCATGCTGGCGAACTGCTTTTGCGCGATGGGGAACATCAGCAAGCGGATGATGACGGTGAGGCAGATGATTGCCAGTCCGAAATTGCCGACCAGGCCGAACAGGAAGATCAGCACCTGCCACATGGGCCAGGCGATGAAGCGGAAATAGCCCCAGTCGATGGCGAGGCCGAACTGTTCGACGCCGGCAGCCTGATAGGCATCGAGCACCGCGCTTTCCTTGGCACCGGCAAACAGGCGCGTGGTCTTCTCCATCGTAGCGCCCGGCTGGACGGTCGCCGTGTCATAGAGAAGCACGGCGGCATATTTGTTCGCCCCGGCCTCGCTGAAGGAGATCTGCTTCGGCGTATCGGCTTCGGGGATCAGTGCCGACATCCAGTAGATGTCGGTAAAGCCGACCCAGCCCGGCCGACCGGGAAGACTGACTTGCCCGCCTTCGTCATTCACGTCGTCATAATCCCAACTGAAATCGACCGAGCCATCGACGGCGGCAATCGGACCCGAATGAACGTTGAAATTGCTGGGGTCGGC